>JANYDH010000046.1 GCA_025359865.1 Actinomycetes bacterium | reverse complement strand
GTCGCGTCGAGCTATCGGCGCTGGCGACATGAAAGTCGACGCGATCCTGCCCGCAGCCGTCGTGGTCGCTGATCCAAACTTCCACCACGCCCGCCTGTCATGCAACGAACGTTCACGCTGCAGCGCGACCGCACGGCCGGGGTCTGGATCAGGTTCCGCCAACCCCACCCACATATTGCGACAGCCTGTTGACAACAACCCAACACCAAAGCTCAGCCCCTCGAGCGCGGGTTCCGGCGGTGGAAACCTCACGGCGACGCACGGCGAGATCGAAAACGTTTGCGAAACAACCGCTCCGCGCTGGGTTGCGCACTCCCGACCATGCGACGATGAGACCGTGACATTGCTTCCGGTTCGATTGTCGATCAGTGCGCTCGCGTCGATCTTGCTGTTGTCGGCGTGTGGTTCATCGACCACATCGTCGACTGCGGTAACACCGTCGACTGCGGCAACACCGTCGACCGTAGAAACACCGTCGACTGCCCCCGCCGTGAACGCCCCGACATCTGCACCTGTTGTGACAACCGCAGCGGCAGTCGCCGTTCCGGAATTGCTCGACTTCACGGCGCCGCTGGTCGGAGGCGGCGAGTTCAACGGTGCGGACGTCTTCGGCCGTCCGACAGCGTTCTGGTTCTGGGCCCCCACTTGAAGCATCTGCAACCGAGAGGCACCTTCGGTCGAAGTTGCCGCAGAGAAGTGGGCTGGCAAGGTCGATTTCGTCGGCGTTGCCTGGACTGGTGACGAGGCGTCTTTTCAGGGTTTCATCGACAAGTACGGGCTGTCGTTTCCGCAGATCAGCGATGACCCGGGCGACGTGTTTCAGCGTTTCGGCGTGCCTGCGCAGCCAGCGTTCGTGGTGGTGAGCCCTGATGGTTCCGCCAAGGTTCAACTCGGTGCAGTCGACGGGGCCACGCTCGACGCACTCCTCACCGAAGCGAGCACGTGACTCGTGCTTTGTGATGCAGTGGGAACAGCTGATGCGGTGATGCGGACTACCATCGATCTTCAGCCCGACCTTCATCGCATGGCACAGGCGATCGCTCGCGATCAGCGCCAGACTTTGAGCGAGACCATCAACGATCTGCTTGCGCGGGTGTTGATCCCGCACACCGCACCGACATTTTCGAAGAGTTCGGCCACGGGTCTGCCGACGGTCCGCCTCGGTCGCGTCATCACGCCAGATGACGTTCGCCAGCTCGACGACGAATGACCGTCCCGCTCGATGGAAACGTGTTGATTGCCTTGACGGTGGAGGACCATCTGCACCATCCACAGGCAGAGTCGTGGCTTGCGGCGAAGGGGCAAGTCGAGTTCGCGACCACACCGCTCACTCAGGGAACCTTTCTGCGACTGTTAATCCGCAACTCGATTCGAGCGACGGACGCAATCTCATTGCTGACTCGAATGACCGTGGATCTTCGGCATACGTTTTGGCAACAATGACTCAAGCAGCCCGCGATCTCTACGAGGGGTTTCCCGTCGGATTCTTCTCCCGCGTCGATGAGGGCAGCGATTCCGTTTTTTTCGAGCAGGACCGGTTCGTCGCTCACATCGATGACCGTGCCGTCGCCGCCGTCGGTCGGCTGTACGAGCAACTCGGTCTCGACGGACGCGTCCTCGACCTGATGTCATCGTGGATTTCGCACTTCTTCCACCCGCCGACCGAGCTTGTCGTGTTGGGGATGAACGAGCGGGAGCTACGCGCCAACACAATGGCGGCGGCGCATGTCGTGCACGATCTGAACATCGATCAGGAGCTCCCGTTCGACGATGATCGTTTCGACGCCGCCACGTGTTGTGTTTCGATCGACTACCTCGTTCGGCCTATCGAAGTACTGCGTGAGACGGCTCGCGTGGTCTGCCCCGGAGGCGTGGTCGTGAGCACGTTCTCGAATCGCTGCTTTCCGACGAAGGTGATCCGGGGCTGGTTGGAACTCGATGAGAACGAACGTTGCGCGCTCGTCAGCCAATACTTTGAACGCGCCGGCCGATACGCCGACGTGGAGGTGGCGAGATGCACCCCCATCGAAGCCCCCGGTGATCCCTTGTTCGCTGTGTGGGGCACAGTCGTCTGAACCCGCTGGAACAAACGCCGCCCTGTCCGGGTGAGGATCTGGGCGTTCAATCCGGCAGAATGTACTCGGCTGCCGGGGTACGGCGTTGAGCAGTTGCTCCGTTAGGACGACTTAGCGGTTCGACTCCGCGCTTGGCCACCAGGAGCTGGCAGCAACCTCGGTTGACCTGCTCAGTATGTGAACTGACCGACCAACAGTTGTAGATCGTTGGCCATTTTGGACAGCTCAGACGCTGCCCGGCTGCTATCGGCCGCGCCTGCCGATGTGCTGTCCGCCGTGGTGGCGACATCGTCGATTTCCTGTGTGATCTGCAGAGAGATCCGGCTCGAGTCGTTCACGTTGCGGGCGATCTCGCTGGTCGTGGCGGCCTGTTGCTCGACTGCGCTGGCGATGGTGTCCTGGAACCCGGCGATCTGGTTGATGACCGTGAGAATCCCGGCGATCGATTCGACCGAAAGCTGCGAGTCTTGTTGGATGGCAGCGATCTTCTGACTGATGTTCTCGGTTGCCTCCGCGGTGCCCTTTGCCAACTCCTTTACCTCGTTGGCGACGACCGCGAACCCCTTGCCTGCCTCGCCTGCGCGGGAAGCTTCGATGGTGGCGTTGAGAGCGAGCAAGTTGGTCTGCGCCGCAATGACCGTGATCACCTTGACGATCTCACCGATCTCGGCAGAGCTCACGCTCAACTTCGTCACCGTGTGGTTTGTCGCCTCCGCGGCGGAAACCGCCTGTGTTGCCACTTTCGCCGCCTCGCTGGCGTTGCGTGCGATCTCCCTGATCGATGCCGACATCTGTTCGGCCGCAGCCGCAACAGTCTCGACATTGCGGCTGACGGTCCTGGACGATTCCGAGACGTGGCTCACCTGCCGTGATGTCTCCGATGAGTTTCGACCCATCTGCTCGCTGGTCGACTGCAACTGTTCAGACGCGGCGGCGAGCGCATGCGAGTTGCTGGCGATGGTGCGGACACTCTCCCGCAGATCGCCGAGTAGCTTCGCGAGCGCAGTGCCCATCTGGCCGATCGCGTCATCGCCGGTGACGGACACCTTGACGGTGAGATCGCCAGCTGCTGCCGAAGCAAGAGTTGCCAGCAGGCTGTCCACCTTCGCCTGAATTCCGGCTGCTTGAGCCTGCTCGTTGGCCAGCGTTTCGGCTGCCTGGACCCGGTCGCGTTCGGCCTGCTCTCGTTCTGCTTGTTGAGCCTTGGCTGCTTGAGCTTGCTTGTTGGCGAGCATCTCGGCTGTTTGGATCCGCTCGTCCTCAGCTCGGGAGCGCTCACGCTCTGCTTGGGCTCGTTCGGCTTCCTGGGTCCGCCTTGCTTCAGCGAGTTCGCGGTCGCGTGTCTCGGCGGCGCGGGCCAGTTCGCGCTCTCGCAACTCGGCTGCCTGGATCCTCTCGCGTTCTTGGGCCTGTGCGGCCTCGCCCTGCATTTCGTTCATCCGGTCGACGGACATCAGCACCTTGCGCCACACCCAGCCGAAGATGCCGAGCACTACGATCGCGGCGAGCAGGACGGCCACCTTCGCTGTTGTGCCCGCACTGCTTGCGGACTCGACGATCGCGGCACTCTCCACGTCGATCGCCGCCTCGACGTTCTCCATCTTCGTCTTGAGCGATTCGAACGTGGCCTCCCATGTCGTGAACGCATTCTTTGCCGCGGCCACGGTGGCACTGTCGGTGGAGTCGAAGTCGGCCCACCTGGTCGACAGGGTTACCGAGTCGTCTCCGTAGGTCTGGACCTGCGGGACGATCGCTTGAAGCTGCCGAGTGATCTCACTATCGGCGTTGATCGCGATGGCGGCGTTTATCTCGTCGATAAACCCGGCAACGGACTCGTCGCGTTCGACCCGAATTGACTCGATGACGTCTGCTCCGAGTTGTGACGTGAGCCCCGACGCGAACACCGTCGCCCGGATCTCGTCGTGGAACATGTCCCCGAACAGCACGTGGTCACGTGTGTCGGCGATCCCGTTGCGGAGCACGATCTGATCGGTCTGGTTCATCGAGCTCCACTCCGCAACGACGACTAGGACCAGAATCGTCGCGCCGATGACGGCGCCGAAGCGGTACAGCTTCTTTCTGGTCAAGCCATCGCTTGCCTTGGCCGTCGAAGGCTCGGCGAGTTGAGCGAGTGGTTCGTGCGATGTACCTGAGTTGGTTGCGCTCATGGCTGGGGCTCCAATGGGTGCGATGTTGCAAATGATGCTGTGCGGTCCGGTCCGGTAGGTCACTGGGCCAATCCGGAATGTTCATCTGCGACAGAAAATTTCAAGCAGGCTCACCGGATTTTTGATCAGATGGTGCTAACCATCTCGGCGCGACTGGGCTGGCGCAGATCAGCAGAATGCACTACCAAGCGTCGACCGGGTCGATCACAGTGGCCCACTGGCTTACAACATCGGCTGCGATCAGCTGAGGTTGCGGTTCGATCGTAGGTAGTTGTAGAGCGTGGCTCGACTCACCGAGAATGCGTCGGCGATCACGTCGACGGCGTTACGTAACGTGAACGCGCCGTGCTGATCAAGGCTGCGTAACGCCTGCTGCTTCTGGGTTCGATCGAGTTCGGCCAGAGGGCGGCCAAACTCGGCCTCGACCAGCGCGATCAGCTTGACCAAACCATCCTGCACGTTCGGATCAACGGGCAACTGGCCCACGAATCCGATGTGCTCACCGCGCCATTCGATCGGCACATCAAGTGGTCCTGCTTCGCCGACCTCGGCGAAGTGGAGGCCGAGCGTTCGCAGCACGGGTCGGAGCGCGGCGACGAATTCGTGGCCGTCCGTGCTCAGGGTGGCCGTGCGGTGAAGCGACACCGTCGCCCCGGTTGCTCCGTGCGTGAATGCGGCGACGAGTGCGTCACGAACGAGTTGGCCGATCGCCTCGACGTCGCCGACGACGGTGGTCGCGAACGGTCCGACGTCGGGCTGGGCCGGGCGAAGTGCCTCGATGGCTGCGAGCACGTGATCGCCGGGCGAACCTTCGACGAACGGCTCTATGGTCAACTCGGCGCGGACCTCCACGTCTGCCAGAGTAGACAGTTCTGATTCCGGTGGACGAAAAATCCAGATTACTTTGACAATTCGTATACATTGTGCCACCATCTCGGAGGCTCCGGTAGCGCCTTTGGCTGTCTTGGGTTACCTTGGGCTGCCGTCTAAGAGAGACGAACGATGACTGCCGAATCCCACTTGCACCTGGTACAGATTCATCATCCAGTCCCGCGCACCTATATCGCCGCGGACAGCATCGATCACGCCGTAGCGCTGCTGGGCATTGCGCCAGAAGGATCAGCCCGATTGATCGCCGGTGGTAGCGACCTGCTTCTTGAGATCGAACGCGGTGTTCGACGCGGCATCACCATGCTCATCGACATCTCACGGGTCGTGGGTGCAAACACCGTCACCGTCGAGCACACCGCGACGGGTGACATCGCCCACCTCGGCCCGATGGTGAGCCATGGTGACGTGATCTCCTCACCCGTACTGATCGAGCGGGCTCTCCCGCTGGCTCAGGCATGCTTCGAAGTTGCGTCACCGCAGCTGCGCAATCGCGCCACCGTGGTTGGCAACATCGTTACGGCCAGTCCGGCCAACGACACGATTTCTGCCCTTCTCGCCCTCGGTGCATTGGTCACCCTGACCTCCGTACGCGGGTCGCGCACCATGAGCGTGAACGAGTTCATCACCGGCTTTCGAACCACACAGCTCGCCGCCGACGAACTGATCACCGACGTTGCCATACCGCTGTTGGACGACCTGTCACGGGGCCTGTTCGTCAAGCTTGGTAACCGATCGGCCCAAGCAATTTCCGTGGTACACGCGGGCGTCGTGGTCCGGTTCGGAGCGGATCGGTCCACGGTCGAATCCGCTCGGCTGGCGTTGGGAAGTGTCGCTGCAACCGTTGTGCTACTCGACGATGTTGCGCGCACATTGGTCGGGCAGCAGTTGGATGAAGCCACGGTTCGGTCGGTCGGTCGGGCGGCGGCGGCGGCGGTGAGCCCGATCGGAGATGTTCGTGCTACGGCCCAGTACCGCACCGACACGATCGAGGTCGTCGTCAGCCGTGCGTTACGAATGCTCGCTACTGACCGCCAACGTGAATGTTGGCCGGCGCTCACGCCGCTGCTCAACTCGGCGGCGGTTGCGAGCACCGCTCCGTCGGGTCTCATGACTGCCGCTGACGAGATCAGCGCGACAGTCAACGGCCGTGTGGTCAGCGCAGCGGGCGCTGTGGGGTCCACCTTGCTCGACTGGCTACGCGAGCGGGTCGGTCTGACGGGTACCAAGGAAGGCTGTGCCGAAGGCGAGTGCGGGGCATGCACGGTGCTGCTCGACGGAGCGGCGGTGATGTCCTGCCTCGTCCCCGCGGCGCGTGCCGCCGACGCCGTCGTCACCACCATAGAAGGGCTCGCCGAGGGGCCGGGCGAGGGTGGTCGACTGTGCCCCCTGCAGGATGCGTTCGTCGCCTGCGGTGCCGTGCAGTGCGGCTATTGCACGCCCGGCTTCGTCGTTGCCGGTTCGGCGCTTCTGGCTGAATACCCGACACCGACCGCGACGCAAATTCGACAGGGACTGTCAGGAAACCTCTGTCGTTGCACGGGCTACAAATCGATCATCGCGGCCGTCGAATCGGCCTCCCTCGCGCAGTCCGCGGCGACCAAGGGGGAGCGGCGATGACGTTGGTGCCAGGTGGCCAGGATCAGAACGGAGTCGGTGCCAGTGCGCCGCGATTCGACGCTGTGGGCAAGGTCAGCGGAGAGACGTTGTACCCGGGCGACCGGCTGGGTGCCGACATGCTCACCGCCAAACTCGTCTTCACCGATCAGCCGCACGCCCAATTGCTCGCGTTGGACGTCTCTGCTGCCCGCGCCATCCCAGGTGTAGTGGCCGTGTTCACCGCAGAGGATGTACCGGTCAACGAGTACGGACTTACTTTGTTCGATCAGCCTGTCTTCATCGGACTCGACCACACCGGTCGGAGCGCAGTCGATCCGACGATCTCGCGCTGGGAGGCAGACAACCTCGCCCTCATCGTTGCCGAAACACCAGCGGCGGCCGAGGCAGCGGCGGCTGCGATCGACGTGTCGTGGCAGCTACTCGCGATTCTCGGCGATATCGACACAGCGTTGGCCACCGACGTGCTGCTCCACCCGGAGAACGGCTGCGATTCGAACGTCTACCACCACCTCCGTATTCGTAAGGGCGACATGGCCGCAGGATGGGCTGCCGCCGATGTGGTCGTGGAACACACGTACGAGTTTCCCTACCAGGAGCACGCGTACTTGCAGCCCGAGGCCGCCGTCAGTTACATCGACGCTGAGGGACGGGTCACCGTAGAAATCGCTGGGCAATGGGCTCACGAGGACCGCGAGCAGATCGCACACGCACTCGACCTGCCCGACGAGCAGGTGCGGGTGATCTATCCGGCTATTGGTGGGGCCTTCGGCGGCCGCGAAGACACCAGCTTGCAGATCGTGCTGGCGTTGGCCGCATGGCGGCTCGCGCAGGTTGGAGAGCATCGGCCGGTTCGTTGCCAATGGAGCCGTGAGGAGTCGATCGTTGGTCACCATAAGCGCCATCGAGGCCGGGTTCGGTCGCGTCTCGGCGCAACACGCGATGGTGTGATCACTGCCGTCGAGGTCGAGGCGTATCTCGATGCGGGCGGCTACAACTACACATCGAACAAGGTGCTCGGCAACCTCCACCTCGGCGTTGCCGGCTGCTACGACGTGCCCAACGCCCACATCGACTCGATGTCGGTGTACACCAATGCCGCGATCGGCGGCGCGTTCCGTGGGTTCGGTGGGCCGCAGGCCGCGTTCGTCGCCGAATGCCAGATCAACAAGTTGGCCGAGGCATTGGGCATGGACTCGGTTGACGTGCGTCGCCGCAACGTGCTGCGCGACGAGTCGGACTCGATCACCCAATGCCCACTTCCCGCGAACGTTACGCTTGCCGAAGTGTTGGAAGCGTGCGCATCGGCGATCGGGTTCGACCAGCCGATGGTCGAGCATGAGCCGTTCTCGCCGTTTGCTTCGTTGCCGCCACAGCCCGATGCACTTCGTTGCGGGCGGGGCATCGCTCTGGCGTTCAAGAATGTCGGCTTCTCCAATGGGTTTCCGGAACGGTGCGTGGCCGAGATCCATCTGCACGGCGATGGCGAGTCGCCCGATCGAGCCGACATCTTTCACGCTGCGGCCGACCTCGGTCAGGGTGCCCATCAAGTGTTGCGGCAGATGACGGCCGAAGCCACCGGGGTCTCGCTCGATGCCGTGACTGGGCACTTCTCCGACACCGCGTCATCAGGCGACTCCGGCTCGACCTCTGCGTCGCGGATGACGTGGATGGCGGGAAACTCGATCATCGGTGCCGCCCAGGAAGCCGAGAAACGATGGATCGAAGGCGACCGACCGGCGTTCGGCCGGTTCCGGTTCACGCCGCCGCCAACCGACGAGATCGATGCCGAGACGGGTGCTGGCCAACCGAACTTCAGCTACGGCTACGTGGCCCAAGCCGTGGAACTCACCGTCGATTCCGAGACTGGCCACATCGTTGTCGATCGGGTGGTCTCTGCCCACGATGTCGGCCGTGCGGTCAATCCTGCGCTGGTGATCGGCCAGATCGAAGGCGGCGTGGTGCAAGCGCACGGCTACGCGCTCAGCGAAGACCTCCAGGTGCGCGATGGCAAGATTGTCAACCCGCGTCTGTCCACGTACCTGATCCCCGGCATCGGCGACATACCGCGTGTGATCGACTCAGTCGTGCTCGAGCTCGCCGACCCACTCGGGCCGTGGGGTGCGCGTGGCATGGCCGAGATGCCGATGATGACATACGCTCCCGCCGTGATCGCCGCTGTGCACGATGCCACCGGCGTCTGGTTCGACCAGTTCCCGCTCACCCCGTCGCGAGTGCTGGCCGGTATTCGTGCGCATGGATCTGGCGCGAACGGGGTCGGCCGATGACCGGCGAAGCAACGATGCCTGGTCCGCTTTCTGTCGACGGTGAACGCCTCGTGCGTCGGTTGCTCGAACTCGGCTCGATCGGAGGGCTGCCCGGTGGGGGCTGCGCTCGTCTAGCCCTCACCGACGACGACGCGGCCGGACGCAATCTGGTGATGTCGTGGATGCTCGACCTCGGCCTCGACGTCACCATCGACGCGGTTGGCAACGTCATCGGTACTCGTGCCGGTCGCGAGCCTGGACCCCCAGTGATGACCGGATCGCATATCGACACCGTGCGGACCGGCGGCTTCTACGACGGCAACCTGGGTGTCATCGCAGGGATCGAGGTCATCGAGACGCTCGCCGACGCCGGGGTCACACCCCGTCGAGCGATGGCAGTTGGTTTCTTCACCAACGAAGAAGGTGCGCGTTTCGCGCCCGACATGCTCGGCAGCCTCGTGTATGCCGGTGGTATGACAGCCGAGCAGGCCCACGACGTCGTCGCCATCGACGGTGCCCGATTCGGTGACGAACTGGAACGGATCGGCTACCTCGGCGGTAGCCCATGCCCGGGCCAAGCACCGTATGCATTCGTGGAGTTGCACATCGAACAGGGCCCGGTACTCGAAGCGCAACACAAGCGCATCGGTGTGGTCACCGGGGTCCAGGGCATTTCGTGGCAAGAGCTGACCATCACCGGTCAGTCCAGCCATGCGGGCACCACCCCGATATCGCTGCGGCACGATCCTGGCTATGTCGCGATGGAGCTGGGCAGTTTCGCTCGGCGACTCGCGAACGACTTGGGTCCGCCACAGGTTGCCACCGTCGGTCGTCTCCAACTGCAGCCCAACCTCGTCAACGTCGTTGCTGCCGTCGCCTCGATGACGGTCGATCTGCGCAACACCGACGAACTCGTGTTGCGGCACGCCGAAGCGCGATTCGCCGACCAGTGCGTCACGCTCGCCGATGCCGAGGGCGTGGTCATCGAGAGCAGGTCACTGGCTCGCTTCGAGCCGGTCACGTTCGATACGCAGGTGACGGATCTGATCGAGCTGGCGGCGACGAACCGCGGGTTGTCCACGATGCGGATGCCATCGGGCGCCGGGCACGATGCGCAGATGATGGCGCGCCTGTGCCCCACCGCAATGGTGTTCGTCGAAAGCGTCGGCGGTATCAGCCACAACGTCACCGAACACACCGAACCCGTTGATCTTGTTGCCGGTGCGAACGTGTTGCTCGACGTACTGCATCGCCTTGCCGAACAGGAGAACCCATGGCTCGCAACCTGACCATCGGAGCCGCGCAACTCGGACCGATCCAGCGCGACCACACCCGCGCCGATGTGGTCGAGCGCCTGGTGGGGTTGCTCCACCAGGCCGCCGAGCGCGGCGTCGAGCTGTTGGTCTACCCCGAGTTGGCCCTCACGACGTTCTTCCCGCGATGGTTCGTCGACGACATCAGCGAGGCCGACCACTGGTACGAAACAGCGATGCCCAACGCCGACACCCAGCCACTGTTCGACGAGGCGAAGCGGCTCGGGATCGGTTTCTGCCTCGGTTACGCACTGCTCGACAACGGCCACCGTTGGAACGTGCAGACGCTTGTCGATCGCAGCGGCAGCATCGTCGGCACCTACAAGAAGGTGCACATTCCAGGCCACGAACACCACGAGCCGGATCGCCCGTTCCAGCATGCCGAGCGCTACTATTTCGAGCCGTCTCCCGAGGGCT
The DNA here is from genome assembly GCA_025359865.1 of Actinomycetes bacterium. Lineage (GTDB taxonomy): Bacteria > Actinomycetota > Acidimicrobiia > Acidimicrobiales > Ilumatobacteraceae > VFMC01. The sequence goes on along the minus strand of JANYDH010000046.1, from coordinate 93,948 downwards.
TCCCGGTGTGGCAGGCCTTCGGTGCGGTGGTCGGAATGATGATCTGCAACGACCGCCGTTGGCCCGAGACCTACCGGGTCATGGGTCTGCAAGGTGTCGAGCTGATCCTGTGCGGGTACAACACCCCGGTCCATTACGTGCCCGACCCCAGCCAAGACGCGCTGCAGGGTTTCCACAACGCGTTGGTCATGCAGTCCGGTGCCTATCAGAACGGCACATGGGTTGTCGGTGTTGCCAAGGGTGGCGTGGAAGAAGGTGTCGACTCCCTCGGCCAATCGTGCATCATTGCGCCGTCTGGCCAGATCGTCGCCCAGGCGCTGAGCACCGACGACGAACTGATCAGCGCCCGTTGCGACCTCGATTGGTGCAAGCGGTATACGGGCACGCTGTTCGACTTCGATCGCTATCGGCGTCCCGAGATGTATCAGCGGATCACCGCCCAGCGCGGCGTCGAACCAACTGTAGGAGGTTGACATGACGGTAGAGCTGACGGTCAACGGAGCGCTGGTCACGATCTCCGGCGACCACCCTCACCTGCTCAGCGCGCTGCGCGACGAGTTGGATCTCACCGCGGCCAAAGACGGCTGCTCGCCCTCCGGGCAATGCGGCTGTTGCACGGTGATCGTCGACGGAAAGGCAATCGTTTCGTGCCAACTGCCTGTCGAGAAGTTCGCCGGTAAGTCGATCACCACGCTGGAGGGCGTGGCAGACGAAGAGCGAGCCCGATTCGCAGACGCATTTGCTGCGTGTGGCGGGCTGCAATGCGGGTTCTGCATCCCTGGCATCGTGATGAGGGCAAAAGCCCAGATCGACAAGAAGGGCGCCGGGCTGGCGCGCGCCGACATGGCCCGTCACCTCGGGGCACATCTGTGCCGTTGCACCGGCTACGTCAAGGTGCTCGACGCGATCGAAACGGTGGCGGCCGGTACCGCCGTGCAGGTCACGCGATCCGCCGGCGTCGGACTACCGGGGGCCAAATACGAGGCGAGCGAGTTGTGCCTCGGCGACCGCGGCTATGTCTCCGATATGCGTCTCCCTGCGATGTTGCACGCAGCACTGCGTCTCACATCCCATGCGCGCGCCGATGTCACGGCGATCAATACCGCTCCGGCGGCGAAGGCGCCCGGCGTTGTCGGTGTATTCACCGCTGCCGACATTCCCGGTGATCTGCGCGTCGGCATCATCCACAAGGACTGGCCGGTGATGATCCCGGTAGGTGGGCGCACGAGCTACGCCGGCGATGTGTTGGCCATCGTCGTCGCGAACACGCGCGAACAGGCCCGGGCTGCGGCTCAACTGGTTGCGGTGGAGTATGCGGTGCTGGCGCCGCTGACCGATCCGGTGGCCGCGCTCGCGTCCGATGAGATCGCGGTGTGGGGTACCGACTCCAACGTGCTCAGCGTCAGCCAGTACCAGCGCGGCGATTTCGACGCGGCGCTGGTTGCGAGCGCTCATGTCGTGACCGAGCAGTTCTTGACGCAACGCGTGGAGCACGCGTTCTTGGAGCCGGAGTCAACCTGTGCCGTACCCGGCACGGCCGACGATGGTCGCCGCCACTTGCGCGTCTATTCCGGCGGTCAGGGTGTATGGGACGATCGCGATCAGATCGCCGCCGTGCTTGCGGTCGGTCAGGATGAGATCACCGTCGAACTGGTGAGCAACGGCGGTGGGTTCGGGGGCAAGGAAGACATGAGCAATCAGGCGCACGCCGCACTCGCCGCGTGGCTGCTCGATCGACCGGTGATGTGCACGCTGTCGCGCGAAGAGAGCCTGACGATGCATCCGAAGAGGCACCCGTTGCAGATGGAGATGACCGCCGGTTGCACGGCCGACGGAATGCTGACGGCGATGAAGTTCGTGGCCATTGGCGACAGCGGTGCCTATGCCAGCGTCGGGATGAAGGTGCTCGAACGAGCCGCGGGTCATAGCGCCGGCCCGTACCGCTGGCAGGCGATCGACGTTCACGCCACAGCCGTGCGGACCAACAACCCGGTTTGTGGAGCGTTTCGCGGCTTCGGCGCGAATCAGGCGCAGTTCGCTACCGAAGGATGCCTCGACCGGCTCGCGGAGCGGGTTGGCATCAGCGGGTGGGAACTACGCAAACGCAACGTCATTCGTCCGGGGGAGGAATGGGGGCCGGGCCAGATCATGGATGGCGGCGCCGGCGGTGCAGAGGCGTGCCTCGATGCGATCAAGGACCGTTACGACAGCGAGCGTGCCGCTGGCCGCGCTGTCGGGCTAGGGCTCGGAATGAAGAACTCCGGTCTCGGCAACGGGTTCAAGGAGATCACGCGTGCGTGCGTGCGGTTCGAGGCCGATGGCACGGTCAACGTGTGGCACGGCTGGACCGAGATGGGCCAAGGTATTCACACCGTCGCAGCGCAGGTCGTGGCCGGCGAGTTGGGTGTCGACCCTGATCGCATTCGGGTGATGGTCGACACAGCGCGCGAACTCGGTCTCGGCCAGACTACGGGCTCACGCGGCACGCTCATGGGTGCCGGAGCGGTGAAGGCGGCGTGCGACGCGGCACGCGCCGCAGACTGTGCGATCGGCGTCGATCACATGGGCGAGTACCGCGTGGACTGGACCCACAAACTGGGTACCCCTGGCGTCACCAATCCGGTCATCCATTCAGCGTTCAGCTATGCCGCGCAACTCGTGGTCATCGACCGGGCGACGGGTGGCATCGAACGGGTCGTGGCCGTTCACGATGTCGGCAAGGTCGTCAATCCTGTGTTGTGTGAGGGCCAGATTGAGGGGTCGGTGCACATGGGGCTGGGCTACGCCTTGAGCGAACAGTTCCCCCACGACCCGGCGACCGGATTCCCGACGAACATGACCCTTCGCTCGCTGGGCATCCTGCGCGCGAAAGACGTGCCCCCGATCGAGGTCCAGATCATCGAGGTTCCGCAGCCGAACGCCCCGTATGGCATCAAAGGCGTCGGCGAGATCGGCCTCGTCCCCACGGCACCCGCCGTTGCTAGCGCGCTGCATGAACATGACGGTGTCTGGCGCAACGTGCTACCGATGGCGCGGACCAACGACTCGGACGACGACGGGTGACGGATACGTCGCCTTCCTCGAGGCCGGCGCCTGGCTCGGTCACGCCCGGGCTGGTCTGCGCTCACCACCACTTGTACTCCAGCTTGGCCCGGGGGATGCCGGCGCCACCGATGCACCCGACGAGCTTTCTCGAGATCCTGGAGCAGGTGTGGTGGCGTCTCGACGTGGCGCTCGATCTCGACATGATCTATTGGTCCGCCGCACTGGGCGCGACGGAGGCGCTCATGTGTGGTACCACGGCGATCGTCGATCACCACGAGAGCCCGTCTGCGATCGAAGGAAGCCTCTCTGTGATCGCGCAGGCATGTGCCGATGTCGGGGTCAGGGTGATGACCGCGTACGGCGTCACCGATCGTCACGGGCCCGATGGTGCGCAGCGCGGACTCGCCGAGAACGAACGGTTCATCCGCGAGGGTGGCGTCGGCATGGTCGGTGTGCACGCCGGATTCACGTGCTCAGATGCCACGTTGCGCGCCGCCGCCGAACTTGCCGCCGAACTTGCAGTCGGCGTCCACATCCATGTCGCCGAGGGCATCGACGACGTGGGCGCGGGCGAGCGGCTCGCAGCATTGGCCGCGGACGGTCTGGTGAACGACGACTGGCTGATCGTGCACTGCGTGCACCTCGACCGTGAGTTGCCGGGCACGATCGTGCACAATCCGCGCTCGAACATGAACAACGCTGTCGGGTATGCCCGCCCGACCCGGTTCGGCAACCGGATCGCGCTCGGCACCGATGGCATCGGTGCCGACATGTTGGAAGAAGCGCGGCTCGCGTACGTTCGACTTCGCGAACACGATGTCACGCAGACTCCCGACACGGTGTGGGGGTGGTTGAACAACGGCTATCACCTCATGCCCGACGCTGCCGACGACCGCGTCGTATGGAACTACGACCATGCAGACTCCCCGTGGCACGTCGCCTTTTCGCCGGGGGTGCGCGCACTGCACGTCACACGTTCCGACGGCGTCGAGTTACTTCGCGATGGTCAGCCGATGTTGGTCGATGCAACCGAAATCCGTGCCAAGGCTGCAGAGGCAGCGCAGCGACTGTTCGCCCGCCTCTAGGCGACCGCACCACCAGATCTACCAAGGAGAGCGAAATGACACAGTCCGTTGCGTTGTACCTCCAGGATGCGCATACCATCCGCGAGGGGATGGAGATTGCAAAGTACGCCGAGGCCAAAGGATTCGACGCCGTCTGGCAGGCCGACTCGAGACTCGTGCGCGACGCCTTGATCCCGATGGCTGCGTTCGCGGCGGTGACCGATCGCATCGCCATCGGCTCTGGCGTCGTCGATTGTTGGACGCGTAACCCGGCGCGTCTTGCATCGTCGTTCTCGACGCTCGACGATCTGGCTCCCGGTCGCGTCAAGCTCGGGATCGGTGCATGGTGGGACCCGTTGGCCAAGAAGGTCGGCATCGAACGGGCGAGACCGCTCGGGGTGATGCGCGAGGTCGTCACCGCCGTGCGTGCGCTGCTCCACAACGAAACCGTGACGATGAACGGCGACTACGTGCATCTTGACGGCGTCGAACTCGACTACGTCTACCAGGAGCGGCGGGCCAAGGACGTGCCGATCTACATCGGTGCCACCGGGATGAAGATGATGGAGTTGACCGGCGAGATCGCCGACGGCGCCGTGCTCAATTACCTCGTCTCGCCGGAGTACAACGCTCAGGCGATGGAAGCGCTGCAGGCCGGGGCAGAGCGTTCAGGGCGCAGCATCGACGACATCGATCGGCCGCAGCTGGTGGTGTGCTCTGTGCACGAGGACCGCCACGTTGCACTCGACATGGCCAGGTTGATGGTGACGCAGTACCTCGGTCAGCAGCCCCACATCATGAAGGCGTCAGGCGTGCCGCAATCGTTGCTCGACAAAGTTGGTGAGGTGCTCACCTGGCCCGCGACGCATGAGCAGGTCGTCGCTGCGTCGAAGCTCGTCCCCGACGAGATCGTGCAGATGTTGACGGCATCGGGTACCCCCGCCGAGGCGCGTGAGCAGGTCGCCCACTACATTCGTAATGGGTGCACCTGCCCGATCCTGTATCCACTGGGCGACGTGACCGAGATGATCGACGCGTTCGCCGGTTGGGAGCTATGACGACTCGCGTCACCGTAGTTGCCGTCACCGAACACGCGCCGAGATGTGGCACGCTGGCGGCATGTCGTACGAGACGGTGAGCGGATATTGTTGGCCTCAATCGATCGGGCCGGGTAGCGCGGTCGGGCTCCACGTTTCGTCCTCAGCGGCACGCGATGTCCGCGTCGAAGTCGCACGCGTCGGCCTCACCCGTGACGTGGTGTGGTCGGACACGGTCGCCGCCGGCGACCACCCTGTACCGCCACGCGCCTACGAACTCGGGTGCGACTGGCCGGTGGCCGTCACGGTGACCGCCGACCCGAGCTGGCGGTCCGGGTACTACGAGGTCGTGCTCACCACCTTGGTGGATGGCAAGTCACGTACCGACCACGCCTTCTTCGTGCTGCGGCCGCCGGTCGATTCGCCCAACACGATCCTGCTGCAACTGGCGACGAACACGTGGCACGCCTACAACGACTTCGGCGGACAGAACCTTTACACGGGCGCTACCACGTCGTCACTGCAACGGCCGATGGCTCGCGGTTACCTGTACAAGCCCGCAGGTGCGGGCCGGCGGGTGACCACCATCCATCCACCCGACCCGGACATGAACGCACACGTCGGCTACCTGCGCCACCACCGGCTCTCGCCGTACGCCGGGTCGGCCGGCTGGCCCGACTGGGAACTGCCGTTCCTGCAGTGGGCAGAACGTGAGGGCTACGGCATCGACGTCTGCACCAACGCCGACCTGGAAGACCACCCCGGCCTGCTTGGAGGCAAGCGGCTGTTGCTCTCGGTCGGCCACGACGAGTACTGGTCGGGGCCGATGCGCGATACAACCGAAGCCTTCATCGCGCGGGGCGGCAACGTCGCGTTCTTCTCGGGCAACACCTCGTTCTGGCAGGTGCGGATGGAGGGTCGTATCGGCGATGGCCCTGCGCCGCGGATGGTCGGCTACAAGGGCCAGTTCAAGCAGGACCCCGTCTACGACACCGACCGGATGAGCGAACTCACGAGCATCTGGAGCGATCATCTGATCGGCCGTCCCGAGAACCACATGACCGGGGTCAGTTTCTGCCGCGGCGGCTACCACCGCATCGGCAAGCGCGTCACCAGCGGCGCTGGCGGCTATACGGTCCACCGGCCAGACCACTGGATGTTCGAGGGGACGGGCCTCGGCTACGGCGACGTGCTCGGCGCCGGCGCCACCATCGTCGGGTACGAGTGCGACGGGTGCGATTTCACTTACCGCGACGGTTTGCCGTACCCCACGGGCGAAGACGGCACACCGGACTCCTTTGTCATCCTTGGGTCGGCACCTGCTGCCCATTTCACACGCACCACAGCAGCCCGTCCGCCCAAGCCGAACGAACCGGCAGAGGATGAGTTCATCGCCGGGCGGCTGTTCGGCACCCGTGATCCCGATGCGGTGGAACGGATCGCCCACGGCCACGCCGTGCTCGGCAGCTATACCTCGCCCGGCGGCGGTGTCGTGGTCACCTCCGGCTCGACGGACTGGGCCCATGGTCTAGCCGGAAGGGATCCTCAGGTCGAGCGGATCACCGCCAACGTGCTCACCCGGCTCGGCTGACACCCGGGCGCTTTGGCTGAGCGAGCTTTGGTCGAGCGCGCTTTGGTCGTGAGATGCCGCTCAGCGACATCTCACGACCAAAGCTGCAGGGTGCGGGCTGGTCTAGAGGAAGTACAGCCGGCTGAGCGAGACCGACTCGGACGGGGCCGAGTAGACGGACTCGCCGTCGAGGGTGACCATACCGGTCGCGCTGTCGACGTCGACGGTGCCGAGGCGATTGTTGAGCATCAGATCGGCCGGGCCGATGTTGCGAGTGCCGCGTACTGCAACGCGGCGGCGGCGGGTGGTCATGTGGTCGTCGCCCGCATCGATTGCCGCTTGGCTGACGAAGGCAACTGACAGGTCGGCGGCGGTGGCGCCGAACGAACCGAACTGTGGCCCCAAGACCAACGGCTCGCACGAATCGGTAGTGGCATTCGGATCACCGGTGACACCGTAGGCGGGGAAGCCGGCTTTCAACACCAGTTGCGGCTTGGCACCGAAGTGATCTGGTCGCCACAGCACGATGTCGGCGAGTTTGCCGATGTCGAGAGAACCGATCTCGTGCGACAGCCCATGGGCGATGGCGGGATTGATGGTCAGCTTGGCCATGTACTGCCGCACGCGACCGTTGTCGTTCACGGTGGGTTCGAACTGACGGTCCTGTTTGTTCTTTGCTGCCAACTGGAACGTGCGGCGCACCGTTTCGCCCGCTCGACCCATGCCTTGCGCATCGCTGCTCGTGATGCCGATGACACCCAGGTCGTGCAACACACCCTCGGCGCCCATGGTGCCACCACGGATGCGGTCGGCGACCATCGCATGGTCGCTGTGCGAATGGTGGTTCAGGCCGTGCGCGCTGAAGATCATCTCGTAGTGCTCGTCCAGCGCATCGCGACCGAATGGCAACGTCGGGTTGGTCGATGATCCGATCACGTTCGGCACCCCGGCCAGCTTCAACACGTTGGGAACATGGCCGCCGCCGCAACCTTCGATGTGGAACGCGTGGATGGTGCGCCCGTCCAACACGCTGAGTGTGTCTTCCACCGACAAGCACTCGTTGAGGCCGTCGGTGTGCAGAGCGACCTGTACATCGAACACTTCGGCGACGTTCAACGCGGTGTCGAGCGCGCGGGTATGAGCGCCCATGTCTTCGTGCACCTTGAACCCGCACGTGCCGCCCTCCACGAGGGCCTCGATCAACGGCGCCTCGTGCGACGACGAGCCTCGACCCAGGAAGCCGATGTTCACCGGCCACTGATCGAAGCTGTTGAACGCGTGGCGCAGCGCCCACGGCGAGTTCACCCCGACACCCCAGACCGGTCCGAACTCTTGTCCGATGATCGACGTGACGCCCGAGGCAAGCGACGCCTCCATGATCCGCGGTGACAGCAGGTGCACATGTGTGTCGATCGCTCCCGCCGTGGCGATGAGGCCTTCGCCGCTGATGATCGTGGTGCCGGTACCGACGATCACGTCGACGTCATCCAACATGTCGGGGTTGCCGGCGCGACCGATGCCGCAGATACGGCCCTCGCGGATGCCGATGCTGGCCTTGCCGATACGGCGGGTGGCATCGATGATCACGACGTTGGAGATGACGAGATCGCACGTGTCGCGTACCGCAGCGGCCTTCAGCATGAGGCCGTCGCGAGCCGTCTTGCCGAAGCCCGCAAGGAACTCGTTGCCGCGCTGCTGCGCGTCGTATTCGATCTGGATGACCAGACCCGTGTCGCCCAATCGTACGCGGTCACCGACCGTAGGGCCGTGGATCGCGGCATAGTCATCGGGAAGGATCTCGTCGGGATGCACATGGCTGTGCGGTACGGCACCGCCAGTGTGGCTGTGCCCGAACTCACCGTGTTCGTGTGCGTCGTCGCTCATGAACGTGCCCCCAGGTAGCCCTGCTCGACCGCTCGCGCCAGCGCGGTCTCCTTCGCTCCCGGCGCGTCGAGCGGTCCGTCGACCAAGCCGGCGAACCCGATCGCGATTCGAGCTCCACCGATTGGCACGAGTGGAGCGTCAGTGGGTTCGCCCGGCTCGAACCGCTTCGCTGCACCCGCAGGAATCGCCAGCCGCATGCCGTAGGCGGCACCTCGATCGAATGACAACCTGGAGTTCACCTCGAAGAAATGGAAGTGCGACGTGATGCTCACCGGCACGTCGGAGGTGTTGGTGACCGAGAGGTAGACGAGGCCTGCCGGCTCTACCGGTTCACGCACTGCAGGCAGAACCGCGCCCGGCGCATCTTCACCGAGACCGGCGCCTTCACCGAACGGGTGACGCACGACCACCATGCGGGTGCCGTCGTTGAACACCGCCTCGACTTTGACCTCGCCGACGATGTCGGGTACGCCCGGCAGTACATCAGCTTCGGCGAGCACACCGGCACCGGCGGCGGCAGCGTCCATCAGTCGAGCCCCATCGCGTGCGGCCTCACACACCGTGTCGGCGATGAGCGCGATTGCTTCGGGCACGTTCAGCAGCAATCCGCGCGCTCGGCGAGCCCGCGCCAGTTCCGCTGCGGTGAAGATCAGCAACCGGTCGCGTTCGGTCGGCGTGAGGCGCATGCCCCCAACCTACGCGGTTGCGATTGCGACTACGGCTCAGTTCGTTGCTGAGGCTGTCCCCTGACGTCAGCCCTAACTCGCACCAGATCGTGACTTTCGGCCCTGGAGAGGGTCGAACGGCTCGGTGCAGGATGTCCATATGACATCGATCGAGATACCCCGCGGCCTGAGCACGGGTGAGGCTGAGCTCTACCGGCACCTGGTCACGCACGTGCAGTTCGAAGCTGTGCTGGCGGAGAAGTACGACGAATTGGGGCAGTCGACAACGCCGTACGTAGGGTTCCTAGCGTCGATCATTGCCGAGGACGAGCGCCGACATCATCGGCTCTACCTGTTGTGGGCCGAGACACTGCGCGGCATGGCTGAGTTCCGTGACGCTGGCATACCGTGGCTCGGCAAGGAGGACGATCCCGAAGGGATCATCGCCGCGACCGAGACGTTCTTGGAGTTCGAGCGTCAAGATGTGGATGAACTGAAGGCATTGTCGAAGTCGATCAAGGACATGCGCGACACCACCCTGTGGGGACTCGTGCTCGAACTGATGCGGGCCGACACGGAAAAGCACATCAAGATCCTCACGTTCATTCGAGACCACGCGAAGAGCACCAGCCGCGGTCATTGACCGCTAGAACTCACCGTGCCACCGGTGATGCAGAGCGCTGCCCAGTCTCAGCGTTCTCACAGGTGATCTCGCCAATTGCTCAGGACCGGACCGTCATGGTGGTCGTCGTCCCCCTCGACGAAGGAGCAACGCCATGCATGTCCACGAAGCCCCCATTCCCCAACCGCAGACGCATCGCGTGCGGCGTCGTGCCACACGCGGTTCGTTCGTAGCGGCCGTTGCGACGACTGCGATGACAGTCGGGATGCTTGCCGTCACGGCAGGCACTGCATCGGCGGTCGTCGGCGGGGAACCGATCGACATCAGCAAGACACCTTGGCAGGTATCACTGCAGGACGCGGATGGCCATTTCTGCGGCGGCTCGGTTCTGAGCGCCCGGCTCATCCTCACCGCGGCGCACTGCACCCTCGGGACCAACCCAAGCGAGATTACGGTTCGTGCCGGAGTGAATCTGCAGTCGTCGGCATCCGGACAGGACCGCAAGGTCGTGTCGATCTTCGAGAACCCTGGGTACGGAGCGGGTCTCGCTGCAGACGTATCAGTGTTGGTGCTGGCCGAGCCGCTGCAATTCAACGGCAACGTCCAGCCGATCGCGCTGGCCACCGCAGCTGATCTGACTGCGGCGTCGACCGCAACGACCGGCGGGTGGGGAGCAGTCAGTGAAACGGCAGACGGCGGTACCGACTCGCTCCTGGTCACCACGGTCCCCTTGGTCGACGATGCCACCTGTGCGGTGACTCTCGCCGGCTACGACACATCGCACGACTCGGCGAACGAGGTCTGTGCAGGCGGTACCGGTACCGACTCGTGCTACGGCGACAGTGGTGGACCGCTGGTGGTACAGGATGCTCTCGGCGTACCCAAGCTGGTCGGCGTCGTCAGCTGGGGTGTCGAGTGCGGCGGAACCGCCCCAGGCGTCTACGCCGAAGTGCCGGCGTTCGCCCAGTGGATCGCAGGGATCACGCCCGAGACCACGCCGTCCGATCCGACTCAGCCCGACACGTCCGGTGGCGTCGACCCATCGAGCGAGCCAGATGCCACGAGTGAGGCCGACCCGGCGAGTGAGCCAGATGCCACGAGTGAGGCAGACCCGGCGAGTGATGCCGACCCGGCGAGTGAGCCGGATGACCAGGCATACGACGATGCTTATGACGATGCTTATGACGATGCATACAACGACGCCTACGGCGATGCATACAACGACGCCTACGGCGATCTGACTGCGGATGATGATCCGGCCTACGACGATGGTTCGCTCGATGATCCGGCCTACGACGATGGTTCCTACGACGACGAATCCTTGCTCGGTTACTCTGCATGATCGGGTCTGCGGTCGGTTCGGCTGACACCGGGCCGACCGCCGGGTGTGGCGGATGCCAGACTGGGGCCGTCATGCGAATCTTGATCGTGGAGGACGAGGAACTCATCGCCCGGTCGCTGCACGATGGGCTCACCGCCGATGGTTATGCCGTCGATCGCGCGGCCACAGGCGACGTGGGTTTCTGGATGGCGAGCGAGCACCCGTACGACGCCATAGTGCTCGACGTACTGCTGCCCGGCATGAATGGTTTCGTCGTCTGTCAGAAGCTTCGCGAAGCCGGCGTGACCACGCCGATCCTGATGCTGACGGCCAAGGGCGGTGAGTACGATCAGGCCGAGGGGCTCGACACCGGCGCCGACGACTACCTCACGAAGCCGTTCTCGTTCATCGTGCTCGGTGCCCGCCTTCGGGCGCTGATCCGCAGGGGACCCACACAACGGTTGGCGGTACTCGAGCACGGCTCACTGCGGCTCGATCCGTCCCGTCGTTCGTGCGAGCGCGAGGGCCAGTCGATCGAGCTCACCCCGCGTGAGTTCGCGCTTCTCCAGTACCTCCTCCACCATGCGGGCCGGCCGGTGAGCAAGCGGGACTTGATCGAGAGTGTGTGGGGTGACGACGACCTGGGCGAGAACGTTCTCCAGGTGTACATCGGATACCTGCGCCGCAAGATCGACGAACCATTCGGTACCGACACCATCGAAACGGTTCGTGGCATCGGGTACCGCATCGCGTTGGTGCGGCCTGTATGACCTGGTCGCTACGTCGTCGGCTCACGGCAGCAGCCGTCGTCTCTGCTGCGCTCCTACTCACGGTGATCGGCACCATTGGGTTGACGGAGTACTGGCGTCGATCCAATGTCGAACGTGTCCAGGACCTCGACTTTGCTCCGGACCGGATCAGTATCGAGTTGTCCGACGCAGTGATTCGTGGCGGCACGATCCCGTCCGGCAGCGATGAGTTCATCGCGTTGTTCGATGCGGATGGCGCGTTGATCGCTTCGTCGGCGAACATCGATCGCAGTCGAATCGAGTCGTATGCCGCTACCGAACTGGAAGTCGTCTCGCTCGAGGAGTCCGACATCTTCTACGACTCGATCGAGATGAACGGACATTGGGACGTTGCCGCCGTCCCTTGCATCGATGCCACGCGTTGCGACTCCATAGTCGTCGGGCGCCGGTCCGTTCCTTGGTCGAGCTTTGTCTGGCGGCGGCTGTGGTGGAGCCTCGGTCTTCTTGCAGCCGTGTGCGCCATGGTCGGCCTTGGTGCGAGTTGGCTGGTCGGCAGGTCGTTACGGCCGGTCGACCGGATGCGGCGCGAACTCGACGACATCACCGATGCCGACACCAGCCGCCGCCTCGATGTCCCTGCCACCGGCGATGAGCTTGCGTCGTTGGCAACGAGCATGAACTCCACCGTGGGTCGGTTGGCCGCCGCGCTCGCCGCACAACGACAGTTCGTGTCGGATTCGGCGCACGAGCTTCGTAGTCCTCTCGCTGGCCTTCGCGCTACTCTTGAACTGGCTTCCACAGACCCGTCACGGTCCGCAGTCGCAGTCCCTGAAGCGATTGCACAGGTCGACCGAACCACAGCGTTGATTGACGATCTCCTCGAGTTGGCGCGACGCGATGCAGGGTTCTCGGCGCCGCTGCGTTTGGCCGACATCGATGACTTGGTGCGAATCGAACTGCGCGAGTGCGGGATGCGTTGGCCGGCGGTGCGTATCGAGCGCGGGTCGATCGACGCGGTGCAAGTGCTCGCCGACGCCGGAGCGATCTCTCGCGTGATTCGCAATCTGGTCGACAATGCAGCTGTTCACTGTGTGGCGACGGTTGCGGTTGCGCTCAGCGCCGCTGATGACAGTTGGACGTTGACGGTCGACGACGACGGTCCGGGTATTGCCGTCACCGATCGCCAGGTGGTGTTCGAACGGTTCCGCAGGCTCGACGAATCCCGCAGCCGCCGGACTGGGGGGACCGGCCTAGGACTCGCGATCGTGGCGGGCATCGTTCGTTCTCACCGGGGGACGGTTCACGTGGAGGAATCGCCCTCTCTGGGCGGCGCTCGTTTCGTCGTCACCGTGTGGAAGTAACCGCATGATGATTGTGGGTTGGAACGCAGCGCGGCTTCTGCCGCTGCCATCTCCTTGTAGAACTGATCGCGCCGAAGCGCCTCGCGGGCCGCATCGAGCGTCTCGGCCATCGAACTGGAGCGCTGCTCGGCGAGATGCCGGAGACGCTCCCGCTGGTCGACGCTGCCACGAATCGTTGTAGACCCTGCAGTCATACAGGATCTCTACGCCCATGGAGAAGAACACCACACCGTCGGCACCGCTGGCGTCGGGTAGGTCTGCCGTGAGAGTTCAGTCGAGTTCGAGTTCGAGCGCGAGGCACGGCGCATCGCTGATCCTGGCGAGTTCCTCGTAGCTGACGCGGCCGACGACTTCGACAGCCCGAACGGCACCACCACGTCAGTCGTCGATCCGCACGACCCGGGTGACCGTGAAGTCCGCAACGGTCAGCAGGTACAGCGCACCTCGACGTACGTTCGCGACGAGAGCCGGCTGCAACACGGCGACGCAGGTGCCGTCCGGATGTCGCACGGATGGGTACACGATCCCACCACCGCCGAGTTCGCGCATGCGCGCCCCGAAGCGTTGACCGCCGGCGTAGGAAGCGTGGTCCAGACAGGACGCGCTGTCTGGACCCCCATCGTCGAGCCAGGCGAAGTCCTGGCCGTGGATGTCGGCGTGGAACAGCCGATACGCGATGGCGTCCTCGTCAGCGGCGGCGGTCTCGCGCAGGTGCTGGATCCTGTGGTGGGCGACCTCGTCGACGCAAGTAGCGGCGTCGATGGCGCAGTACCAGGCACCGCGCCCACCAGCGACGTGGAAACGCGCCCCCTGCCCTGGGTAGGTGAAGGCGGCGTTGATGATCTTGCTGAAGGGGATGCCGAACACGACGTCGGCTCGTCCCAGGCCGCCCGGGTGGCGCTCTTCTTGGGCCTGCAGACGACTGTTCGTCGCGGCGGCGAGCTGGATGAGCTGCTGCAGGTCGTCATCATCGTCGGCGAGGGCGCCCAGAGCGTGCTCCGGCTCGGCTCCGGCGTACTGGCCAGGGATCAGGCGGCAGGTGTCATCGAATGCCACCGTGGCCAGACGTGGCCAGCTCGCGGCTGCTGCGCTCATAGGCCGCCGCGTCGCCCGTCGAGCAGGGCCCGTACCTGCAACATCGCCGGGATCCCGCCGGCGAGCATGACGTCGAGCGGGGTGCTGCCGCCGAAAATTGGGTTGCTGTTCGGGCGTTTCACCCACTCGTCGGCCAGGGCTCCGGGGTGGAGTACGTGCAGCGCCGTGTAGGTGCCCAGCAGCAATGACACCCGAGTCAACTGGTCGGTTGACAGAGCGGAACGAGGTGTGTGCTGCTGCCAGGAGTGCCACGAGCTGGCCGAGACGCCCCCGAGCAGCTGGCCGACCTGTGTCACCGTCAACCCCCAACGCTCGGCAAGCCGCGCCATCGCCTTCACCGCCGCTGGCGTCATCGCCGTTCGCTTGTCGCGGTTGGTGAGATCGGGCCACTCGCCGACCTCGAATCGTGTCACCGGTGCCCGTACATCTGGTACGCTCATGATCGTCACCTCTCCAGAACTGGATAAATTGTACTCCACTTCCAGACTGTTCATCGCCACCGCGCCCCGCTACCGTGAATTGCGGGTTGCCTACTCGCCGTTCGCGTCCGTTCGAGTCCGTTCGAGTTCCGAGTTCCGTGGCGACGTCGACGAGGGTGATGTGGCCCTCGCGCTCGGCGAGCGCGTGCAACGCCGGCGAGTACCCAGATTTCGAGAACAACACGATGCTCGGACGAGCAACGACCTCGAGCCCTGATTGGCGCAGCGCCGGGATCTTGTACGTATCGAGCTCGTCCCCCAAACTCACAACGTCCGACGTCTGTGAGGCTCGCGCAGCCCAGCTGACACCAAGTTTGTAACACTAACCAGCGCTCCTCGCGGGTGAGTGAGCGAATGTCGCGCGGTGGTGCAGACGGTCAGGACATCGTGATCTTGCCGGGCAGGAAGAGAATCCACGGTGCCTTGTAGGCGACGCGCACGACCTGACCGGGTTGCACCGTTGCCGTGGCGACGGCCTTGCCCGCGGTGCGCAGAAACAGATACGGAATGTGGACTTGTACTTGATGCTGGCCCGGTGCGGTCGGGAACATCCCCGGGGTCTTCCACTGGCTCTTGACTGCAGTGCCGTCGATCACGAAGACCGGCTTGAAGAGGAACAGGATGAAACTGAGGATGAAGAAGCTCGCAGTGATCTCAATGCCGGTGCTACCGGCAGGCGCGGATGTGGGTGGTGGTGGCGTGCTCATATCGGCACTGTAGCAACTGTCTGCTGGGCCAACCGACCATCAGCGGGCGCCGACGAGCTGGCGATCACGCCACCATGCAACGGTGGTTGCGGCTGCCTCGTCGAGCGGTGTGGCGGCGAGCCCAAACGTGGTCTCGGTCAGGGTGCTGTCCGTGATCCACGGTTGCTCGAACTGGTACCAGGTTTCTTTGAGTTCGCGCATCATCGGTGCGAACACTCCGAGCACACTCAGCGCCGCTTTCGGGACAGCACCCACCTTCGCCTGGGTACCGGCAGCGCGGGCGAGCGCCTCGACGATCTGGCGCTGACTGACCGCCGGCGCGTTGGGCACGTGCCACGGCTTCCCCCAGGCGCGTTCGTCGGCGGCAATAGCCACCAGCGTGCGTGCAACATCGGGCATGTAGCTGACGCTGTGCGGCACATCGGGCTTTCCGAGCATCGACGCCTTCTTGCCGGCGAGCACGCGGGGTACAACTCGCTCGCCGAAGGCCGATCCGATCACCTCAGCACCGAAGAAGTCGGAGGCTCGGGCGAACGTGGCCCGCAAGCGCCCCTGGGCATGGGCCTGCAGCAGGTCGGCTGCCATCTTCGCCCGCATCGCGCCCTTGGTCCCGGTGGCCCGCATGGCATCGCCTTCGCGCATCGGCATCGTCGAGTTCGGGCCGAATGAGTAGAGGTTGTCCATCATCACCAGCACGGCGCCGGTCCGTTCTGCCGTGGTCATCAGGGCCTGATGGATGGGCGGCCAGTCGGTAGCCCAGCGGTGATACGGCGGATTCGCGCAGTTGTAGATCGCTGCGGCTTCGGTGGCGTGCGCTGTGAGTGCGTCGGCATCTGTGGCGTCGGCCGTGGCGAGGGTGATGAGGGGGTGCCGCGGACCAGTGCCGCGGCGACTGAGCACGGTGACGGGGGTCCCGGCCTCGGCGAGCAGGTTGGCGACGCCAGAACCAACGGGTCCGGCGCCGACGACGAGATGGTGGTGCATGATGAGATCTCCTGTGTTGGCAACGCCCTGATTTAAGAGCACTGCTCACATTAACCGCACCGAGGACCACAAACAAGAGCACTGCTCTCGTTTGCGTGTGACCTGCGCTACACGCCAGTCATGGTCTCAGCTGGTCATGCCGCCGAGGCCGACCAGGCCGCGGGCGAGTTCGATCTCGCCCATGTGACGCAGGCCGTGCTGATAGATCCAACATTCGAACCCGTCGAGCACGGTGATGCCCTGTGGGCCAGCGACGCGTGCGCTGTACGTGGTGGCGATCTGGGGTGGAAATGGGCGTGGGACCACGACTCGCGTGAGATCAGCCGGGTCGAGTTGATCGAGGTATGCCTCCGTGCGGTCGAACACCGTCCGTTGGTACTGCTTGAAGGCCTCATAGTCGCCGATCCGCTGGTGGATCATCTCGTCGACCGTGCGGTGCTTGCCGTGGTCGTCGATCGACATCTGGACACGCTCTTGCCACTCGGGATTCCACACCGGTGCAATGCTGGTGAGGCCCATGAACGACACGTCGTGCATGTTCGTGTAGTGGAACAAACAGAACGCGATGGGCAACACGCCCTCACGCTCGAAATGGTTGACGTGCTCCAGTTCCATCGTCGACACGGCCTGGTAGTACAGCGAGTGCATCGCGCGCATCCGCCGTTGCAGTGATTCGAGTGCAAATGCGGTCATGACCGGCTCCTGGTTGTCGTCGTTGCTCATGCCCACCCTCCGGCGTACGCCACGAATTGGCCGGTGGTGAACCGGCTTGTGCCGTCGACGAACGGTGCACAGAAATACGCGAACTCGTCCATCGTGCCGAGACGCCCGAGTGGCACCTGTGCTTCGAGTTTTGCGCGAACGGCTGGATCGTCGGCGCCACTGGCGCGGCGGAACTCCGGGAAGTCCATGAAGTTGGTGCCGACGGCATTGACCTGCACGTGGTTGCGAGCCACCTCGTGAGCAACGTTACGTACCAGGTGGGTGGCGCCAGCGCGGGCGGCCGAATACAGCGGAGCGCCCGGGGTGGCCCGTGCACCACTGGCGCTCGTGATGACGAGTACCTGGCCCTCGCCGCGTTCGACCATCGGCGTGAGCACCGCCTTGAGGAAGTGGTACGGCGCCACCATGCAACCTTCGAGCACCCGCTCGAAATCGTCGACCGTGGAGTTCATGAACCGGCCGGTGACGATCAATCCCGAGAACGCTGTTGCTGAATCGATGCGTCCGAACCGGGAGAGGGCGGCATCGACCAACTGCTGAGAAGCTGCCGGGTCGGATAGATCACGTACGCCGGTAACCACCTCGACGGCCGCGCCGCCTGCGACGAGTTCGTCGACAAGCGCTGCATCGGGATCACCGAGCACCAGGTCGTGTCCTCGTGTTGCGAGCACGCGGGCGAGTGATGGCCCCACGTAGAACCCGGCTCCGGCCACCACGGCAACACGACGTTCATCCATCGGGTCACCTTACGTTTTGGCAGTAACCATGTCAATATGATCGCGATCATCTACACTGTGGGCGTGTCGGAGAGTGCAGCACTGGCGAACGAAGACGGCCGTCACGCTCGACGTGACCGCAACAAGGATGCCGTGGTCGATGCGTATCTCGCGATGGTGCGCGATGGGAACCCTCGTCCGAGCATCGCCGATGTCGCCGACCGCTCGGGTGTTTCGCATCGCTCGGTGTTTCGATACTTCGCCGACAAGGATGAACTCGCCCGTACTGCGATCGAACGCCAGCACGCGTTCGTCGGCCCGCTAGTCGTGCTCACGGTCGGGCCAGGTGCTTCCTTTGCTGAACGCATCCAACGCTTTGTCGACCGTCGACTCGAACTGTTCGATGTACTCGCACCGGTCGCCCGCCTGTCTCGCACGCTCGTGCAACTGCAGCCGGTAGTCGCTGCCGAACTGACAACGAGTCGGCGGTATCTGCGCGCCCAGATCACGCACGTCTTCCAGGCGGAGTTCGCAGCGCTGTCAGCCGATGAGGCGCGTCGCGCGGCCGCCGCCATCGACGTACTGTGCTCGTTCGAGTCGGTCGAGTTGCTTCGCTTCGACCAGGAGTTCTCGACCGTCGACACCGCAGCGGTGATCGCCCGGAGTATCCGCGCCTTGCTCCGAAACGATCAGTCTTGTCACAACGAATGACAATTGTTATAGTCTCGTGATGTCCAGCAACCCACAGGAGGTCGGAGATGCGCGTCACGCTGCTCGGCACAGGTAGTCCGATTCCCGACCCGAACCGAGCGGGGCCCTCCACACTTGTCACAGCAGCCGGTCTGGTCGTACTCGTCGACTGCGGTCGTGGGGTGTTGATGCGTCTTGCCGGGGCAGGGTTGTATCCGCCCATGCTCGACGCACTGTTGATCACGCATCTGCACAGCGATCACATCACCGATCTCGGTGATGTCATCACGTCGCGGTGGGTGATGAGCCCGGTCGCCCGACCGCTCACGATCATCGGCCCGGCGCATACACGAGAGGTGGTCGATGCCACGCTTGCGTCGCTGGCTCCGGATGTGCGCTACCGACTTGACCATCACGCCGATCTCACCGACGGCCCCGCGGTCGACGTGGTGGAAGTCACTGCTGGCGAAACGTTCACCATCGGTTCGGCCAACGTGCGTGTAGGAGCCACCGACCACCGTCCTGTCGAGCCGACGGTGGCGTACCGAGTCGAGACAGGTGGCAAGTCAGTAGTGCTGGGTGGCGATGGCGTTCCATGCGCCGGCCTCGACGAGCTCTGCCGCGGTGCTGACGGCTACGTGCAGACCGTGATCCGCGAAGACCTCATCCGTCAGGTGCCGAGTGCCCGGCTGCAAGACATCCTCGACTACCACTCGACCGTCGAGGATGCGGCGCGCACCGCCACAACGGCCGGAGTCGGCACGCTCATCCTCACGCACTATGTTCCTGGCATGCAGCCTGGTGCAGAGGACGAATGGCGGGCTGTGGCAGCCGCACACTTTGCCGGAGCGATCGTGCTCGGCGACGACCTCACGTCAATCGATCTCTGAGCCGGAGTGATGATCATGCAAGTCCTGCGCACGCCCGACGAACGATTCGTCGGCCTTCCTGGCTACTCATTCGAACCCAACTATGCCGAGATTTCGGCGATCCCCGGTGATCCGGGCAGTGGCACTCTGCGCGTGCACTACCTTGATCTCGGGCCACGCGACGCGGCGCCAGTGCTGCTGATGCACGGCGAACCGTCGTGGTCGTACTTGTACCGGCACATGATCCCCGAGCTGGTTGCGGCTGGGCATCGCGTTGTCGCACCCGATCTGGTCGGCTTCGGCCGCAGTGACAAGCCCGGTGCGCCCTCCGACTACACGTACGAGCGCCATGTGGCGTGGATGAGTGAGCTGCTGTTCGGCAAACTCGACCTCACCGATATCACGTTCTTCGGTCAGGATTGGGGCGGTCTCATCGGGTTGCGGCTGGTGGCCGAGGCCCCCGACCGGTACGCACGTGTGGTGATCGGCAACACCGGTCTTCCCGTCGGCGGCGGGAAGCTGAGGGATGCGTTCCTCAGTTGGCAGAAGTTCTCGCGTGAATCACCCACGTTTCCCATCGGCCAGATCGTCAATGGTGGCTGTGCCGCCGAGCTCTCGCCCGAGGTGATCGCCGCCTACGACGCGCCGTTTCCCGACGACACGTACAAGGCAGGTGCGCGGATTTTTCCGTCGCTCGTGCCCAGTCTGGTCGGCGACGCGGGCAGCGCCGAGAACGCGGCAGCGTGGGAGGTGCTCGAACGGTTCGACAAGCCGTTCCTGTGTGCGTTCAGCGACCACGATGCCGTCACCAGAGGTGGCGAGGCAGCCTTTATCCACCGGGTGCCCGGGGCCAACGGGCAACCGCATACCACGGTCGTGGGCGGCGGGCATTTCCTGCAAGAAGACAAAGGCCCCGAGTTGGCCGGGCTGATCATCGAGTTCACCCGGACGACGCGCTGATGTATGGCACCATCCGCCACGAGATCCGCATCAATCGTTCTGCCGCCGACGTGTGGACGCTTGCGGGCGACCCCACACGACTCCACGAGTTCTTCCCCGGCATCGCTTCGTGTCAGGTCGAGGGCAGCACTCGTGTCATCGTGATGGAGAGCGGGATGCCGATGCCCGAGGAGATCCTGGTCTGCGACAACACCCAGCGCAGGTTCCAGTACCGCATCACGGTGCCGATGTTCAAGCACCACCGCGGCACCATCGACGTGATCGACCTGCACGACGACACCTGCCTGGTCGTGTACTCCACCGAAGCAGACCCGCGCACGATGGCACTCGTCATCGGCGGCGGAACGGCCGGTGCCCTCGATGAACTGAAACGACTGATGGAACTCGACACGACGAACGACACGACGAACGACACGACGAACGAGGGAACACACTGATGGGCCGCAAGATCTTGTTCATCACCACCGATCAGCAGCGCTACGACACGCTCGGTTGCAACGGCGGCGCGCTGTCGCGTACCCCGGTGATCGATCAGGTTGCCGCTACCGGCGTCCGCTACGAGCGTGCTCATCCGCAGTCGGTGGTGTGCATGCCGTCGCGTTCGACGATCATCACCGGGCAATACCCCAGCACCCACGGTGTGTGGATGAATGGCGTGCCGCTGCCCGAAGATGCGCCCTCGGTGGCAGCGGTGCTGCACGAGGCTGGATACCGCACCGCCATCATCGGTAAGCCGCACTTCGAACCGTTCCTCGATGTGTTCGGCCGCTTTCCCGAGAACGGATTCGCACGCAACAACAACTTCGGCCCGCACCGTGGGTTCGAGCACTTCGAATCCGCGACCCACAGCGGGGCCGGGCAACTGCACTATGCACGTTGGCTGCAAGCCAACCACCCCGAGGCGATCGGGATGTTCTACCCCGTGCTTGATGGGAGCCTTGAGGTCAACGCACTCGGTGGCGGCGAGACCGGCGCACCCCAGGTCTGGGACAGTGCGATCCCACGCGACTGGTACCACACCGATTGGGTGGCCGACCGCACCATCTCGTGGCTCGACTCGCTCGATGTGCAGGATGACTGGTTCTGTTGGATGAGCTTTCCCGATCCGCACCATCCGTGGGATCCGCCGCAGTCCGAAGTGGGCCGTGTTGATTGGCGCGACGTGCCGTTGCCCGATGGGTACATCACAGATCAGGCACAGCGCGAGGCGGTGCTCGATGCCAAGCCGCGCCACTGGCGCGCGTGGTACGACGGGCGGGTGGTCAGCAACTACGAGGCGCCGCTCGACTGGGTGCCGGCTACGTTGACGCCCGATCAGATCCGCGAGGTCAACGCCCGCAACGCGGTCGAAGTAGAACTCATCGATGAGGCGCTCGGGCGCGTGCTCGCCGCCATCGCGGCACGTGGATGGACCGACGACGTCGACATCGTCTTCACCACCGACCACGGTGAACTGCAAGGTGATTTCGGTCTGCTGTTCAAGGGCCCGTATCACGTCGATGGGTTGATGCGCTTGCCACTCATCTGGCGCCCGGCGCCGTCGTCGGGTACCACTCCGGCCGCTGTGACGCGGCCGGTCGGTCTGGTCGATCTGGCCCCGACGTTCTGCATCATTGCGGGGCTGCCCGTGCCGTCGTGGATGGAAGGCAAGCCATTGCCGATCGATGATGCCGATGCGTCAACCCGCGGCTTCGAACGGGTGCTCACCGAGTGGGATAGCGAACTGTTCGGCATCGGTGTGCATTTGCGCACCATCACCCGTGACGGCTGGGTGTGCTCCACGTACCAACCCGGTTCCGCTCATGACGGTACCGAGGGCGAGCTGTACCACCTCACCGAAGATCCGCTGCAGCACGTCAACCTGTGGGGTGACCCCGCCCACGCGGCAACACGGAGCGACCTCGTCGCCGACCTGTGGGATCACCAGCCGGCGATGAGATCGCCGTTGCCCAGAGTCGAAGCACCGGTCTGACCGAGTGGACGCGATGGACCGCACGAAGTTGACGCCACGAGGTTGACGTTTGGCGTTGGGCTGTCATTGACAGGCTGTCGCAAAATGTGGGTGTGGTGTGGCGAGCTCGACACGTGGAGGCACGTGTGCCTACGTAGCGACACGTGCCTCCACATGTCGTCGCGATCGGCGATTCGAACTCGCCGCGGCGCAGACCCGGTCCCCAGCTGATTTCCTCTCAGCCGCGCGTACCACCACCTCAGCCCGCCGACGATCAGCCACGGGCGAAGTGACGAATACAACGCGCAAAAATGCCATCTCGTTCTGCACTTCGCCCGTGGCTGCCAAGCGGAGCACTGCCAAACGGCAATTTGCGACAGCCTGTCAGATGCGGACGACGATGATCGGGATGGGAGCAGCAGCTTTGAGGACGTCGTCCGGGTCGCTGGTGAGCACTACGACCGCACCGCTTGCCGACCGTGCAAGGTCATAGATCACAGCACCGAGGTGGGAATCCGTGACGCTCACTCCCGTTTCAGACCTGATCGTCGCGCCACGTTCGCGGTGACGGTGTCGAGTACGCAGTCCCTGAGACGAAACCGGTTGATGGCCGCAGATCCCGGTTCGGCGCGGCCCCAGCCAGCCTCCACGCGCACCGTGGTCGGAACAACGCACTGTCCAAGACGGCCGCGCTTTCGCCGAGCGACGAGTTCGGCGAGGTGTGCCACGACGACGCGATGCTTGGGATGGAAAGGATCGGTGAGCGCCTGGACGCCTCGTTGTCGAACACCACATCGGTCATGGCGAGGCCTCAGGCATGTACAGCCTGTTGGGCCTCGGCCCACAGCAGTACGTCATCAGCGTCGGCGTCGGGATGGCGAGCGATGACGGCGGCAGCCGCCGCGTGGATCAGAGCCGGTCGTTCGGCCAGCGGAGAGCCGTCTTGTGCTGCGAGTGCCAGGGCCACGTCGGCTAGGGACGGGCGCACTTCGGGGTGCTGGGCGTAGTGGGCTTGCAGGGCTGCGTCCATCACCGCAGTTTCGAGAGCTTGACGCAGGCGGCAACTGATTCGCACGGTGATGTAACGTCGCAGTTCGTGTTGGTCCATTTGTGTGGCGTGCGAGGGTCGATACCTTCTCCTGGGCTCGAGTTCGCCGGCGTCGGAGGAAACACGTCGTGTGTGGCCATCGCCCATGACGGCGAGAATCCCAGCCTGGTCCTCGATGCCGGTACCGGGCTCCGCAACCTGTCTCGCCTACTCGACGGTGAAGCGTTTCATGGCACGATCGTACTCGGGCATCTGCACTGGGACCATGTCATCGGGCTCCCGTTCTTCTCTGCCGGCGATCGGCCTGACGCCGACGTGCAGGTGCTACTCCCCGAGCAGGGGATCGACCCCGTCGACGTACTCTCGCGGTTGATGGCGCCCCCGCTGTTTCCCATCACGGTCGCCGATCTGCGTGGCAATTGGCAGGTGGATAGCTATACCGAGGGTGTTTCCACCATCGAGGGTTTCCAGGTGCTCGCTCGCGATATCCCCCACACGGCGGGTCGCACGATGGGTCTGCGGGTCAGCGATGGACACTCGGCGATCGCTTACCTGTCCGACCATTCTCCGCACGACCTGGGCCCGGGCGCTGATGGTCTTGGCGTGTTACATGAGGCCGCTGTCGAACTGGTCTCTGGGGTGGATGTGCTCATCCACGATGCGCAGTACACCAGCCATGAACTGTTGACCAGGCGGTCGTGGGGGCACACCGCCGCGCAATACTGCGTGACGCTGGCCGAACACTGTGGTGTCAAGCGGGTCGTGCTGTTCCATCACGATCCATGGCGCACCGACGAGCAGGTGGTGGCGATGCGCGATGCTCTTGCGCTCACCACTGCTGTGCAGGTCGACGCAGCGATCGAGGGCACAGTCATTCAACTCAGCCCCGGTACTGTCGCCCATCAGTGACCGAGCCGACCGCGCCTCCTCCATCTCCATCTCCATCTCCATCTCCATCTCCATCGAATGGCGGACGCGGCCGTGCTCGTTGGACGCGGTGGATCCCTGCGATCGAGCAGTTCCGCAGCTATGAGCGGGCATGGTTCGGCCACGACCTGATCGCCGGGTCGGTGCTCGTAGCGCTACTCGCCCCGGCCGGTATGGCCTACGCTCAGGCGTCAGGCCTCCCGCCGATCACGGGCCTGTATGCCACCATCGTGCCGCTGCTGGTGTACGCGCTGATGGGTCCGTCGAGAGTGCTGGTGATGGGGCCCGACTCATCGTTGGCCCCATTGGTTGCAGCTGTTGTCATCCCCCTGGCGGGGAGCGACGCCAGCCAAGCAGTAGCGCTCGCCGGGCTCCTTTCGATCTTCGTCGGGGTAATCGGCATTCTCGCCGGCCTTGCCAGATTCGGCTTCCTCGCCGAATTGCTCTCGGCCCCTGTCCGCTACGGATACCTCAACGGGATTGCACTCACCATTGTCGTCAGCCAATTGCCGAAGGTGTTCGGGTTCTCGGTCGGGGCAGAGACGATGATCAGCACGCTGCGTGACTTCGTCGAGGGTCTGATCGACCGCCGAGCGAACTGGTGGGCAGTCGGCCTTGCTGCGGCAGCACTGCTCATCATCGTCGTCTTGCGCCGGGTGGCCCCACAGGTTCCGGGAGTACTCGTCGCGGTGATCGCCGCGATCGCGGTCACCGTGGTCTTCGGGCTGGCCGACCACGATGTGAGCCTGGTCGGCGATCTGCCATCGGGTTTTCCACTGCCGAGCATTCCAAACGTCACCTGGGAAAGCGTCGGCAGACTCACTGGTGCGGCGCTCGGCATCTCGTTCGTCGCCTTTGCCGATACGAGCGTGCTGGCACGGGTGTACGCGCTCAAACGCGGCGCCCAGGTCGACTCCAACCAAGAGTTGGTAGCGCTCGGCGCAGTCAACTTGGTCGCAGGCTTTTTCCAGGGGTTTCCCGTCAGCGGCAGCCAATCACGCACGCCGGTGGCCGAAGCGGCCGGCGCACGCACCCAGCTCACCGGGGTTGTCGCCGCCGTACTGTTGCTCAGCTTGCTGGTCCTGGCACCAGGAGCGTTTCGCAACCTGCCCGAACCGGTACTGGCCGCGGTCGTCATCAGTGCCGCGCTGCGGATCTTCGCAACCCGGCAGGTGGTCCGTCTGGCGGCGATCCGGCGTAGCGAGTTCATGCTTTCCGTCGTCGCGTTTCTGGCCGTTGCGATGCTCGGGGCCATCGTCGGCGTGGCCGTGGCAATTGCGCTGTCGTTGCTCAACTTCATGCGTAAGGCGTGGAAGCCGCACACCACTGAACTCGTGAGGGTCGATGGGCTGAGGGGGTATCACGACAGCGACCGCCATCCCGAAGGTCGACGAGTGCCTGGCCTGCTGCTGTACCGCTTCGATGCCCCGTTGTTCTTCGCCAACTCGCGGTTCTTCCTGGAGGACGTGATCGACCGCGTCGACCGGTCACCGGCACCGGTACACGTCGTCGTCATCACCGCCGAGCCGATCACCGACATCGACACCACGGCGGCCGACGCGATCGACGAGCTGATTCGCGACCTGGCGGTGCGCGGCGTCACCCTGCGTTTCGCCGAGTTGAAAGGCCATGTCCGTGAACGGATGGATGTCTACGGCCTGGTCGAACAGATTGGTCCGCAGTGGTTCTCGCGGACTACCGGTGAGGCGGTCCACGCGTACGTACGGGATGCACAGATCAACTGGGTGGATTGGCAAGATCACCCGGACCTGTGAGTCAGCGTGTGATTCGAGGTGCTCCAGCGGCAACGGCGGACAGAACAAGGTGACGCCGATGCTGGCGGAAACGTACACGTCGTTGTCGGCGATCTGGAATGGGTCTTCGAGTTCGTCAATGCTGCGGTCGGCGAGGTCGGTGGTCTTGGTGTCGGTGGTCTTGGCATCGGAGAGATTGCGAAACAGCACGATGAGGAACTCGTCGCCGCCCAGCCTCCCCACGACGTCGTGCGACCTGACCGCAGCGCGCAGGCGGTGCCCGACCTCGGTGAGCAACGCGGCGCCGACAGGATGCCCGACCAGGGTCGCCTTGTCGCCCTCGCTCCGCCGGTTCGAACGGACCGACCCTTGCCGATCCTGCAGCATCGTCGCCGGACCCTCAGTAACGAGGCGACCGCGTTACGCGACTGGTTGGCCGCCATCGGCTACCGGCCGACCGACCAGAGCCTCACGGACGAAGTGGTTTGTGAGTTTGGGTGGTGGCTGGGCTGCCGGAGCCTCACGAACCAAGTGGTTTGTGAGTTTGGGTGCTGACTGGGCTGCCGGAGCCTCACGGACCACCTGGGCTAGCGGCCGCGGATCGCTTGCTCGATCGCTGCCGCCGTGGCGCGGGCATGGCGGGCGATGAGCGCCGCCGCGTCGGCGTCGATTCGGTAGCTCGGGCCGACCACGTTGATAGCGGACGTGATGGCGGCGGACGTGATGGTGGCGGACGACGAACCTGCATGAACCGGTACCGCAATGGCTGTGGTGCCTGGTTCAACGCCTGCATGGACGACGGCCGCGCCGTCGGCACCCACGCGGCCGGCCAGCGCAGCGCCAACGGCCGAACCATCGAGTGGGATGCGGCGGCCTAGCCAACTGACGTGTCGCACCGCATGGCTACTGGGTGCCATCCGCACATACGTGGCCCAGTGGTTGTCGAGCGGCACCGCGAGATAACTGGATTCGCCGGTAGACAAAGCGAGTTGATCGAGGTAGGGCTGGGCGATGCGGTGCAACGGCGATTCGGCGCTGTGCAGCGCCCCGAGGCGGATGATCTCGGCGCCCGCTTCGTAGTTACCGTCGTCGCGCCGTTGAACGAAGCCGGACGCCTCGAGCGTGCGCAGTATCCGGGTAACCGTGGAAGGTGCCAACTGGACCGCGCGTGAGGCGTCGACAAGGCCGATGCCGTCGGCGGCTTCGGCGGCCACGACGAGTAGCCGCAGCGCTCGCTCGACCGACCTGATGGCCGGAGACGCTCCGGGATCGGGATCGGGACCGGGATCGTGCTCGCCACCGAAGGGTTGCGTCGTTTCCGTCATGCGGTGTACATTACCGTCTGATGGAAACCACGGCACCAATCCTCGTCCTTGGACCGAATGGGATCGACGCGGTCGAT
Organism: Actinomycetes bacterium; assembly: GCA_025359865.1. Taxonomy (GTDB): domain Bacteria; phylum Actinomycetota; class Acidimicrobiia; order Acidimicrobiales; family Ilumatobacteraceae; genus VFMC01. Next base: position 66,325 of record JANYDH010000046.1, on the reverse strand, counting down.
GTCGTGTCCGTGGCCCGTGGCCGGGCGCGGATACTTCTCGCCGCCACGGCACGGGAGGCGATCGAGCGCAGTTCAGCCGTCGTCGAAGCACTGGCAGATCTCGATCACGCGGTCTACGGCGTGTCCACCGGGTTCGGGTCGCTGGCGACCACCGTCATTCCGCCTGAACGACGCGAGGAGTTGCAGCGGGCACTCATCCGCTCGCATGCCGCTGGGATGGGCCCGCACGTCGAGACCGAAGTGGTGCGGGCGATGATGCTGCTGCGCGCCCGCACACTGTCGATGGGGCATTCCGGCGTGCGGCCCGTGGTGGTCGACACCATGCTCGCTCTGCTGAATGCGGGCATCACCCCGGTCGTGCACGAGCACGGTTCGCTCGGAGCGAGCGGCGATCTGGCTCCGCTCGCCCATGTGGCTCTGGCCCTGATCGGCGAGGGGGAGTGTGCCCCTGCCATGGCCGCCGCCGGTATCGAACCGGTCACACTGCGGGCCAAGGAAGGTCTCGCCCTCATCAACGGTACCGACGGCATGCTTGGCATGTTGGTACTCGCACTCGCTGACCTCGACATGCTGGCTCGTACTGCCGACCTCGCCGCGGCGATGACGCTCGAAGCGGTGATGGGCACCGATCGTCCGTTTGCCGAAGATCTGATGGCGCTACGCCCGCACCCCGGCCAGACCGTCTCGGCCGCGAACCTGCGCCGCCTGCTCGTCGGTAGCCCGATCATCGCCAGCCACCGGTCTGGCGATACGCGCGTGCAAGACGCGTACTCGCTGCGCTGTACACCACAGGTACACGGGGCCGCCCGTGACACCATCGCTCATGCCCGCAACGTGGCCGACATCGAACTGCGCTCGGCGATCGACAACCCGAGCGTCATGCCCGATGGTCGAGTGGAATCATGCGGGCACTTCCATGGTGCACCGGTGGGGTTCGCCTGCGACTTCCTCGCTATCGCTGCTGCTGAGTTGGGCGCCATCGCTGAACGCCGTACCGACCGAATGCTCGACCGCAACCGGTCCCACGGGTTGCCCCCGTTCCTTGCCGAAGATGCCGGTGTCAACTCCGGGTTGATGATCGCCCACTACACCCAGGCGGCGATGGTGGCCGAAAACCGTCGACTTGCATCGCCGGCGAGCGTCGACTCGCTGCCCACGTCGGCCATGCAGGAAGACCACGTTTCGATGGGATGGGGAGCGGCGCGCAAGCTGCGTCAGTCGGTCGCCAATCTGGGACGGATCATCGCCTGCGAAGTGGTGTGCGCCGCTCGGGGTATCGAACTGCGCCGTCCGCTCGAGCCGGCGGCACCCACGGGTGCGGCCGTCAACGCACTCCGGTCGGCCGGCGTGGGGGGCAGCGGACCGGATCGTTGGCTCTCACCCGAACTCGCAATCGCCGAGACACTCGTCATGTCTGGCGATCTGCTGGCCGCAGCGCAGTCGATCACCGGCACGCTCGGCTGAACGACCGAATACTCGCGACGAGTAACCATACGAAAGGATCAGCGATGTCAGGACCACGGCCCGTGCGGGCACCCAGAGGCACCGAGCTCACCTGCCGGGGCTGGCAGCAGGAAGCAGCGATGCGGATGTTGATGAACAACCTCGACCCCGAAGTCGCCGAACGTCCCGATGATCTGGTCGTCTACGGCGGCACCGGCCGGGCAGCACGTTCGTGGGACGCATTCGATGCCATGATCGCCACGTTGCAGACCTTGGCCGACGACGAGACGATGCTCGTCCAATCGGGCAAGCCGGTCGGCGTGTTCCGTACCAACGAGTGGGCGCCGCGGGTGCTGATCGCCAACTCCAACCTGGTGCCCGAGTGGGCCACCTGGGACGAGTTCCGTCGCCTAGAGCAACTCGGCCTCACGATGTACGGCCAGATGACGGCCGGATCGTGGATCTACATCGGCACACAGGGCATTCTCCAAGGCACCTACGAATGTTTCGCCGAGATCGCTCGCCGCAGCCATGGGGGCAGCCTGGCCGGCACCATCACGCTCACTGCTGGGCTGGGCGGAATGGGTGGCGCGCAGCCGCTCGCCGTCACCATGAATGGTGGCGTGGCGCTATGTATCGACGTCGATCCGCACAGCATCCAACGGCGACTCGAGACGCGCTATCTTGACGAGGTTGCTGACTCGCTCGACGACGCAATCGCGCGGTGCATCCGTGCCCGCGACGAGCAACGACCGTTGTCGGTCGGGCTGCTCGGCAATGCTGCTGTCGTCGTCGCGCAACTGCTCGAACTCGAGTTCCCCGCCGACATCGTCACCGACCAGACCAGTGCTCACGATCCGCTGAGCTACGTACCGGCTGATCTCTCGCACGACGCGATGGCCGAACTGGCCCGCACCGACCCGGCCGAACTGATCCGCCGGGCACGTATGTCGATGGCCGCGCACTGCGCGGCGATGGTCGGCTACCTCGACCGTGGAGCAGAGGTGTTCGACTACGGCAACAGCTTGCGTACCGAGGCCAAGCTCGGTGGATTCGAGCGCGCGTTCGACTACCCAGGCTTCCTGCCGGCGTACATTCGCCCGTTGTTCTGCGAGGGCAAGGGCCCGTTCCGGTGGGTCGCGCTGTCCGGTGATCCGGCCGACATTGCCGCAACCGACCAGGCGGTACTCGAAGAGTTTCCCGACGACGAGAACCTGCACCGCTGGATCAAGCTCGCCAGCGAACAGGTCGCGTTTCAGGGACTGCCTGCGCGGATCTGCTGGCTCGGGTACGGCGAACGTCACCGACTAGGCCTACGGTTCAACGAGATGGTCCGCACTGGCCAGGTCTCGGCACCGATCGTGATCGGCCGTGATCATCTCGACTCCGGCTCGGTCGCGTCGCCGTATCGCGAAACCGAGGCGATGGCCGACGGATCCGACGCGATCGCCGATTGGCCGCTGTTGAACGCGTTGGTCAACACCTCGTGCGGCGCGACATGGGTGAGCATCCATCACGGCGGCGGCGTCGGCATCGGCCGCTCGATCCACGCGGGCATGGTCTGCGTCGCCGACGGCACCGAACTCGCCGCGCAGAAGCTGGCGCGGGTGCTGACCGCCGACCCGGGAATGGGTGTCATTCGTCATGCTGATGCGGGGTACGAACGTGCCATCGAGGTTGCCGCCGAACGCGGGGTGCGTGTGCCGATGAGGGATCACCCGTGATGATCGAGGGCGACTACGCGCGAGATGGAGCGATCTGCGTGCGCGGAGCGTTTTCGGTCGATCAAGTCGACCTTGCCCGACGGGCGATCGACGCCAACCTTGCCCATCTGTCACCGAATGCGAAGCGGGCCAGCGACGCGGGCGATGGTGCGTTCATCGAAGACTTCTGCTCATGGCGGCGCATCCCGGAAATGGAGCAGTTCATTCGCACATCACCGGCGGCGAGGGTCGCCGCACAGGTCACGGGGTCCCACGTCATTCGGCTGTATCACGATCATGTGTTGGTGAAAGAGCCCGGCACGCGGCAACGCACGCCATGGCATCAGGACCTGCCGTACTACAACGTCGCCGGCCAGCAGAATGCCAGTATGTGGTTTCCCGTCGATCCGGTTTCGAGAGCGTCGACGCTCGAGTTCGTCGCCGGCTCGCACGCTGGCCCGTGGTACATGCCGCGTACGTTCCTCGACGGCCAGGCAAAGTGGTTTCCGGAGGGCGCACTCGCGGAGCTGCCCGACATCGACGCCGACCCTGTTCGCTACAAGGTGATCGGGTGGGAATTGGAACCCGGTGATGCGGTGTTCTTCCACATGCTCGCTCTCCATGGTGCCGGAGGGGTGGATGGGCCGAACCGGCGGCGCGTGCTGTCGGTTCGCTTCCTCGGCGACGACATGGTGCACGCGCCGCGCCGTTGGGTCACCTCGCCGCCGTTTCCTGGCCTCGATGCCGAACTCGCCGCAGGCGCACCGATGGATCACCCGCTGTTCCCCGTGCTGTATGAGCGTGCCGCATGACCGTGCGCGAGATCGTCACCGTCGGTCACCCGGTGTTGCGTGAACGCGCCCGCGAGGTCACGGTAGACGAGCTCGCGTCCGTTGAGGTGCAACAACTCATCGACGACCTGATCGACACCATGCGCCACGCTAACGGCGCAGGCATTGCAGCCAACCAGATCGGGGTGCCGCTGCGTATCGCCGTCATCGAGGTCAACGACAACCCGCGCTACCCCTACAAGCCGCGCATCCCGCTCACGGTGATCGTCAACCCGGTCATCGAACCGGTGGCGGCCGATGATGGCACCGATGATGGCACCGACGAGATGGTCGAGATCAACGAGGGATGTTTGTCGGTTCCGAACTTACGCGGCTCGGTGATGCGCCACGTGAACGTGCGCGTCCGCCATCTCGACCGCGGCGGAGCGGCGCACGACGAACGCAAGCGGGGGTTGACGGCGGGCACGTTCCAACACGAATGCGACCATCTTGACGGTGTGCTGTTCCTCGACCGCGTGACCGACCCGCGCACGTTCACCACGTGGGAGCAGTTCGAACGGTTCCATCGTGCGGCGTTCATCGAGCGGATCACGGCGTTCGTCGCGAGGGTCGGCTCGTGACCGTCTACTGGTGCGAACTGGCATGGCTCGGAACCGGTGATGCTGATGCCGCCGGCAGTGGCGACGACGCCGCCGGCGCGGTTCATGCGGGCGTCTCCATCACGGTTGTCGGCGACCGGATCGCCGCCATCGACACCGAGGTGGCCGCGCCGCCGCCGGGCGCTGTTCGTCTCGAGGGGCTTACCTTGCCGGGCTTCGCCAATGCCCACAGTCATGCGTTTCACCGTGCGTTGCGCGGCCGTACCCACGCAGACGCAGGCTCATTTTGGACATGGCGTGAACGGATGTACGAGCTCGCGGCAACGCTCGATCCCGACAGCTACCGTGCGCTCGCCACCGCCACGTTTGCCGAGATGGTGCGCGCCGGATTCACGTGCGTCGGCGAGTTCCATTATCTGCACCACGATCGCCTCGGCCGCCCGTACACGAACGCGAATGAGATGGGTGATGCACTGATCGGCGCAGCCCAGGCGGCAGGAATCCGGCTGACCCTCCTTGACACCTGCTACCTGAGTGGCGGAATCGGTGGCGGCGAGTTGAGCCCGGTTCAGCGAAGGTTCAGCGACGGCGATGTCGGTATGTGGGCCGAACGCGTCGACGCGCTGGTGGGGAGTGACACGCTGGTGGGGAGCGACACGGTGCGCGTCGGCGGGGCGGTCCATTCCGTGCGGGCCGTGGATCCCAAGTCGATCTCCACGATTGCCGAATGGGCTGCCAACCGGTCGGCACCGTTGCACGCGCACGTCAGCGAGCAACCGGCGGAGAACGATCAATGTCTCGCCGCCTATGGTCGAACACCGACGGAAGTGTTGGCCGACTGCGGTGCGCTCGGCCCTCGGTTCACCGCCGTACATGCCACCCACCTGACCGGCCATGACGTTGCTCTGTACGGATCATCCGGGTCGATCTGTTGCCTGTGTCCCACCACCGAACGCGATCTGGCCGATGGCATCGGACCGAGTGGTGCGCTACGCGCGGCGGCGGTCGCAATGTGCGTCGGCACCGACTCGCACGCGGTGATCGATCCGTTCGAAGAGATCCGTGCCGTCGAACTGGATGAACGTCTGGCCACGCTGCGCCGCGGCACCCATCGGCCGGGCGACTTGTTCGCGGCTGGAACGGCGGTCGGCCACCGCAGCCTGGGTTGGCACGACGCAGGCCGTCTCGCGATCGGCGCGCTCGCCGATCTGGTCACGGTCGGCCTGTCATCGTCGCGCTTGGCGGGCACCGACGCGTTGCACGCGGCAGCGGCAGTCGTATACGCGGCCACGAGCGACGATGTCCACCACGTCGTCGTCGGGGGACAGGTCGTCGTCTCCGACCGGATGCATCAGCGGATCGACCTGGCCCGCGACCTGCGCCGGTCGATACGTCAGGTATGGCCATGACGGCCGACCAGGGTGACGGGGGTGACCAGGCTGACGGGGGTGACCAGGCTGCCGTGCTGATCGACGGGATTGGACGACTCGTCACCAACGATCCCACGTTGGGGACCGGACTGTTAGGGGTACTGGGCAACGCGTGGGTGGTCGTGCGCGCCGGGAGCGTTGAGGCCGTGGGGACGGGGACAGCGCCATCGGCCGACCGACGGATCGACGTAGCGGGTCGCTGCGTGTTGCCCGGTTTCGTCGACAGCCATAGCCATCTGGTGTTCGCTGGTGATCGTGCCGACGAGTTCGCCGCCCGGATGGCCGGAAGCCCCTACGCTGCAGGCGGCATCCGTACGACGGTCGCCGCCACCGGGGCCGCCTCGACGGCCGATCTGCGCAGTCGGAGTGCAGCGTTGCTGGCCGAGGTATACCGAGCCGGCACCACGACTATCGAGATCAAATCCGGCTATGGGCTCACCTCCACCGACGAGGCCCGCCTGCTTGGCGTCGCCGCCGAACTCACGACCGAAACCACGTTCCTCGGTGCACACGTCGTGCCGCCAGAGTTCGACGGCCGAGCCGATCACTACGTCGAACTGGTCTGTACCGAGATGCTCGCGGCAGCGGCTCCGCATGCGCGCTGGATCGACGCGTTCTGTGAACAGGGCGCATTCGACGCCGATCAATGCCGCGCCGTCTTGCTAGCCGGCCGTGATGCAGGTCTCGGGATGCGGCTGCACGCCAATCAGCTCGGTCACGGCCCTGGGGTGAAGCTCGCTGTCGAACTCGGCTGCGCGTCGGCCGATCACTGCACCTACCTGAGCGATGTCGACATCGAAGCGTTGGTCGGGGGCGCGACGGTGGCGACGTTCCTGCCCGCTACCGACTTCTCCACCCGCCAGCCCTATCCGGATGCCCGACGACTGCTCGATGCCGGCGGGGTGGCCGCACTAGCCACCAACTGCAACCCTGGTTCCAGCTTTACCACCTCGATGTCGTTCTGCATCGCGCTCGCAGTGCGTGAGATGCGGATGACGATCGACGAGGCGATCTGGTCGGCCACTGCGGGTGGTGCTGCAGCACTTCGGCGCAGCGACATCGGCCGCCTCGTAGTAGGCGCCCGAGGCGATCTCGCGGTACTCGAGACGACGAACCCGATCGACCTCGTCTACCGTCCGGGTGTGCCGCTCATTCACGCCACCATCGTCGGAGGCGAGCCGTTTCGCTGACCGGCGCTAGGTCTTGAGCGGCTGGGCTGCTCGGTCACGAGCTCTACGGTGCGGGTCATGCGATTCGCCCTCTCGACAGCACAGCACAAGACGACCTGGGACCGATTGGATGCCTGCTGGCAGGCGGCCGACCAACTGCCGATCTTCGAGTCGGGCTGGCTGTTCGATCACTTCTATCCGCTGTTCACCGAGCCGACCGGGCCATGCCTGGAGGGATGGACCGCCCTGTCGATGCTGCTTGCGAGGACCACTCGGATTCGCGGTGGGCTGCTCGTCTCGGCGATGCCATATCGTCATCCCGCGTTGCTGGCGAACATGATCGCCACGATCGACATCGCGGCGGCCGGACGGCTGGAGATCGGGCTCGGCGCGGGGTGGTTCCAAGCCGAGTGCGACGCGTACGGAATCACGCTCGGCTCGTTACGCGAGCGTTTCGATCGTCTCGACGAGGGTCTTGCCGTGATCCATGCACTACTCACCTCCGAGCGCACAAACTTCTCCGGTCTCTACTACCAACTCGTGGACGCGTTGCTGGTTCCGAAGGCTGTGCAGACGCCGCGTCCGCCGATCTGCATCGGCGGACAGGGTGAGCAGCGCACGCTACGGGCTGTTGCTCGTTGGGCCGATCACTGGAATGCCCCTGCACTTGACGCGGAAGCGTTTTCGCGCAAGCTCGACGTCTTGCACCGTCACTGCGCCGACATCGGGCGAGACCCTGGTGCGATCACCGTGTCGAACCTGCTGCGCTATGACGGCACGGATGCAGTGTTGGCCGACATCGAACGATTCTCAGAGCTGGGTGTCACGTTGTGCCTCGTCTCGTTGCCCTCTCCGCACGACCCCGATGATGTCGGTCGGCTGGCGACACTGCTGAGTACGGTTGCAACGTGATGAGAATTGGATGCGTAGGGCTGGGCAACATCGGACGCCACCTCGCCGCGAACCTTCTGGCTGCCGGGTTCGCGGTCACCGTCTATGACCTCGACCGGGCAGCGGCGGATGATCTGGTCGCGAGCGGTGCGCTGTGGGCGACCTCTCCGGCAGCGTTGGCACGCGGTTGCGACGCCGTCATCACATGCCTGCCCTCGGTGAAAGCGGTCACGCAGGTGGTCGCCGGTGAGAACGGGCTGCTGCACGGGTTCACGCCAGGAAGTACCTGGATCGAAATGAGCACCAACGACCTGCACGAACTGCAGCGGCTGGCGGGGCTTCTCGCCGACATCGGTGTGGAGACGTTGGAGGCCCCGGTCACCGGTGGTGTTCACAACGCCTCGTCGGGCACGATTACGGTGTTGGTCGGCGGAGATGAAGCCACGTTCGAGCGACATCGCGCGGTTTTTCAAGCGGTCGGCGGGACGGTGTTCTACATCGGATCGTTGGGCAAGGCCGCGATCATCAAGGTGATCACCAACATGCTCGCGTTCATTCACATGGCCGCCTCCGCGGAAGCCTTCATGCTCGCCAAACGCGGCGGAATCGATTTGCGTCTCGCATGGGAGGTCATCCGGGCCAGTTCCGGCAACAGCTTCATCCACGAGACCGAGGCCACCACGATCCTCAGCGGCAGCTACGACATCGGCTTCACCATGGATCTGTCGTGCAAAGACCTCGGGTTTGCGCTGCAACTCGGCCGTGAGCTCGACGTGCCGCTCGACATCGCGGGCATGGTCGAGCAACTCAACATCCGGGGACGGGCGCGCTACGGAGGCGGCGCCGGCTCGCCGATGGTCGCCAAGCTCCTGGAGGAGGTATGTGGCACCGACCTGCGCGCGGAGGGGTTTCCGGAAACGCTAGAGGACTATCTGGCGACGATGCCGCGCGCAGAACGAACATCCAGCCCGGATACCGACTGACACCGTGACGTGTCGACCCAGAGGCATGTCGACCCTGTGTCCTACGGTGGCCGGGTGTCGACACCTCTTTGTGTACTGGGCGACTTCGCCTGGGACGTCCTGATCCGGACCAACTCCGAACTGTTGAAGGGTGGTGACACGTTTGGTGAGGTGATGCTCACCCCAGGGGGAAGCGCCGCGAACGTGGCGGTGTGGGCCAGTCGGTGTGGTCTTACCGCCCACTTCGTCGGCAAGATCGGTCGGGATCGGATGGGGCAACTGGCCCAGGAGGACCTTGCCCGAGAAGGAGTCATCGCTCACTTCGTCGAGACCGAGGCGCATCTCACCGGTTCTGTTGCGGTGTTCGTCGATCACACGGGTGAACGGTCGATGGTTTCCGGCCATGGTGCCGACTTCTACCTGCTGTCGTCGGAAGTACCCAAGGACGTGATTCGCGCGGCGCGGCACCTCCACTTGACTGCGTGGTCGTTCTTCATCGACCCGCCCCGGTCAGCGGCGCGAGTAGCGGCGCACCTCGCCCGTGGCGCGGGTGCCACGCTGTCGTTCGACCCCGGCTCGTTCCAGATGATCCAGGAGATGGGCCTCGACTCGTTCCTGTCGCACACCCAGGATCTCGGGATCGACATCTTGTTGCCGAACTACGAAGAGGGCAAGGTGCTGACCGGGCTGGATGAGCCCGACCAGATCGCCGAGCGGCTCACCGAGATGTTTCCCGAAGCGCTGGTGCTGCTGAAACTGGATGCCGATGGTTCGTTCGTGCATCAGCACGGCATCAGTACTCACGTCCCTCCCGCCACGAACAACCTGGTCGATGCGACCGGTGCCGGTGACTCGTTCGCTGGCTCGTTCCTCGCCCACTACTTGAAGCACGGATCAGCTGTCGATGCGGCGAAGTTCGCGACCAGTATCTCCGCCTGGGTGATCGAGCACCTCGGTGCTCGGCCCGAGCCCGACGCACGGTTGAAGAAGTTGCTGTTGGAATTCACTCGCGCGAGCTGAGTGCTACCTCCTCCAGCGGCACGCTCAAGATGTCGGCAAGTACCTCGACCACAAGGTTGTGGTCCTCGCGTTGAGGTAGCCCTGAGACCGTTACAGCACCGACGAAACCGACGCCGTTGACCACGATCGGGAAGCAGCCGCCGTGGCATGCGTGGTCGCGGTCAGGGAGGTTCATCAGCTGGGTCTCGGTCGCGCCGCCGTGACGAGCAGCGGCCAACCCGACCGCGTACGAACTGCGCCGAAGTGTTTCCACGACGTTGCGCTTACGCCGGGCCCAATCGGCGTTGGCGGGTGCGGTACCAGGCATCGCAGTGAATGCGACGGTGGCGCCAGCGAGACGCACCTCGATGGTCACGGACGCTCCTCTGGCCTCGGCCCGGGCGCGCAGTACCGAGCAGAGACCCCAGGCGGTGTCTTCGTCGAAGCTGGCGAACCGCAACCGCCGTTCCTGCTCGGCGATGCGTTCGAGATCGTGGTCCAGGTCCATGCCCGGGTGCCTCCTGGGGTTGGTTGCCGAAGTGTCGGGTGAACTCGTGCGAACAATGGCACAGTATGGACATGCGACTCTGGCCGAAGCACTGGCATCCCGAGACGTGGGTGTGTTCGATGCGTGGCCATGCGGCGCCGGCCGCCCAAGCGGTATCCGTCGGGCCGAATGATGCTGCGCTCGGTGCAGAACTCGCCGATGGGCGGCGGCTGGCCCGATGCCTGCGCTGCGACACGTGGGTCGAGCACCAGGCGCCCGACCCGGCGACGGCTCGGTGGCCTTGTTTGCCGCCGATCATCGACCTCTCGTTGCCGCGCCGAGGCAAGCTGCTCCACGAGGCGATCTTGATGCGACTCATCGCGATCAACAAAGCTGTCCATGCCTCAGTGTTCACTCTGTTGGCTGTGACCCTGGTCTTGCTCGAGACGAACCTCGACCGGTTGCATCACTGGGCCGGCAGCGTGGTCGACGCGTTGGCACGTCCGGTGAGTGATACGGGTCAGGGCGCCAGCCAGAGCTGGCTCAGCAGGCAGGTGCAGCGTGTGTTCGATCTGAAGCCCGACACGCTGCGTGTCTTGCTCGGTCTTGCGATTGTCTACGCAGCGATCGAGTGGACCGAAGCTGTTGGACTGTGGAAGGAGAAGCGGTGGGCCGAATACCTGACGGTCCTGGCGACCGCCGGATTTCTTCCCCTCGAGATCCACGAGTTGATCGATCGTGTGACGATCGTGCGCATTGGCGCCCTCATCATCAACGTCGCGCTGATCATCTGGTTGGTGTGGGCCAAGCATCTGTTCGGTGCCCGAGGTGGCCCCGCGTCGCTACACGCCGAGGGTGACATCGACTGGAACGCGGTTCTGGCGGCCCCGACCCCCGCGGCTGGTAAACCCTGACTTTTGGCGTATGGCTGTCATTGACAACAGCTCAACGCCAAAGGTCAGCCACTGAGGATTCCGAGTTGGATCGGGTGTGTGTGTCCGACGCCTCGGTCGAGCAGGCCTGGGGTGCGGCATGCTGGTACGGTGAGCGACATCGACGACCGTGATCTGTGGGCGGCCACTGTGGTGCTCGGTGACGGCGAGGCCGCCTTCATCCGACCGATCACTCCTGACGATGCTCCCGCGCTCCTAGCGTTCCACGAACGCCAACCTCGTGAGAACCTGTACCGGCGGTTCTTTTCCGCGAAACCATCGCTGTCCGAACGTGAACTCGAGCATTTCACCGTCGTCGATTTCCGTGATCGCGTGGCACTCGTCTTGGAGTACCACGGCGAGTTCAAGGCGTGGGCCAGCTACGAGCGCTGGCAGGACCGTGATGATGCCGATGTCGCGTTCATGGTCGATGCCGATCTCCAGGGCAAAGGGATCGCCACCCTCCTGCTCGAGCATCTGGCGGTCATCGCCCGCGCCAACGGCATCGGCCGGTTCACCGCAGAGGTGCTCTCCGACAATCGGCCCATGTTGCGCGTGTTCAGCCGAGCGGGCTGGCCCGTCGAGCGCCACTACGACAGTGGGGTCACCGAACTCGAATGGCCGTTGCTCGACACGGAGCAGTTTCTCGACTCCGTGTCCACCCGCGAGCAGCGTGCCGACAGCCGCGCGATCGCCCGCCTGCTGCTGCCTCGTTCGATCGCGGTGATCGGGGCATCCGACCGGCCGGGCACGATCGGTCACGAGCTGTGGAACAACATCGTCGGCAGCTTCGATGGCCCTGTCTTTGCGGTGAATCCCGCGCATCGGTCGGTGGGCGGACAACCCGCCTACCCGGCAGTGACCGATATCGCCGACGATGTGTGGCTTGCGATTGTTGCCGTTCCCGTCGAAGCGCTCGCAGTCACCATCGACTCATGTATTGCCAAGCGCGTCCGTGGTGCCGTAGTAGTCACGTCGATCGACGGTTCGGAAATCGACCTTCCCGCGCTCGTCGCCCACGCGCGACGCAACGGATTGCGGATCATCGGCCCGACCAGCATGGGCATCGCTGCGCCGCGAACCTCCGGTGGATTGCAGGCTGCGCTCGTGCAGGTTACCGTGCCTCACGGCGGCGTAGCCATCTCGATGCAGTCCGGATCGCTTGGTGCCTCGGTGCTGCAACAGGCGGCTCAATTATCCCTCGGGCTGTCGTGGTTCGTCTCGCTCGGCGACAAGGCCGATGTGTCGGCCAACGACCTGTTGCAGTTCTGGGAGGACGACGAGCGCACCCGGGTGATCGCGTTGTACACCGAGACGTTCGGCAACCCGCGTAAGTTCGCCCGAATCGCCCGCCGGGTCGGCCGCACCCGTCCGATCGTGGCTGTGCGAACCGGCCCGGCGGCTGTGGGCCTGGCCAACAACGCGTTGTACCAACAGGCTGGCTTGATCGAGGTGCCTTCGGTACGGGCAATGCTCGATGTCGCCCGGGTTCTCGCCACACAACCGGTGCCTACCGGGTCTGGCGTGGCGATTCTCACCAACGCGCGCAGTCCCGGCGTGCTCACCAAGGCAGCGTTGGTCGGCGCTGGGCTCGTGCCGGTCGATCCGCCGATCGGGCTCGGCTGGCGCTCGACGCCCGAAGACTTCGGTAACGCGCTGCGAGCCGCGTTGGTCGATCCGGACATCCACGCGGTGATGGTCATCCACGCACCGCCACTCGCGAGTTCGACTCCGCCGATTGACGCGATCGACGAGGCGGCCATGGGCGCCACGAAGCCGGTCGTGGCCGTCATGCTGGGCCGACCCGATGGCCCGTTACGTGAGGGTTCCTCGGTTCCGGCGTTTTCGTTTCCTGAACCTGCAGCCGACGTGCTCGGGCGGATGGCTGCCTACAGCCGGTGGCTGTCCAGCGAAGCCGACGCGGCTATCGAACCGGTCGATGGCGTCGATCAAGACAGGGCTCGGGCGGTGTTAGTCGAGGCCGTCGAACGCCACGACACGATCCTGCACTTGGCCGACACCCGCCTGGTCGTGACGTCATACGGCTTGGACATGCCTCGGTCGGTGGTGCTCCACGAAGCCTCGACCGATGAAGTAGTGAGCGCCGCGCATTCGATCGGCCATCCGGTGGCGGTCAAGTCGGCCCAGCGCCGGGTTGGTCGTTCGGCGCAGGCCGGAGTAGCGCTCGACCTGGCCGACGACGAGGCGGTCCGAGACGCGATCACTGTCATTCGAGCCGCACTCGGTGCCGATGCCCACACAATCCTCGTGCAGCAGATGGTTACTCCAGGCGTCGACGTTCAGATTCGGTGCACTACCGACGATCGCCTGGGCCCGGTGATCACGGTCGGTCTCGGAAGTCTGCAGGGGGACCTGCCGGGCAGCATGAGTCGGCTAGTGCCGATGTCTCGCGCAGGTGCCGAAGCCCTTGTGCGCGATTCGCTCGTCGGCCCCACGCTGCGCGCGGCCGGCCTGGCCAGCACGCCGCTCGTCGATGCAATCCAGCGGGTCTCGCAGCTGGTCTTCGACAACCCCGAGATCTGGGTGGTCGACATCAACCCGGCCATCGTCAGCGCAGCCGGGTGTCATCTCACCGACGTGCGCATCGAACTCGGCTCCCGTGAGCACCCCGATCTGCTCGCCCGGCGCCTCACCTGACCCTCACCCTGACCCTCACCCCGACCCTCACCCCGACCCTCACCCCGACTGCGTTTGGTAGGTACGGCCCCCTGGGAGGGGCCCGACCTACCAAACGCAACGGGGGGACGCGCTGCCGGAGAGCGCTGGAGCCGGGTGAGACAGGGGGAGGGCGGGTCAGCCGGCGGGGCCGAGCGGCGTTGTGGTTCCGGACCGGGGCAGCTCGACGAACGTGCGTCCCGGGGTAAGCGTGATCGGTGTGCCGTTGTCAGCAGTAAGGGTGAACGGCAGTAACCGGTCGGTGCGCGTCCACGTGCCGTGCACCGCGTTGCCGCCCGTGAACACGAACGTTTCGCCTGTTCCCAGGGTCTGGGCATCGGGACTGCCGGAGATGCCCGGCAGGTAGTTCATCACCAGCACGACGACGTTGTTGGTCGATACCTGACCGCCTGCACGGTCCATGTGCTTCTTGCCTTCCATCGTTCGCAGGTACAGCCCGGAAGCCGGATCCCAGTCCCATCGCGAATCGACGCTGTCGAGCGACAGGGTCACGCCTTGGCTGGGGGAGCCGACAACGGTTGCATCGGCGGAGCGGTAGATGAATTGTGGGATCGGCGGCTGGGAGTCGATCGGGGCCTTCGTCCACAGTGCAGTGGTATTGGAGTACAGGTTGTGCGGAACCTTGCGATCCGAAGCGCGAAAGTAGACGTTCACCCGAGCAGGGCCGATGTCGACCAGGTCGCTGGCCCGGATCGCCGCAGTGACGGTGGCGTTGCCGCCGCTCCAGGCGAACAGCGGGTGTTGGAACGAGCCGAAGAGGTCGATGTCTTGGATTCGGCCAGAGCGAATCGGGCCGACGGGATCACTGCCGTGGCTGTGGAACACCATCGCGAACCGGCTGAGGCTGTCGTTGACGATCTCTTCGAACACGATGTCGGCCTCGTTGAAGCCTGTCTGAGGGCGCGCCCCGGAGGCGTTGTCGATCTTGACGACTAGTGCAGGGCGCCCAGCAGTGAACGCATCGTCCAAAAACACGCCCGTCAGAGGCCAGGTGGGTGGGCCAGGCTCGGTGGTGGTGGTTGCCGGAGCCGAAGTGGTCGGCGTGGTCTTGCTGGGCGCATCGATCAGCGTGGTGCTCTGCGTGGTGGCGATGGTGCTAGCCGTCGTGAGGGGTTCAGTTACCGGCTCAGTTGCCGGCTCAGGAATGTCAGCAGGAATGGTGGTGACGGACTGGCCTGCGGTGGTCGACGGCGAAGCCGAGGGCTCAGTGCTGCACGCCGCGGCACCGGCACCGAGAAGGATTGCGGCAACACATGCCGATACCTGGCGAGAGGCCGCGAACGTTCGAGAGGTGCGCATTGGTGTACGTCCATCGGGTGAGGTGAAGGGCACAGCGACTGTGGCCCACCTCCATTGTGACTGGTCAGGTCCCGGGTGTGAGCGCGGCAACCATCCGGTCGGTACAGGCCTGCACAGCAGCGACATCTGCAGGACTCGTCGACCCGAGTGCGGCAGCCTTGGTGGACAGGTCTTGCATCTGGGTGGTCAGCGCGGCCATATCGCCGGCCTTCGCGGGATCGGCCATGACGATGGTCAGTTGTGCAGCAACCGCATCGGCGGCTGCGCAGTACGCGGCAACGTCCGGGTTGCTGCTGGTCGCACCGGCGGTGGTGCCGGGTGCGACTGTCGCGTCAGGCGCGACCGTGGCCAGCGGGGCAACGGTTTCGGTAGGGGTCGCAGCGCCGGGAATCAGCGCGTCGGCCATCTTCTGCGTGCAGGCGGTGACTGCCTGCGCATCGGCTGGGCTACCGCTGATGATCGCCGCAGCCTGTGTAGCGAGATCCTGTACCTGTGCGGTCAGGGTGGCCATGTCACCGGCCTTGGCCGGGTCGGCGAGCGTGGCCTGTACTTGCGCCGCCAGGACATCTGCCGACGCACAGAACGCCTGAACGGCAGGGTTGCTGCTGGTGGTATCCCCACCCGGGACGGTGGTGGACAGCCCGGGTTCTCCGACAGTGACGCCGCCGCTGATCGCAGCGGTGACCGTGGCGAAACACGCGCTGATCGCAGCGGTTTGACCCGGATGGGCCTTTGCCAGCTTGGTTGCGGTGGCACCGATTGCCTGAGCTTGGGCGTTGAGTGCGGCGAGATCGCCTGCGGCGGGGTTGGCCATCAGTTCGGCGATCTGCCCGGCCACGGTGGATGCCGATGTGCAAAAGGTTGTGACATCGGCAGTGGGCGTGTCATCGGCGACGGTAGTGGACGACTCGCTGCTGTTGCTGCACGCGGCCAGGGTGGCGGCCAGTGCTATGGCCAACAGGACCCTGCGAAGTGGTGTCGGGGTGGTCTTCATCGGAGTGGTCCTGTTCTTGGGTTGTGCTGGGTTGTGCTGGGTTGTGCTGGGTGGTGCTGGAGTTGTTGGGTTGTGCTTGGGTCGATCGAAAAACTGCGAAACGGCGGCCACCCACTGGGTGACCGCCGTTTCGGGCAACGCTTGTTCAGCCGCCGGCCATCGCCGTAGACATCTTCGTGGTGCATGCATTCACGGAAGCAGCTTCGGCGGGTGTAGCCGAAATCAGTGCTGCGGCCTTCTTGCTCAAGTCGGCGGCGCTGGCCGTGAGGGCCGTAATGTCGCCGCTGGCCGGATCGGCCATGACCTTCTTGAAGTCGGCGGCCAACTTGTCGGCTGCGGCGCAGAACGCGGTCACATCAGCGTTCGCGCTGCCGCCACCAGGCGCCGCGGTGCCCGCGGGGGCCGTCGTGGTCGACTTCTTGGCGTCGCTGCTACATGCGGCGCCGGTGCTGGCGAACACTGTTGCGACGAGCATCCAGCTCAGTACTTTCTTCGATGCAATCATGGTGGGTTTCCTCTCCCTCAGGAACGACCCGTGCCGTTCCAATACGACCAGTCTCGTCCTGGGTGGGAACCTCCGGATGAGTAACGACTACTCAATTCGGTCAAGTCGCCACGTAGTGCCACCGACGGCACTACTCCAGCGGGCCAGTGCACACGCTGCGTTCGCGTAGCCTGCGCCTATGCAGGTGCCGATCATCGACCTCGACGAATGGGTGACATCGCGCAACGTTGCGGTCGCCGAGGCGGTCGACCAGGCGTGCAGCACGGTCGGGTTCATGCAGATCATCGGCCACGGGGTCGCTCCCGACGTGATCCAGACAATGCTTGCGGCCTCAGATGAGTTCTTCGTGTTGCCCCTGGCAGAGAAGCTGCTCGCTGTTCCGCCGCACCCCGGGATCAATCGTGGCTATGCAGCGCTGGGTGCCGAAGCGCTGTCCTACAGCTTGGGCGTCGCACCGTCGCTGCCCGATCTGTTCGAAGCCTTCAACGTTGGCCCTGAGCATGTTGATCGGTCGGATCCCGTGGTGGTGGCCGATCCGCACCAGTTCTTCGCCCCCAACGTGTGGCCCGCTCGCCCGGCTTCGATGCGGTCGGCGATCTCGGCGTACTTCGACGAAGCCCAGCGGGTCGCAGTGATGCTGACCGACATCTTCTCGGTAGCGCTCGGATTGCCGGATGGGTGGTTCGCGCCGTTCGTGGATCGGTCGACGGTCACGATGCGCACGATCCGGTATGAGCGCCGTCATGGCGACGTCGACCCCGCGCCCGTACAGATGAGGATGGGTGCCCACACCGATTATGGCATGGTGACGGTGCTGTATGCCGACCCGGTGCCTGGCCTACAGATCGTGGGGCCGGACGGGTTCTGGCACGACGTGGTACCCGTTCCAGGTGCATTGCTAGTCAACCTTGGAGACCTGACGGCGCAGTGGACCAACGACCGTTGGCGCTCGACGCTGCACCGAGTGGTGCCACCTCCGGCGGACTCTCAGGGTGCAGCGGTACGCAGGTCGGCGGCGTTCTTCTTCGACGCGAATCACGATGCGGTGATCAGTTGCGTGCCTACGTGCCGCTCGGTCGACCGACCGGCGAAGTATCCGACCGTGGTGGCTGGTGAGCACCTGATTGCCAAAGTGATGGGACCGCGGACGATGACGGTCAGCACCGCAGTCGACACTGCTGGCGAACGCAAGGATGTGGTTTGACACATCGCGCTCGGCCGCAGACTGGTCATCCGGTCGTAGCGTCAGTAGACGATGCAGCTCGTCGGGACCTCGAGCAGCGGTAGCCCGTTGACCGCAGAGCCGCCACCGGGGTGTACCTCGAAATGGAGGTGGTAGTTACCAGGCCCGGGGTCGCCCGTGTCGCCGACGTAGCCGATCAGTTGCCCCTTGCTGACCGTTGATCCCACACTGAGCCCATCGGCGAACCTCGACAGGTGTGCGTAGAAGTAATAGGTCTTGTCGGGCAAGGTGAGCGTCCACGCATTGCCGGAGAGTTGTGCGTCGGATGCGCCATCGACATACCGAATGGTGAGCGTGCCATCGGCTACAGCGAACACCTGTTGACCGAGGGTCGCAAGAATGTCGATGCCCTGGTGACGTCGCCCGGAGCCACGGGCGTCGCCGAAGTTGTCGAGCACGGTGCACGTCGGTTCGGGGTCCATCGGGAACATCATCAGACCTGACTGCCGAAGACGCTTTGCCGGTTTGGTGACCGTGGCGGCGCGGGCGACGATGAGGGCCTCGGTCTTCGGCGGCCCCGGCGCAATGGTGCTGGTGCTGGTGCTGGTGCTGGTGCTGGTGCTGGTGCTGCCAGCACTGGCCGGTTGCCAACCACCCAAGCCGAACGACACGCAGGTCAGTGCGACGCACGCGAACGCGGCGGTCGTGGTGAGCAGACGTCTTCGGCCAGCAGTGGCAGCGTGGGTCATGGGTCTCCAGCGTTCGGGTATTACAGCATTGTTACAGAATTTCCCCGAGGAGGCTACCGAGACTTGACCGAACCGGCTCTTACCCGGTTCTCACCCGGGGTTCGCATCTTCTTCACAATTGCTTGTCACCATGGTTCACGTGGACACACCCCAGTCCCTCGGAGGGAAATCATGAAGTACAACAAGAAGTACATCGCAGCCGGTCTCTTGGCTGGCCTCACGGCCGGCGCTGGTGCCGGCTTCATCCTGGAACAAAGTGGTGCCGCAGGCGCATCCAACGCAGCCCAGGTCGTGACCGTCGCAACGGTCCCCGTCGATCCGGCCGATCCGGTCGTGGTCGCGGCTGGCGGCGATGTCGGCGACGATCCGGCTGGCGGGTTCGAGTCGCACGTCAGTGACGCGCTGCAACCGCTCGTCGCCGATGGCACGATCACTCAGGAACAACTCGACAAGATCATCACGGCACTTGACGCCGCTCGGCCTCCGAGAGGTGAGGGTGGCGGAGATCATGGCGGTCGTGGTGATCACGGCGGCCGCGGTGGCCCCGGTGGGCATCGTGGCCCCGGCCTCGAAGTAGCAGCGACCGCGCTGGGCCTGACGGTCGACGAACTTCGGACCGAGTTGCAGTCGGGTAGCTCGATCGCCGATGTTGCAACCGCACACGGTGTTGCGGTGCAGACCGTGATCGACGCGTTCGTCACCGATGCCAAGGCACACGTCGACGCCGAGGTTGCATCGGGCGACCTGACCCAGGCCGAGGCCGACTCCAAGTTGGCCGAGATCACCACCCGCATCACCGAACGGGTGAGCACCGCCGGCCCGCTGGGTGGTCCGGGCCAACCCGCCGGCGATGTAACGCCGACGACTGCCGGCTGATTCAGACCACCACTGAATCACCACTGAATCAACATCGTGATGGCCTCTCCGGGCGAACCTCGGAGAGGCCATCTGCGCGAGCAAGGATGCAAGGATGGTGGTGATGAACGCACGTGTGTTGGTGGTCGACGATGATCGAGCGATTCGTGATGCGTTGGCGCGCGCGCTCGAACTCGACGGGTACGAGGTCGATCTTGCTTCGGATGGGGCTGCGGCTCTCACGACGATTCGAGATTCCCGCCCCGATGTGGCGATTGTCGACGTGATGATGCCGAACATCGATGGCCTCACGTTCTGCCGGGTACTGCGCGCCGAGAAGGACCGGTTGCCGATCCTGATGCTCACGGCGCGTACCGAGACATCGGATCGTGTGGCGGGTCTTGATGCCGGCGCCGACGACTATCTCTCGAAGCCGTTCGATCTAGCGGAGTTGATGGCCCGGCTGCGTGCGTTGCTTCGCCGCAGCCGCGCTGGTGATCGCGATGAGCCCTCATCGGTGTTGCAGGTTGCCGACCTGCGTGTCGATCCCACGTCGCGCCGCGCGTGGCGCGGTGACGACGAGATCGAGCTGTCCAAGACCGAGTTCGACCTGCTCGAACTGCTGGTTCGCAATGCCGGCATCGTGCTCGATCATTCCCTGATCTACGAGCGGATCTGGAACTACGACTTCGGGCCTGACTCCAAGAATCTGGCGGTCTACATCAGCTATCTCCGTCGCAAAATCGACACCGGCGACCTTGCGAAGCTGATCCACACCGTCCGCGGTGTGGGCTACACGGTGCGTTCGTCGTGAGCTTGCGCGTCAAGCTCGCAATCGCGCTGGTCACATTGACCGCTGGCGCCACCATTTCCGTCGGGTCGATTTCGTATCTCTCCACCGAGCACGAGCTTCGTGGGCAGATCGATACATCGTTGGCCGGTGCCGCCCAGTTCTACCAGGGCCGCCCGCCTGGAACGGTGCTCGATCCACCCGCTACACCAGCCGATGGCGACGGCGACGAACGCCCGCGCAGCTTCACACAGATTCTGGTTCAGGCGGTGCGGGCCAATGGCCGGGTGACGCGCTATCCGCGCACCGGCAGATTGCCGGTGACCGATCTCGACCGCTCGATCGCGGCGGCGGTCGGCCCGGCGAGCGCGAGCAGCGATGTGGTGCTCGATGGCGAGTCGTACCGGATGCTCACGGTCGCCGTACGTGGTGGTGCGTTGCAGTTGGCGCGGTCGCTGCAAGAAACCGAACACGTGCTCGACAGCATCCGCAACCGCACGTTGGTCACCATGGCCGGTATGTCGGTGCTTGCGTTGCTGATCGGTCTCATCGTGGCCCAGCAGGTCACGCGGCGGCTGGTCCGCCTCACCGAGGTGGCCACCGATGTCGCCGCGTCGGGCGATCTTGATGTGGATGTGCCAGTCGATGGGCGTGACGAGACGGGTCGGCTGGGGCAGGCGTTCAGTGAGATGCTCGCCTCGCTCGCCCGATCGAAGCAGTCGCAATACCAGTTGGTGCAAGACGCCGGGCACGAGTTGCGAACGCCGCTCACCAGCCTGCGGACCAACGTGTCGGTGATGCAACGGTTCGATGAACTGTCACCGAGGTCGCGTCAACAACTGTTGGCTGATGTGGAGAGTGAGACGCGTGAGCTCACTGAGTTGGTCAATGAGTTGGTCCAGCTCGCTACCGACAGCCGCGACGAAGAAGTGCCGTCGTCGGTGGTGATGGGAGACATCGCCCGTCATGTGGCCGAACGCTCAGCACGGCGTTCCGGGCGTGAGATCATCCTCGATGCCGACGAGGCGGTCGTGGTGGTGCGTCCGCAAGCGCTGGAGAGGGCGATGACCAACGTGATCGGCAACGCGCTCAAGTTCAGTGATGCCCCCATCGAGGTCCGCGTGCACCGTGGCCGGTTCGACGTGCTCGATCGCGGCCCGGGCATCGAGCCGGCAGATCTGCCGAGATTGTTCGACCGCTTCTACCGGTCGTTGCAGGCCCGGGCACTCCCCGGAAGCGGGCTCGGGTTATCGATCGTGCGTGACGTTGTCGAGGTCCATAGTGGGTCGGTACACGCTGCCAACCGTCCAGGCGGCGGCAGCGTGATCGGTTTCGCACTTCCGGTCGCCACCTGAGCCCTGAGCGCAAGCCGCTAATGACCCGCCGCCTGCCGCCGAAGATCGTGGTCGACGGGGTCATCTGTCAGACTCAGCGGTGATGACGATCGATCCTGACGCTGTTCTAGCAACGCTCACCCTCGAACAGAAAGTGTCGCTACTCGCCGGCTCCGACGCGTGGCACACGGTCGAACTGCCAGGTGTTCCTGCGTTGCGATGCAGCGATGGGCCTGCGGGTGTACGCGGTACTTCGTGGAACGGCCCCCCGTCGGCGTCGTTCCCGTGTGGGACGGCCCTCGGCGCCACGTTCGACCCGGCGTTGGTGGAAGAGGTCGGCCGGGCGTTGGGACGCGAAGCACGTTCGAAGGGCGCCCACGTGCTGCTTGCACCCACCGTCAACCTGCACCGCACCCCGATCGGTGGACGCAACTTCGAATGCATGAGCGAAGATCCGACGCTCACCGCACACATCGCAGTCGGCTACGTGAAGGGCGTTCAGTCCCTCGGCGTGGCGGCGTGCATCAAACACTTCATCGCCAACGACACCGAGTTCGAACGGATGTCGATCTCCAGCGAGGTCGACGAACGAACACTGCGTGAGTTGTACCTGGTGCCGTTCGAGGCGGCGGTGCGTTCGGTCGACGAGGGCGGCGCCGATGTCCGCGCGTTGATGAGCAGCTACAACAAGGTCAACGGCACGTTTGCCGGCGAGCACGGGCCCTTGCTGCGCGGGGTGTTGCGCGACGAATGGGGCTTCGACGGGGTGGTGATCAGCGACTGGTACGGCACGCATAGCGCCGCTGCAGCACTCGAGGCCGGTCTCGACCTCGAGATGCCCGGGCCGCCCTTGCAACGAGGCGAAGCGTTGCTCGAAGCGTTGCGTTCGGGATCGGTCTCGACCGAACGTGTCGACGAGTCCGTCGGGCGCCTGCTGCGCTTGTTCGAGTGGTCCGGAGTCGGTGCAGTGTCGAGCGAGGAGTGCACCGATGACAGCGACGAGACGCGGTCGGTCATCCGCCGCGCCGCAATCGCCGGAACCGTGTTACTGAAGAACGAAGGCGGAGTGCTGCCGCTCACAGGGGGTCTGCCCATTGCATTGCTCGGCCCCAACGCCGAACGAGGCCACATCCAAGGCGGCGGCAGCGCCCGAGTGCGCGCCAACCGGCCTGTAGCGCTGCTCGCCGCGTTGCGAGAGCGCGGCCTCGCCGTCACCCACGAGGCCGGGTGTTCGATCGCGAAGCGCCTGCCAGCGCTGCTCGGTGCATTCGAGACGGAGTACCTCGACGCGGAAGGTGTCGTCATCGCAACCGTGGCAACCGAGCGCCTGCAGTGGATCTGGATGGACTCGCCGGCACCCGGCGTCGACAAGAACAGCTTTGGTGCGCGGATTTCGGGCAGTTTCGTGCCGAATGAGACCGGCGACTGGTGGTTCGGGCTCACCTCGGTCGGTGCTGCGGTGTTACGTGTGAATGGCGTGGTGGTGGCCGATCTGTCGACGCCGCAGACAGGTGGCGCGTTCTTCGGCCAGGGCAGCGCCGAGGTCCGTGGGATGATGCCGCTCGAGGCTGGCGTGACTGCCGCGATCGAGGTCGACTACGCCCACATGCACTATCCGATGCTGCGCGGTCTCGTCGTCGGGGCCGTAGCACCCGAAACCGGCGACAGCGTCGCGCGAGCCGTTGCCGCCGCCGCCGCCGCCGACATCGCAGTGGTGGTCATCGGGACGAATGATGACTGGGAGACCGAAGGCGAAGACCGCTCCAGCATGGCGTTGCCAGGGCGCCAGGACGAACTCGTCGCCCGGGTCGCTGCGGCGAATCCGCGCACGGTGGTCGTGATCAACGCCGGGTCACCGGTGGCAATGCCATGGATCGACGACGTAGCCGCCGTCATGCAGATCTGGTTCCCGGGCGAGGAAGTCGGCAACTCGGTCGCCGACGTGTTGCTCGGCGTGGAAGAACCCGGTGGTCGGCTCCCGGTCACAATCCCGAAGCGGATGGAAGACACCCCGGCGTATTTGTCCCATCCCGGTGAGGGGGGTTTCGCCCGCTACGACGAGGGGCTGTTCATCGGCTACCGCTGGTACGACGCGCGGACGATCGAGCCGATGTTCCCGTTCGGACACGGGCTCGGATACACCGACTGGCAGTTCGGTGAACCGACGGTCGTCGGCAGCATCGGCGACGGGTTCACGGTAACGGTGCCGGCCACCAACACCGGCGGGCGCCTTGGCAGCACGGTGGTGCAGGTGTATGTCGCGGCGCCCCCCGGCGCACCCTCGGAGACACCCCGTCGCGCGATTCGCGAACTTCGCGGATTCGCCAAGGTGTCGGCAGCACCCGGCGAAACCGTCGATGCGGTGGTGTGGTTGCCCGAGCGGTCGTTCGCGATCTGGTCGGTCGACCAGCACGACTGGGTCGTGCCTCCTGGCACGTACGGCATCGAGGTCGGTGCTTCGTCGCGGTCGATCATCACCGTGCTGCCAATCACGCTGCGCTGACCAACCACAACTCGAGGCTTCTCCCATCCGGTCAGGGTGTGGGCGGCGAAACCGGCTACGGTTCGCCCGGTGCGGCGCTTGGGGGTGCTCGGCAACTCGGATCGTCTGCGTGCCGTTGCTGTCGCGTCTGTGGTTTTGGTACTCGCGATCCAGCTCATCTTTTTTCCGATGCCGCTCGGCAACTGGGTGCGCAGTTGTGTGCTCGGGCTGCTCAACGCGATGTTGGCGATGGGGATGGCACTGATTTACCGGGCCAACCGGGTGGTCAACTTCGCACAGGCCGACCTTGGCGCGGTGCCGTCGGCATTCGCCGCAGCATTGATCCTGTTTTCGGGATGGCCGTACGTGCTCGGCCTCGGTGCTGGCCTCGTCGCTGCACTCGTGCTCGGCGTCGTGGTGGAAATGGCCATCGTGCGTCGCTTCCGCAATGCACCACGATTGGTGCTCACCGTTGCCACATTGGGCATCACCCAACTGATGGTGGTGCTCGGCATCTTGGTGCCCCGGTGGTGGGGGCACAACCTTGCAAGCGAGCGGATCAAGCCTCCGCTCGACTGGAAGCTCACGATCGGTACCTTCATCCTCAACGCGAACGACCTGATCGCTCTCATCGTGGCGCCGCTGTCCATGCTGGCCGTCGCCTGGTTCCTCACCCGCAGCCGGCTCGGCCTGGCGGTGCGGGCAAGTGCCGAACGCACCGACCGCGCCGCCATGCTCGGCATTCCCGTCGCTCGGATCAACACCGTCGTCTGGACGCTGGCGACCGTGCTTGCGTTTCTCGCGTTGTTCCTGAAGAGCGGCATCACCGGAGTGCCGCTCGGGTTTGCGGTTGCGCTGCCCACGCTGTTGCTTGCGCTGGCCGCTCTCGTGATCGCCCGACTCGAGCGGTTGCCCACGGTGATCGCGATGGCCATCGCGCTCAGCCTGCTCGAGGCTGGGGTGCAATGGAACTCCCAGTCGCCGTTCCTTGCGTACCCGATCATGGCAGCGGTGATGTTCGTCGTGCTCCTCGTGCAGCGGTCGAGTACGAGCCGACGGGACAACGACGCCACGTCGAGTTGGCGTGGGGCAGAAGAGGTGCGACCGCTCGCTGCTGACGTGGCCGCCAACCCGTGGGTCAGCACCATCCGGTGGACGCTGCTCGCTGCAGCGGCAATGGGCGTGGTGCTGTTCCCCGTGCTGCTGCCGGTGGACTATGTGCTCAAGGCTTCCGCAGTGATCGCCTTTGCGATCATCGGGATGTCGCTGGTCGTCCTCACGGGATGGGCCGGTCAGATCTCTCTCGGCCAGATGGGCATCGTCGCTATCGGCGCGGCGGTGAGCGCCACGTGTACGACACGGTGGAACGTCGATCTCACACTCACGCTGCTGATCGGCGGCCTCGCAGGCGGTGTCGCGGCATTCGCGGTTGGTATTCCAGCGCTGCGGCTTCGTGGTCTGTATCTGGCGGTCACCACGTTTGCGTTCGGGCTCGCTGTCAGTACATGGCTGTTGAACGACCGGTTCTTCGGCTGGTTCCCGAAAGGTGAGAGTCGTTTCCCCAGATTGCCGCTGTTCGGTCGGATTAACGTCAGCACACCGACCCGGTACTACGCCTACTCGGTGGTCGTGCTCGCGCTGATCTTCCTTGCGGTACGCGGCATCCGCCGCTCACGCACTGGCCGAGTGATCGTGGCGTTGCGTGAAAACGAGCGAGCAGCGCAGAGTTTTGCGGTTCCGGCCGTGCGGGCCAAACTGACCGCATTCGTCATCTCCGGTGTGATCGCCGGAATCGGCGGCGCGCTCTATGCGCACCTCAACCAGTCCTTCGTCGTTGCCAGCTACGGCACCGGAGAAAGCTTCCAGGTGTTCACGGCGGCGGTCATCGGCGGCCTCGGCTCACTCGGCGGCGCGTTGCTCGGGGCGTTGTACCTACGCGGCACGCGGTGGTTCATCACTGCACCGGAGTGGCAGATCCTGTCGTCTGGCGTGGGCGTGCTCCTCGTGCTCCTCGTGTTGCCGGGTGGCCTTGGCAGCCTGTGGGTCCGTCTGCGTGACATCGTCGTGAAACTCGTCACCCGCACCAGTGTTGCCGAACCGGTATGAGCAGCGGCAGTTTTCGAAGCGGCGCACGAGCGTTCGGGTACGGCATGACGCATCCGATGACCTGGCTACGCAACCTGTGCGGGGGGGAATCGCCGTATCCGTTGATCGTGCTGTTCGGGCTCAACGCGGTCGACGAACTCGATCGCACTGCATTCGGCATCCTGCTCCCGAACATTCGTGATGAGTTTCACCTCGACAACACCAAGGTGCTCGGATTCGTGGCGCTCGTCTCGTTGGGTGCGCTCGCGTTGCAGGTTCCGATCGCGCAGTATGCCGACCGCTCAAAGCGAGTGCCACTCGCCATCGTCGGTGCATTGATGTGGGGTGTGTTCAGCGGGATGACCGGTCTCGCCACCGGTCTCGTGGTGTTGGCGATTGCGCGTAGCGGAAGCTCGCTCGGTAAGGCAGTGATCGACCCGACCCACAACTCGCTCCTTGCCGACTACTACCCGATCGAGGCGCGAGCCAAGGTGTACAGCACGCATCGCGCCGCGAATGCGGTGGGTTCGTTCATCGGACCGTTGACGGCCGGCCTTCTGGCATACGCGTTTACGTGGCGGGTGCCGTTCGTGGTGTTCGTCATCCCGACGGTGGTGTTTGCGGTGATGGCATTGCGGCTGAGAGAACCGATCCGTGGCCGATGGGAGCGCAAGGCAACCGGCGCTACCGACGACGTGATCAACACCGAAGAGACCGTTCCGTCGTTTGCCGAGAGTTGGCGCACAGTGCACAAGGTCGAGAGCTTGAAGCGCCTGTGGTGGAGCCTGCCGTTCCTCGCCACGTCGCTCATCGGGTTCGTCACTCTCGCCGCCTTGATGTACGAGCAAGAGTTCCATCTCGACGAACGAGCCCGTGGTATCGCCGCTGCAATAGCGGAGCCGTTCCAACTGCTCGGTCTCGTCGTGGGTGTACGAATCGTCACCAAACGTTACGCCGGCAACATGCGCGGCGTCATCCGGTTCGGCGCCAAGGTGGCGGCTGGCACGTCGGTGCTCTCGGTCGGCTTTGCACTGGCGCCGAACGTGGTGGTGGCGGTTGCGATGAACTGCTTCATCTCAGCGGCTCTTGCCATCATCGGTCCGAGCATTTTGGTGTCGCTGTCGCTCGCCATCCCGGCGCGTGCTCGGGCAACAGGATTTTCGGTCGCGTCGCTGTGGGTGATCCCAGGCCTGCTGATCCTGCCCGTCATCGGCTGGATCTCGAGCCATCTCGGGATCAGGGTCGGCATGCTCGTACTTGTACCGCTGTTCGTGATCGGTGCGGTCATCTTGGGATCTGTCGGTGACGTCATCGATGCCGACGTCGGCCAGGTCTGGCGCGCTCAGGCGGCACGCAGCGAGGCGCTCTACCAGCGGCGTCAGGGACTCGCCGATCTGTTGTTGGTGCGGGCCGTGAACGCTGGGTACGACCAGCGGCAGGTGTTGTTCGAGGTGGACATCGACGTGAAGGAGGGCGAGATCGTCGCCCTGCTAGGCACCAACGGTGCCGGCAAGAGCACGCTGTTGAAGGTGATCAGCGGCATTGTCGAAGCCGATCGGGGTGCGGTCATCTTGGATGGCCGAGATGTCACTCATGCGCCACCCGACGAGATCGCAGGTCTGGGCATCAGCCAGATGCCCGGTGGGCAGGGAGTGTTCGGGTCGCTGACGGTCGAGGAGAACCTGCAGCTTGCCGGGTGGACCCGTCGCCGCGATCCGGCAACGGTGGCTGCCGCAACGGCCGAGGTGTACGAGATGTTCCCCGTTCTCGACCAGCGCCGCACCGCGTCGGCGGCCGATCTGTCGGGTGGGCAACAGCAGATGCTCGCGCTCGGTATGGCGTTCGTCGCCCGCCCCAAGGTGTTGCTGATCGATGAGCTTTCACTTGGTCTTGCTCCCGTGATCGTCGGGCAATTGCTACCGATCGTGCGCCGACTCGCTGCCGACGGCGTTGCGGTGATCCTTGTCGAACAGAGCGTCAACGTTGCGCTCACCTTGGCAGAGCGCGCCTACTTCATGGAGCGTGGCCGAATCCGTTTCAGCGGGCCGACAGCCGAACTGCTCGCGAGGCCCGACCTCCTCCGCTCGGTGTTCCTGTCCGATGCTTCTGTCGGACGGCAACACGATGGTGCGCGGGTTGCAGTCGACAGTTCCGGTCCGGCGGCGTTGGCCGTCGCAGAGCTGAGTTGCTCGTTCGGTGGGATCCAGGCGGTCGACCGCGTCACGTTCGAGGTGGCGGCACGGGAGATCGTCGGTGTCATCGGGCCTAATGGGGCTGGCAAGACAACGATGTTCGATCTCATCAGCGGGTTCACTCCGCTCGCGTCAGGCCATGTATCGCTCGGCGGCGACGACATCACCGGGCTCGGCCCCTCGGGACGCGCCTCGGCTGGCCTTGGCCGCAGCTTCCAAGACGCGCGGTTGTTTCCCGACATGACTGTCGCCGAGACGTTGGCGGTGTCACTCGAACGATGGGTGCATAGCCGAAGCGCCCTGGCGGCCGCACTGCGGCTGCCGATGGTGTTCGACGACGAGGAGCGCTCACGGCTCCGTGTCGACGAACTGATCGAACTGATGAACCTCGGTGACTACCGCAACTCGTTCATTCGCGAACTGTCCACGGGTACCCGCCGGATCGTCGATCTCGCATGCCAGGTCGCCCATCGCCCCACCGTGATCTTGTTGGATGAACCATCGAGTGGCATCGCCCAGCGCGAGGTCGAGGCATTGTCGCCGGTGCTACTGCGACTGCGCGACGAGATGGGTGCCGCGCTCGTGGTGATCGAACACGATATGCCGCTGATCTCCACCATTTCCGACCGCCTCATCGCGCTCGATCAGGGCCGCATCGTCACCACTGGCCGCCCGTCCGAGGTGCTCCTGCACCCCGACGTCGTGCAGAGCTATCTCGGTACCGATGCCAGCGCAGTGGCCCGCAGCGGAACCGGAACCACATCAACATCACCATCCACAGCAACATGAGAACAAACGACAGAGGGGGACAGGCATGCAACCAGCACAGGGAAGCGCCGGATCCGGCAGCGGGGGCTCCGGCAATCGTCAGCTGAAGCGGTGGGGGCCGATCATCGGTGTCGTTGCCGTAGTTGCGATCGGCGGCGGCGTCATCCTCGCCACACGCGGCGACGACGCGACGTCAGCCCCGTCGACTGTGCCTGCGACCGTGGCCACGGCAGTGCCCACCACAGCTGCGCCGGCCACAACAGCGGCTGCTGCGACGACGGTCGCAGCAACGACCCCGGACTCGGGTTCGGCCGCAGGCACCGACGTGCTGGCGACCGAGGTTCCCGGCACCGAAGCCCCAGCGGAGATCACGTTCCCGATGAGCTACTCGCAGGCCGTCAAGGCCGGCCTCGACGGCCAGATCGACTGGGGCTCGCGATGCGACGTGGCAAAGGGCTTCATCGCTGTGCCCGACTTCTTCGCGTCCGAGTGCTACGCCCCGTTCCAAGGAGACAACGGCGGGGCGACTACCCCCGGTGTCACCGGTGACGAGATCACCGTGGTGCAGTACCAGGGCATTGCGAACGACCCGATCATCGCCTACGTCACCGACGCGATCAAGGTGGAAGACACCAACGCCCAGGGGGCCGAGACGATGAAGAACATCGTCCGCTACTACGAGACCTACTACGAGCTCTATGGTCGCAAGATCAAGCTGATCACGTTCGAAGGAACCGGGATCACGACCGACGAAGTAGCAGCCCGCGCCGATGCGGCCCGCATTGCCGAAGAGTTCAAACCGTTCGTGGTGCTGGGTGGCCCGGCGCTCACGAGTGCGTTCGCCGACGAACTGGCGGCCCGCAAGATCATGTGCATCGGCTGCACGCCGGGCCAGCCGCCGGCGTTCTACCAGGAACGCGATCCCTACGTCTGGGGCCTCGACGGAAGCGCCCTGCAGAAGCAGGCGCACGTGATCGAGTTCATCACCAAGCAGCTCGCCGGCAAGAACGCAATCCACGCCGGAGATGCGTTTGTGAACTCGCCGCGCAAGTTTGGCTTGCTGTACCTCGAAAGTAGCGGTGCTTCCAAGGATCTGGCCGATCACTTCGCGTCGGAGATGGAGGCGGCCGGAACGCCACTCGCCGACGTTGTGGCGTAT
Source organism: Actinomycetes bacterium (assembly GCA_025359865.1). Lineage (GTDB taxonomy): Bacteria > Actinomycetota > Acidimicrobiia > Acidimicrobiales > Ilumatobacteraceae > VFMC01. Next base: position 35,827 of record JANYDH010000046.1, on the reverse strand, counting down.
GCCCTCGACCCGGCAACCATCCAGGCCACTGCGTCGCAGGTGATCTCGAAGATGAAGGCCGACGGAATCACCACGATCATTTTCAGCGGCGATCCGGTGGCGCCGCGGGACTTCACGAAGGAGGCCACCGCACAGGAGTACTTCCCGGAATGGGTCGTTGCGGCCAGCGTTCTGGTGGATGTGACCGCCTTTGCCCGCACGTACGACCAGGATCAATGGAAGCATGCGTTCGGTGTCACCCAGCTGCCTGCTCGTACCGACCCGCAGAAGGTCGGCGCGTACGCGCTGTATCAGTGGTTCAACGGAACGCCGCCGCCCGCCAAGGACACCATCGGCGTGATCGCACCGAACCCGGCGTTGTTGTTCGCGGTGCTGCAAGGTGTCGGCCCGGTCCTTACGCCGGAGACGTTTCGCGACGCGCTGTTCGCCGCTGATGGTACGAAGGCCGCGATCAGCCAGCCGTACCTGTCGTACGGCGACAAGGGCCTCTGGCCAGAGCCTGACTATCAAGGTGTTGACGATGCCACCGCGTTCTGGTGGAACCCGACCGCTACCGGTGCCGACGAGATCCGTCGCGACGGCACCGGCATGTACGAGTACGTCGATGGCGGCAAGTGCTACCTGCCCGGCGAATGGCCCACCGTGGATAAAGCCTTCGATCCGAACGGCGCCGTCGACATCTATCTCACCCCGCCGCCTGGCGAAGAACCAGGCGACTATCCCAGCCCGGCTGGCTGAACCGGCTCTGTTCCGGCACGACTCGAACTCAGCCGGGAAGACGCCAGTCGATGGGCGTCAACCCGGCTGCGACGAGTGCATCATTGGTTCGGCTGAACGGCCGACTGCCGAGAAATCCTTGATGGGCACTCAACGGTGATGGGTGCGCAGACTCGATCACCACATGACGGTCGAGGTCGAGCAACGCCTTTTTTCGCCGCGCAGCCGCACCCCACAGGATGAACACGACCCGATGGAGTTTGGCGTTCACCGCTCGGATCACCTGATCGGTGAACAACTCCCACCCTTGGCCGTGGTGGGAGCCCGCTGCACCAGAGCGCACGGTGAGGCAGGTGTTCAGTAACAACACGCCTTGACGGGCCCACGCCTCGAGGTTGCCATGTTTTGGTGGTGTGATACCGAGATCGTTGCCGAGTTCGGCGAAGACGTTGGTGAGTGAGGGCGGAACGCGTACCCCGCGCCGAACCGAAAAGCACAACCCGTGTGCTTGGCCGGGCCCGTGGTACGGGTCTTGGCCGAGGATCACCACACGTGTCGACGCGAATGGGGTGAGGTGTAGCGCCGCGAACACCTCATCGTGAGGCGGAAACACCTCGAACTTCGCCCGCTGGTCGGCGATGAAGTGCTGCAAACCGGCCCAGTACGGCTGCCTGAACTCGTCGCTCAGGACCGGGTTCCAGTCGGTGATCACCGCCACAGTCTGGCGTCACTATCCGACCTTGGCGTAGGGCTGTCACTGACAGCAACCCACCGCCAAAGGTCGACGGGAAGTACGGCGAGTCGCTAGTTCGTCTCGTACTGCGGCGACATGTGGCCGCCCACGATTCGCACGGTGATGGTGACCTCCGAGGACTGCCCCTCGAAGCGCACGCTGACTCGGTCGCCGGACGTCTCGACGCCGTGCTCGGCAAAGCCACCAGCCGGAGTCGACACCAGCAGCACCAGCGAGCCTGCCTGGAGCTTGACCGTGATCGAGTTGCCATCGGGCAGTGAACTGAACACCGTGGCGGCCTGATCAGCAGGTGGAGTAGCGGCGGTGGTTGTGGTCGCGTTGCCGGGCGTCGACGTGCCCGCAACGGTGGTCCCGGACCCTGCCTGGTCGTCGTCGTGCACTTCGGCAGTGGTCGTTGGCCCGGTGGTCGTTGGCCCGGTGGTCGTTGGCCCGGTGGTCGTTGGCCCGGTGGTCGTTGACTCGGTGGTCTCGGGCAACGTGGTGGCGGGCTCGGCGGTGGCGGGCGGCAGGGTGGTGGCCGGTGACGGCGTGGCCGGTGGCCGGCGGTGCACTGCGGTGGTGGCAGGTGCCGGAACATGTGAGCCGTTGTTGGGTTCGATCACCGGCGAGCGTGTGCTCGTGGTGGGCGTTGTCGTCTCGTTTTCGGGAGCCGATGTGGTGGCCGTGCTGGTGGTGGTGGCCTCTGATGTGGCCGGCGACGACGTCGTCGAGACCGGTTCAGTAGTGGACGACGTGGACGAGCTCGTCGTGGGGGAGGTCGGCGAGGTGCTGCTGCTGGAGGTGCCCACCAGCGCTGTTGCCTCGGTTGGCTCCGTTGCCGCTGAGCGCAGATTGCCGTTGCCGCGGTTGGCGATAGTCATCGCGAAGGCTGTACCGAGCAACAGCACACACATCGCTAAGCCGGTCGTGGCCGCCGTGCGACGACGCCGGCGAATGTCGCCGACGCGGCCCAACACCAGTTCGTGTGCGGCGAACACGTCGGGGTCGAAACCAGAGGCGTCGTTCAGCCGTCGCTCAAGATCGTCGAACCCGCTCACGATTGCTCCTCGCGAATGCTCGACAGCTGGCCACGGAGACGTTCGCGGCCTTGATGGAGATGAAACTTCACCGCACCCTCACTGATCCTCAGTGTGTTGGCGGTCTCGGCAACGGACAGTCCGTCGACATAGAACAACGCGAGACACAGGCGCTGTTGGCGCGGAAGCCCGCTCAGCATCTGCATCACTCCACCGTCTGCGGTCGGGTGCTCCTGGTGATCGGCTTCGACCGACATCGGAGTAGTACGGCTGAGTCGCTCGATCGCTGCGTCTTTTCGCGTCGAGCGGCGATGGTGATCGTGGAGGCTGTTGATGGCCACTCGTCGGATCCAGCCGACCGGGTCGTCGTATCGTTCAAGGCGCCGCCACCGGAGGTGGGCCTTGACGAACGCTTCTTGCACAGCGTCGGCGGCCTGTTCGCGGTCGCCGCATACGACGGTGAGCGCGCGAACGAGACGGCTGTAGTGCAGCCGGAAGAGCGTGTCGATGCTCTCGACTACGGCGACCTCGGTCACGTCGTTCATGGAAATTGCAGCTTGCACCGCCTCGTGACACGTCAGAGCTGCTCATGAGGTTTGGTTGGAAAGGGCAGAACTGGCCTGGTGGTACTGGCGATTGGTACTGACGACGGTATCTCGTTGACCCGACCCTCACACCCGTAGGGGAGTTAGCGTGTCTGCCCGATGGAACTCGAGCGTGATGTCGTCCTTGCTGTCGATATCGGCGGCACGAAATTTGCGGCCGGTCTGATGACCTTGCAAGGCGAACTGATCGACCGCGTTCAGGTGCCGGTCGACAACTCACTCACGGCTGTCGACCTTTTCGAATCGCTTGCGAGCATCGTGCGCCACATGCTGGATCGCGCCGAGGAGCATCACGACAAGAAGCCGGTCGTGGTCGGCGTCGGCAGTGCCGGACCGCTGGAACCGAACGTGCAGACAGTGTCACCGCTCAACATCCTGGCGTGGCGGGAGTTTCCGTTGAGGGCGCGGTTGCAGGCGATCACCGGGCTGCCGGTATACGGCGATCTCGATGCGAAGTCGCTCGCTCTGGCCGAAGGGTGGCTCGGCGCAGCTCAGGGCCATCAGAACTTCATTGCGATGGTGGTGTCCACCGGGGTCGGCGGGGGCGTGGTGCTCAACGGTCAATTGCTCGATGGGGCCACGGGTAATGCCGGACACATCGGCCATCTCATCGTCGAACCGAATGGTCGCCGTTGCGCGTGCGGGTCACGTGGTTGTCTCGAGGCTGAAGCATCGGGCCGAGCGATCGAGGTGATCACGGGTCGGCCGCCGACCGAGCCCACCTACGAGATCATGCAGCGCACCGGTGAACTGGTCGGTCGCGCTGTTGCCTCGGTGTGCAACCTGCTCGATCTCGATCTCGCCGTTGTGGGCGGTTCGGTAGCGCTCGGCTTCGGTGCGACGTTCTTCAATTCCGCACAAGAGGCACTCGATCGGCATAGCTGCCTCGATTTCAGCCGCGGTGCGCGCATCACTCCGGCCCGCCTCGGTGATCGAGGTCCGCTGATCGGTGCCGGGGCAGTCGGCCTTCGCGGGTTGCGTCGGGCCGCTCGCGGCGCCCGTTGACTAGCATCGCCTGATGGCTACTCTTTTAGCTGCGCTGCTCGGTCAGACGCCTGGTTCCGCTCATGAACCCGCGCTGACCGACGACGTCGGCGTGACCAGTTGGGCAGAGCTCGACGAACGCGTCAACCGCCTCATCCACCATCTGCGCGGAGTCGCCGGAATATCGGCCGGCGACCGCATCGCGCTGCTTTCTGGTAACCGCCGCGAGGTGTTCGAGGTTCTGCTTGCTGCTGCGCACATGGGCATCATGGTCGTCCCCATCAATTGGCACTTTGCGCCAGATGAGGTGGACTACGTGGTCTCTGATTCGGGGGCCCGTGTGTTGATCGTCGACCCCGAGTACGGTCCCGCAGCAGCCGGCGTCGACGTTGCGTGTTTGATGTTCGGTGAGCAGTACGAGGCTGCGCTCGATGCGGCAGACCCTGGCGAACCCGCGGATCAGACCATGGGCGGCGTGATGTTCTACACGTCGGGCACAACGGGCCGCCCGAAGGGGGTTCGCAACACCGCGTTCGCCGGTGGTGTCCCGCCCGAGGTGTACCAGCTAATGGCCGCCGGCATGGTCAACATCGGCTTCCCGTCGGCCGGCCGCACGCTGCTGTGTGGTCCGCACTATCACTCGGCACAGTGGGCGTTCAGCTTCTTCCCGCTCATCGGTGGGTCGAGTGTGGTGTTGCAGCGGCGGTTCGAGCCCGAGCAGACCTTGCGGCTCATCGACGAGCATGGAATCACCAACGTCCATCTGGTGCCAACCCAGTTTGTCCGGCTGCTGCGCGCCGACCCGGCTGTGCGTGAAGCGTTCACGGGCGAGTCGCTCTCATTCGTGCTCCACGGTGCTGCACCGTGCTCGCCCACCGTGAAACGGCAGATGATCGACTGGTGGGGTCCGAAGATCACCGAGTACTACGGCGCGACCGAGGGCGGCGTCGTCTCGGTCATCGGCGCGCAGGAGTGGTTGGACAAACCAGGCTCTGTCGGCAAGCCGATGGCCAACATGGTGGTCAAGATCGTGCCGGAGAACGATGACGCTGATGGTGCCGCCGAGATGCACCTAGCGGCCGCTGCGTTTGACGCGCCGTTCACCACAGGGGTCATCCACATCCGCAACACAATGGGATCCGACTTCGAGTACCTCAACGAGCCGGGTAAGACCGCCGAGGCCCACCGCGAGCCGGGCATGTTCACACTCGGCGATATCGGCTATCTTGACGACGACGGTTACCTCTACCTGTCCGATCGCAAGATCGACATGATCATCTCGGGCGGCGTCAACATCTACCCGGCCGAGATTGAAGGCGTGCTCGCTGGTCACCCAGCAGTCGTCGACGTAGCGGTGTTCGGCGTTCCCAATGACGAGTTCGGTGAGGAGGTCAAGGCCGCGCTGCAGCTTGCGCCCGGTGTGATCTGGTCGCCCGAGGTCGAGGCGTCGATCACCGAGTTGGCGCGTGAGAAGTTGGCCGGATACAAGGTGCCGCGCAGCTTTGACGTGGTCGACGAGATGCCGCGCAGCGAGGCCGGAAAGCTGCTGAAGCGAGAGTTGCGGGCAACCTACTGGGTCGACTCGGGTCGCTCGATCTGAGTCGAGCAGATCAACCGCCGAACCGGCGGTAGATCCGCTCGAGTGGCGGCTGCCCCAGGAATGTCTGCCACCACGTTGCCAGCAGCACCGCATTGATCCAGAACACCAGCGCGAACAACAGCGCAGTGCCGAGGCCGTTTGCGGTGATCCAATGCCGTTGGTGGACCACCTCGTTGAACACGAGCACATGTAAAATGTAGATGCTGAGCGTGGTTCGCCCGGCGAGGGCGAGCGTGCGCACAGCCAAGGCATCGACGAATCGCTCGGCGATCCACGAGATGGTGCAATACGCCACGAGCGACGTACCAATTGCGCCCACCGTGTACAGCAGTCCGCCGACGAACGGATGGGTGGACAGCGCCACGAGCCGTACCGGGTCGACGATTCCTCTCGTACCGAAGTAGTTCAGGAGATAGCTGAACGCGGTGAGGCCGATGCCAGCCGGGATCAGCACCTGTCGCGGTAAACGCCGAACCGACCGACCCGTCACGATGCCGACGCACAGGAACGCAATCCATGGGAGCACCGGATGCGTGCCATTAAAAAACGTGTCGAACAGCAGCCCCCTGGGCGACCTGTGGGAGAGCGTGTCGGGTGCCACGAGCCAACGAACATCGTGGCCGTCACGCTTGCCGGCCGCAGCCCATATGTGCAGCGCGGCCGATGCCAGTGCAGCGGTCGAGCCGATGAGAGCCAGCCAGCGCACGCGCAGCGTGAACAACAACGCGCCGATCAGGAAGAACGCCCCGTAGTAGAACAGGATTGTTCCTGGCCAGATCCAATCGAGGATGAACCCGCCTGCGTACAGCAGCAGGCCGCGGCGGGCCAGCCTCCACCGGTCTGCCGAAATCGCCTCGCGGTTGCCGCCCAGCCTGCCGCGCTCGGTGAGCAGCGTGATCCCGATACCGGCCACCGTGACGAACGTCGCTGCGAACCGGGTGGCCAGTACTCCCGTCCACGGATCGAAGAGTGACTGCGCCCACGTGGAGTGAGGCCGCGCGATCGCGTTGGAACCGTTGAGGTAACCGTGGTAGTTCATCACCACAACTCCGAGGAGTGCGACCGCTCGGGTGACATCGGGCCCGACCAAGCGAGCCTTCTGGGTCATGCCCACACGATCTCGTCGACCGTGGTGGTGATCAGTGGTCGCTGTACATCGACCCAGTCGCCGATCTGCGGGGCGGCCTCGTGACGACCGGCGAGCGCCATCGAGGTGTGCATGTGCGGCGATTCGAGCAACGTCAACCGTTTGTGCTGGAAGTGGAACGGGCTGCGGCCGTCGGCAAGCGGGGCGACGCCGTGCGTCGTGCCCGCGCCGATCATCACGATCGTGGCGCCGTCGACGATTCGACTGTGGTGGTAGCCCGCGAGTGCTGGCCCCTGCACGTCACGGACGTCGAGTACGTCAGCCGACAATCGCAGGAACGATTTGTCGCCATGCCACAAGGCGGTACCCAGCCGCAGCCGGAAGGTGCGGTGCGGATGCTCGCGCTGGAGTCGTTCGTACGCGTTGACCGAGACGTGGCTGAGCGACAACGGTAGCTGCGGGTCGAGCCGGTCGAGCCAGGTGGTGATCTCGTCGAGCGTGTCGGCCTCGGTGTGCTCGCCGCCAATGAGCGGCGGGTGGAACATGAACCCGTACACATCGAGACCGGCGTCGTGTACGTGTGCGAGTAGTGCATCGAGGCGGTCGGGGGAAACGCCGTAGCGTTGCATCGACGATGCGAGTTTGATGTAGACCCGCCCCTTCCAGTTGTTGACTCGAAGTACGTCGACATGCCTGGGATGGCCAACGGTGAGCACCGTCGCCGCCGGAAGCACTTCCGGCCATAATGCCGGCAGCACGCCTGCCGGGGTGAGCACCGTCAACGCATCGAGCGGTCCCGTCATCCCGCCTGCTGCCTCGTGGACCGTTCCCACCGCGATCTCGCGAGCGATGACGGCGGCCTCCTCTGCAAGCCAGGAACGGCCGAATCCGTAGCCGTTCCCCTTCACCACGGGGGTGAGCCCTTTTACGCGGTCGACCACTCCCATGACATGGTCGCGCCATGCCCGTTCGTCGACTATCAACCTCACTGTCACGCTCGCCACGGTAGCGGTCGAAGCCTCCATCAACCGGTCGCTGTCGGCCGAGACGCCCACTCCACCTAATTCCGACTCGGTTGATCGGATTTGTCGGGGTATGCTCACGTGGTGAACCGTCGTGAGCTCTTTCGCTTCCCGAATCCGGTCAACGAGACGTCAGCACGCCTCGTCGCATCCGGGGTCGTGGTCCAGGCCGTGGTGTTTCTCATCGTTCGGCAGTGGTGGGTGCTCGTGCCGCTCACCTACGGGTTCTTGGCACGGGTGTTGACGGGACCGACGCTTAGCCCTCTCGGACAGTTCGTGACCCGGGTGGTGACCCCCCGGGTGCATGTCGAGCACCGGTTTGTTACCGGAACGCCGAAGCGGTTCGCTCAAGGTGTCGGGCTAGCGTTCAGCGGCGGAGCACTCGTGGCATGGGGTCTCGGTGCGCATGCTGTTTCCCTTGCATTGATCGTCGGTCTTGTCGTGGCCGCTTCGCTCGAGGCGTTTTTGGCTGTGTGTCTCGGTTGCATCGTGTTCGCCCGGCTCATGCGGTGGGGAGTGATTCCCGAGCACGTCTGTGTGGAGTGCAACGACATCACCGCGCGGTTGGTACCGACCGCCTGACTTTCGTTTCGATCATCGTCTGGTCTGGGAGTCAGCCATCCAGTCGGTGACATCAGGCGGCAAGTCGTTCACCTTACTCCGAATGCCCACACGGCCGAACGTGGGCGCCCTCTTCGGTCCGACAGGCCCGGCCTCGCTCTGACTGACCGATGATCGATCCCGGAACAGGCTTGGTCGTGCCGACTGCACTCCACGCGCCCAGGTCACGAAATCTGGTGCTGTTGCGCTGATTGACGATCGTGCTGCAGTTGCACCCACCGGGACGAGATGAGACACGAATGCATCGCCGACGTACGCGGTGTCGAGTTCTTCGTCGAGCCATTCAGCGTCCTCGGTCGTGAACTCATCTGAACTTCAGTTCGGCAGCAAGGTGGGACGAAGTGTGCTCAAAAGTAACGGCCGTCTGCTGCGCTCAGTCCACGTCTATCCCTCCCATAGTTCAAACTTTGGTGCTGCGCTGCACTATGGCAGAGATCGAGGGTCCTATAGTTCAGGGGTCTGAACCATGCAGCGAGTGCCGTGGCCCATAGTTCAGACACAGTTCGAAACATGAACTATGCGGAAAGGTCGGGCTCATGAAGTCGCACCCGCGGGCGGGACATCTCGTCACCCAACTCGAAGGCTACAAGGCGTTCGAACCGGCATCGCTGCCGCCGGCGCCGCCGATCGCCTACGACGACGTGTTGGTTCGTCTTCTTTCCGAGGCAGACCAGCGCGTCGGCCGCCTGGATGGCCTGGCCAATGCGCTGCCTGACGCCGACTTGTTCCTCGCCATGTACGTCCGCCAGGAGGCACTCTTCAGCTCACGTATCGAGGGCACCGAGTGCACGCTCGACGACATCATCGCATCTGACCTCTCGCCCACCAGCCCGACCAGCCTCGATGTTGGCGAAGTCGTGAACTACGTTGCAGCGCTCGACCATGGGATTGCTCGGCTCTCGACGCTGCCGCTGTCGAACCGGCTGCTTCGTGAGATGCATGAAGTACTTCTGCGCACCGGTCGTGGTTCGGACCAGACGCCCGGCGTGTTCCGGCGCACCCAGAACTGGATCGGGCGGCCGGGCTGCACACTTGCGGAGGCAAGCTTCGTGCCGCCATCAGTGCATGTCATGAACGACTCCCTGGGCGACCTGGAGAAGTTCTTCCACGCGACCGATCTCCCAGTCTTGGTAGTCGCCGGCCTCGTGCACGCTCAGTTCGAGACGATCCACCCGTTTCTCGACGGCAACGGACGAAACGGCCGCCTCCTCATCTCGCTTCTGCTTCACGAGCGCAAGACTCTGACGAAACCGGTGCTCTATCTGAGCACATACCTGAAACAGCATCAGCGTGACTACTTCCGTTGCCTCACCGCCGTCCGCGAAGACGGCGACTGGGAAGGCTGGCTCAAGTTCTTCCTGGCCGGAGTCTCGGACTCTGCCACCAACGCGGCTGCCACAGCGACCCGCATCCACCAGATTCGCGAGCAGGACAGGCAACGGTTGCTCGATGCAGGCGGACACAAGCATGAACTTGCCCTACTCGACCGTCTCTACAGGCAGCCGATCGTCAACAGTGCATGGGTCGAACGCGAACTCGATGTCGCCAAGGCCACCGCCAACAAGCTCCTCACCCGCATGGAGGCCACGGGCATCCTGCGTGAGACGACCGGCTTCAAACGCAACCGGCTGTTCCGCTACGACGAGTACGTCGACGTGTTCGACGCGTTGGCAGCCTCGGGGCCCGACACGACGCAAGGCTGAACGAAGATCGAACCCGGCAGCGCTGCGGGGACCCGGTTCTGAACGAGAACAGGGCCGCACCCAGACAGGAACGCGTGTGCGTAAATACCCACACAATGTTGCGTTTCGGAACGTCATACACCTCGCGAACCACTACATCGCGTAGCCGAGCGCTGCTGAATTATGCACCGAAATCCCCTCTTGCTGCCGAACCGACCCTGAGCTGAGTTCGGCAGCAAGGTGGGACGAAGTGGCACTTCGGAGGCGTAGCAAGCCTCACGCAGACGCCGCGATGACGTATGAGTAGCTGGCTCATACTGGCCATTTCGGCACAGATCTTCGGGTCGGTCGCCCTCTACTGCGACAAGATCGTCTTGGCCGACTTCGTGTGGAGCCCTCACGCAGTCTTTCTGATCTCAGGATCGTTCAACCTCGTCACAGCGCTTCTGCTCGCTTCTGTTGTCGGTCTACCCCACCTCGACGGCGGCGACGTAGCCTCAGCCGCCGGAGCAGGAATCTGCTTCGTGCTCCATCTGCTTCTGTTCTTCAAGGCACTTTTTCGATGCCCCGCACTCTCCAGGCTGTCGCACAATGCAGTTTGGTGGTGTGGGGGGTGAGGTTGGCCGTCTGGTCGTGTTGTTGGCAACGGGGTCATGGTTGTTGCTGAACTCGTGATTGTGCCGCACAAGTCGGCTCAACGCCGGCGACTGACAGCCCACCCGCCGGGCCTACCCGTTGTTGCGATGCCGAGTCGCGTCGAGTTATCGGCGCTGGCGACATGAAAGTCGACGCGATCCGGCCCGTTACGCCTTTCCGGGAGGAGTCGCGTCGAGTTATCGGCGCTGGCGACATGTAAGTCGACGCGATTCTGCCCGCACAGCCGTCGTGGTCGCTGATGCAGACTTTCACCATGCCTGCCTGTCATGCACCGAACGTTCACGCTGCAGCGCGACCGCACGGCCGGGATCGGGACCCGGTACCGCCAACCCCACCCGCATTTTGCGACAGCCTGTCTCTACGGCTGTTCTGTTCCAGTTGGTCCCCGTGTTCAGCCTGCTGCTCGGGCTGGCGACGCACGATGCCAGCGTCACACTGGGAGCGACCGGCGCAATCTTGTTGGTCGTCGTCGGTGCCGTTACCTTCTCGTTTGCTGAGCGGATAGGCCACAACGAGGCCGACGCCGCCACGACCGAAGACGACGCCGACGGCTCGACGCTCGACGCACTGCGCACTGCGCACTGCGCACTGCGCACTGCGCACTGCGCTACATGGTGCCAGCCACGCTGCTTCTGGCAACCTCAGTATTGCTGATGCATCGGATGTCCGCCCCCTTCGGACAGTCGCTCACGATCTCGCTCTTCGCTCTTCGCTCTTCGCTCTTCGCTCACGTTCTTCGTTCTTCGCTCTTCGCTCTTCGCCGCCGGCGTGGCCGTGCCCGTGGTGGCGATCTGTATGAGGTTCCTTCGCACCGCCATCTCGGAGGTCCGTCCACTCCCGACAACGTCATTCATTCCGGTGGCCTTGGCCGAGGCATCAGCGTTCGGATATCAACTCCTGACCTTCGCAGCACTCTTGAAAGGACCGGCCCTTCACGTGTTCGCTATCAAAGGTGTACACGACGAGTCGGCTTTCCTCTCCCTGCTGGGAGACGACGGCGAGAAGGCTGTGAAGCTCGCCAAACACGCGCGAGCCATCAACGTTGGCATGAACTGACCTGACGCCGCTCACCACCCAGCCTTCGTGCGGATCCGAGAGCTCAGCCGTAGATTCGACTTCGACGACCCGCATGGAGATGCAGATGCCTGACCTTGCGCTACGAGCCACCGAGGCGGCACGCCGGCTACAGATGCCGACGAAGGAGTTGCTGCGTCTGGTACAGACGAGGCAGATCCGGTACGTGATGATCGATGGCATCGCTCATGTGCCCGCCGATGCTGTCGAGGAGTACCGCTCCCGCATGACGGCCTGATCGTCAGAACGATCGACCCCACCAGCAGGTGGGGACGTTGTACGTTCTCAGCGAGTAGTGCCGTTCTCGTGTGACGATCGCCGGGTCGAGGGTGGTGTGCGCCGACCCCCGAGGATGGGAAAGCTCGGGGGTGCCAGCTTCTTCGTCGGCTTGCCAGTAACAGCATGGCGAGATCGATACCGAACTCGGCGGCAACCTCACCCAGTGAAGTCCTCCGACCGTTGTCACTGGCTGCTCGCTCACGGATCCGCTCGGCGATCACGAGATCCTCGGCGACGTCCAGGAGGAGTACGAACGTCTCGTACGGGAGAAGAACTGCGTCTGGCTGTGTGTCTCGGTTGTATCGTGATCCCCCGGCTGATGCGGTGGGGAGCGATTCTTTCGTTCTGATCACGAAGAGAACGACATGTGCCGTTCTGTTCGTGAAGCGAACGACCCCTACCACCGGTCACGCCAGAACACCCCGACGCGTCGGCTTGCTGTGAGACCGACCGGGCCATGAGGTGAATACCGGCAGCACTGGGGAGAGGGTTCGTTCGTGGGCCATACCGGCCCAGACCCCGGTCCCGTAGGCCACGTCGTCGAGTAGCCGCAATCCGCAGGCCCGAACCACATCGAGTTGCGGACTGTGGTGGCCGTTGCCGGGTGCAGTGGATGTGCTGCTTCGCCGGTCGGTCAGCAACGTCACTGCGACCGAGACCGCCAAGATCGCCCGCGCCCTTCGTGACACCATGGCGGCGCACACCGCAACCGGCCACCAGACGCGAGTCATCGTCGCGGCCAACAACCGGCCTGCCCAGAGGTGGCCGAGTCCGGCGAGACGAAGCGATTCGACTGCGGGAACATCATGCAGTTTGCGCACGAGTGCCAACGCCGTCGCCAGGCCGGTGAGAGCGCCGCCCACCGGCCACCCGGCTGCAACGGCGATCCACATGCCGGCGCTCCAGCCGCTCATTCGTACTGGGGCCAACGCCCCGGGGTGACGTCGGGCCAACGGGGCCGCGGATGTGCCGTACCGGAAGCGTTGGATGCACCATTCCGGCAAGGATCGCCTGGTGCGGTGGTACGCGACGACGGACGGTTCGTAGCGACACCGCCAGCCTGCTGCGGCGAGCCGCCAGACCAGATCGACGTCCTCTCCGTAGCGCAGACCGGGATCGAAACCCCCGACTGCGGTCAGCGCCTCGACCCTGCAAACCACAACGGCAGCTGGAACGTAGCTGACCCTGGTTCCCGCAGCGATCCGGGCAGGTTCCGCGCCCATGTCGAGCGGCGAATGCCTGACCTCGTAGCGGGCCAGCATTGACGGGTGATCAGCACCCGCGCCCGTGCCAACACTGCTCGCCGCCCGCGGAGCGACGAGCGCCACCAGTGGATCATCGAAGTGGGCGAGCAGCGCCAAGAGGTCGCCTTCGTCGACGTCGACATCGCTGTCGACAAACGCAACGAACGGCGTGTCGACGACAGCGAGCCCGGTGCTTCGTGCCGCGCCCGGGCCACCGTTGTCCGGGCGCCGGATCACCTCCACCCCTCGTGTAACAGATAGGGCTGCATCGGAAGGGACTGCTAGTGGCGTAGGGCTGGCATCGTCGACCACGATCAATCGACACTGCCGATGTCGGAACTGGGGCCACTCACGATGAGCGGGAATCACGATCGTCAATGTTGTCGGGTCGCTGTCGCGAGCCGGAGGTAGGGGGTGGATCGCCCCCGCATCGACGAGCCGTTCGGTGAGCGAGGCGTGCTTGCCGGTGAGCGACTCGCCGCGTTCGATGGCCTCCGCCACGCGTACACCGCCGGGGGAGAGCCGGAACAGTCGCAGCGGTGAACCGGCGATCACCGTGCTGCCGCCCGCCGGCCGCCGGTACGACGAGTCGAGGCGGAATCGTTGCCCGGTCACACCCACCACTCGTCGACAGCGTTGACCAGATCGATCGTGAGCCGGGTGATGACGGATCGACCGTGCGCGGCGGTGGCTTGGGTCGGGTCGCCGAGCACCCCGTTAGGGCTGACTGCCTTGACCCCCCCGAGGCGAAGGTCGGCAATGAGTTCGCTGATCGGTTCGGTTCGGCCGGCCTGTACCCGGTGACGAACCACGAGTTCCGGTGCGAGAGCGAGCATTATCGACGTCTCGGTGTGCCCGGCGTGCGCATCGCCCCCCGGCACCCGTGGGAACCAGGCAAGAGCGCGTCGGCTCTCGGAGGTCAATCGGCTCACTGCTCGTCGCATCGCCTCGGCGTTGCCGCCGTGTCCGTTGACGAATACGACGCCCGAGCTCCAGTCGGCGGAGCGTACCAATTCGACCAGCATCGTCTCGACCACCTCGGTACCGAACGACAGGGTGCCGGGGAATCCGCTGTGCTCACCGCTGGCCGAGATCGTGATCGGCGGCGCCACCGCGATCTCGCCCGGTTCGAACGATTGGCCGAGTCCGTTGGCGAGCGCCACAGCGATGCGCGTGTCGGTATCGAGCGGAAGGTGCGGGCCATGCTGCTCGCACGAACCGACCGGCACGGCAAGCAGCGGGCGGCGCGTGGCCTGGTACAACTCGGGCCACGCCAGCTCACCGAGTTGCGTGGTTGCCTTTGCCGTCATGTCTTCTTCACACTAGGGGTCCACTGCCGGTGCCGCGGACACGGCTCGTTTCGCTGGGTGTTGCCCTGCGTCGAAGGTGGACCTCGACATGATGGCAGCGGCGGATTTCATCCGCACTACCCCGCGCCGTCATGTCGAGTTCATCTGCTCGTTACCTGTCGCATTTATCGTCAGTCCGCATGGAGACCAAACCGCGGCTGGATGATGTGAAACGGCTGTCCGTCGACCGGACAGCCGCTGCCGGCGCATTCTTCGACGCGCTGAAGGCAGAACACGCACGTCATCTGAGTTCGATCCGACACGCCTGTTCGCTCCTGCCTCGCGATTCGGGCCAACTTGCCCAGGTTGCCGCGACTCATGCCCGGTTGGCGCAACAGTTTTTCGATGCACAGCGATCGATCATGACACGGCGCGCCGCAGTCGACGCTGAGGTGACGAACATCGGGCGAGTCGCCGAGCAGAGCGCCCTCGCAGTCGTGGCCGCCGCTCGGGCTCGGGCCGCTGCCGGCGACGCGCATCGGCCCACGATCGGTCAGCATTCGGTTCCCGTTCTACGTACGGTGCCCGGTGATCTGACGGCGGCGAACGTGTCCTTCGACCCGGCGGCTGGTGCGTCCGATGGCTCCATCATTCGCACCGGTACGGATACAGATGCGTTGGCGCAGGTGATCAATCAGGCATTCGAGCCAGGCGAACCGGACGGTGTTGTGTTGCAACGTCAACTTGCTTCGATGCTCGATGGCTGGTGGTCCGCCGAGAACCAGGAGGGCCTCGCTGTGATCGACGATGCACACGCCCGGGCGGCGATGCGTGGACATCTCGCACGAGTCGAAGCGGAAGAGATCGTCGCCGCGGGCAGCGATGGCGAGGATCAGGTCGAAATTCTCCCGACACACGGCGAAATGGCGCAACTCCTACCGCTGCACATGCTGGCCGCACTCGAGCAGGCCGACTCGGCAGGGCTTCAGTCGTTGTTGATGATGCTCACCGAAACGTTGACCACGCCATGCGCGCTGAGCCCTCAGCGCCAGCCGAACGAGAGGGCATTGGCATCTCGCGTCGACGACATGATTATCCGGCTCGATCGGCCCTCGGCTGCACGTCCCACGACGGGCTCTACGACACCAGCTGTCGAGCCCGTTGAATCCGAATCCGAGGCCGCATTTCTGCGGTTCTGGTCGAAGGGTCCGGGTCTTGTCGACTCGAAGCGCCGATTCGGTTGGATCCCGATGCGCGTCGTGCTCCCGATGACAGCGGCGACCTCGGCGTTTGCCCTTGCCATGGCAGTGATCGGGTGATGACACCATGGCTGGACTGAATGGTACGCCGATCAACGGGTTCCGAATGGGGCTCGCGACCGCTCCCGACGACCGATGGAAGCAAGAAGCGCCCTTGTGGGCCTCTGCGGCCGCAGGTGAGTGGCACAAGCCTGAGGTGGATGAGTTCGAGGCGGAACGGTTGCGACTCGAAGCAGGGATAGAGGCCGCAAACGAGCGCATCGCCGTCGCAAGGCGTCGTTCAGAGCAGCGTGACGTTGATCTGAACGCAGCACTACGCGCCGAGCTCGCCGCCTCTCAGGAATGTCTGGCCGAGATGGAACGCGAGCAGGACATGACGGTCGAGATGGTCCGGGAGACTGCGCGCGACGAGGTTGAACGGATCCTGGCCGAGGCTCGCCAGCAGGTTGCCAGCCGCAGCGGAGAACTAACCGATTCCGAGACGGCGGGGGCGAACGATGCTGAGTGAAGCGACTTCGACGGCTCGATCGGCACTGCCTGCGCGGGCGGCGATCGCATTGCTGACCCTGCAACTCCGCGCCGCCCTGGAGACAGCCGCCGCTGCCGAAACCGATGCAGTGAGCACCGATCATTCGGCCGCGCGCGAGCAGTTGCGGGCACGGCTCGAGCCGCTGATGGAGGAGCGGCGCGGTGTGCTGGATGCTGCGCTAGCGCAGACGTGGGCCGACGCGGCGGCCGAAGTGGCCGCAGCTGAACGGGCCGCAGCGGTGATGGTGGCGCAGGCGACGGCACGAATCAGCGAGGTCGCGCCACCGGTCGAGAAGGTTCTGGCACCCGTGGTAGGAGTCGATTTGCCGCCGGTATTAGTTACTGAGTCTCTGCCCGAGCCATTTGTCGAGCCCGTCGTCGAGCCAACCGTCGAGCCAACTGTCGAACTGGTGGCGCGACCGGAGGCCGTCGCGCTGCCCGTCGCAGCTGAGCCGGGCCAGTACGGGCATGCACCGCTGCCGACCACGGTCGTCATCGACGCCGAAGGCTTCGCCACCGTGTTCGCCACAGTGATCGCAAGCCTGTTGGACGAGCGAATGCTCGCATGGGGCTCTGCGATGCCTACTGCGTACATCACGCCCACACCAGCGCTGCTGCCCGTGCCCGTACCTGTGCCCGTGAAGCAGTCGTTCTGGACGCATGCCCGGCATCCCGACGTGATCCTGATGGGGCTCACGATGGTCATCGTGCTTGTCGTTCTCGCTGCGTGGCTGGCATAGGCGATGGAGATGATGACCTCCACCATCCCCGCCATTGTCGACGTCGGTAGCGGAACACCCCAGCCGAGGAGCCTCGATGCTCGCCGCGGTCGCGGCGACCGTGTGTTTCATGGTGTGACCTCGCTCAGCGGTGTTGTCGTCTTGGCGATCATGGGTGCGGTCGGGTTGTTCCTCTCGATCCAGGCAACGCAGGCCCTGCGATCCACCGGCCTGTCGTTCCTCACCACAGCCGAATGGCAGCCCGATCGAGGCAAGTTCGGCATCGCTGCCGTGCTCGTCGGGACGGTCTTGATCGCCCTCGTCGCTGTCGTCATCGCCTTGCCGATCTCGCTCGGGGCCGCGTTGTTCATCACCGAGGTCGCGCCGACCTGGTTACGGTCGACACTCGTTGCAGTGGTCGATCTCATGGCTGCCGTGCCGAGCGTCGTGTACGGCCTCTGGGGCCTGTTCCTGCTGCAGGGACAGATCATCGGCCTGTCTCATTGGCTGAACGGGTGGTTCGGGTGGATCCCCTTTTTTGACGTGGCGGGTGCCAACCCCGGCAGCCCGCTATCAAGCATGACCGTCTACACCGCATCAACCTTTGTGGCGGGCATGGTCGTGGCAATGATGGTCATGCCGATCCAGTGCGTGGTGATGCGCGAAGTGTTCTCGCAAGTCCCGATCGGAGAGCGTGAGGGCGCGTTCGCCCTCGGCTCGACCCGCTGGGGGATGATCCGAGTCGTTGCCTTGCCGTTCGGCCGTGGAGGCATCATCGGCGGCACGATGCTCGGTCTCGGTCGGGCCCTCGGAGAGACGATCGCCGTGGTGTTGATCATCTCCCCACGGTTCGACGTCAACTTCCACATCCTTGAAGCAGGCAGCAACTCGGTATCGAGTCTGATCGCGAATCGGTATAGCGAATCCTCGGGTTTCGGGTTGTCGGCATTGATGGCCGCAGGGCTTGCCTTGTTCGCAGTCACCCTTGTCGTCAACTTCACGGCGTCGTGGTTTGTGGCCCGGTCGCGTTCGGGGGCGAGTAGCTGACCATGACCATCACCATCACTGAAGCGTCGATCCCAACAACAACAACAACAGCGACGACGATCCCAACGACGATCCTGCCCAAGCGCCCCGGAGTGCTGACGGCACCGCAACAGCCGCGAACGACCGGACGGATGTCTGTCAATGACGTCATGCTGATGATCGGTGCCGGCGTGAGCGCTCTTTCCACGACGCTGTTGCTCTTCGGTCGGTTCACGCCGCTGTCGGGACGTCTCGGGTTTGTCGTGGTGACGTTCCTCGTCTTTCTTGCCACCTATGCGGTACTTGCGTCGCTCACAGAGACGCGTCCGGTCGTGATCGACAAGGTGATGAACGTACTGCTCACATCGGCGACGGTGGTGGCAGTGTCGGCGCTTGCTTCGGTGATCATCTACACGCTGTGGCGGGGCCGGGAAGCGCTTGCCAATTCAAATTTCTACCTCGAGGACATGAGCGTCGCGGGACCGCTCGATCCGCTCGAAATCGGTGGTATTACCCACGCCATCGCCGGCACGTTGATCATGACGTCGATTTCACTCGTGATCACGGTCCCTCTTGCCCTCGCGTGTGCGGTGTTCCTGAACGAATCTCGTAGCCGTGCCTCAGGGCTGGTGCGAACGGTCGTGACGGCGATGACGGCGCTGCCGTCGATCTTGGCGGGTCTGTTCATCTTCGCGACGTGGATCCTGATCCTTGGGTTCGAGCGGTCCGGTCTCGCCGCTTCGATCGCGATCAGCATCATGATGCTGCCGATCATCATTCGCGCCGCCGACGTCGTGCTGCGCCTGGTACCGGGCAGCCTACGCGAGGCCTCGGCTGCGCTCGGTGCACCGCTGTGGCGAACGGTGTGGCATGTCGTGCTCCCGACGGCGCGTTCGGGTCTTACCACGGCGGTGATCCTCGGTGTTGCGCGCGGTGTGGGGGAGACGGCTCCGGTTCTCCTCACCGCCGGATTCACCTCGTCGATGAACGTCGACCCGTCAAAGAACCCGATGGTTTCGCTACCGCTTGCAGCATTCGTACTTGTGCGTTCACCCCAGCCCACACAAATCGCGCGTGGATTCGCCACGGCGGCGGTGTTGATGATCCTCGTGCTCATCCTGTTCACCATTGCCCGGGTCCTCGGCGGCCGTCCACCCGGCCACCTCTCGAAGCGCCAAGCTCGACGTGCTGAAGCACGTTCAGCACGCGATGTGGAGCGGACCACGACCCGACACTGCGAGGTTGCCAGATGAACCAACATTCACGTTCAACGCGACCGAGTTGGGCCCACGTGGCTGTGCTTGTCCTCGCTGGCCTGGCAGCATTGGCCTTCGGTAGTTGCGCGGTGCAGACGGCCCGTGCTCTGAGCTACCAGCGCATCTCGGGTGAAGGATCGTCCTGGGCGGCCAATGCCATCGACGCGATGCGTGTGAACGTCAAACAGTTCGGCATCACCGTCGACTTCAACCCGAGCGGCTCGACGTCTGGTCGCAAGAACTTCCTGAACGGCACCGTCGACTTTGCCGCCTCGGACATCCCGTTCCAGCTCGCTCCGGAGGATGGTTCGGCGCCGGAGAACCCGGCACCCAACAGCTATGCATACATGCCCGTGACCGCCGGGGGCACGGCCTTCATGTACAACCTGCAGATCAACGGTAAGCGGGTCACCAACCTGCGGCTCTCCGGTGAGAACGTTGCCAAGATCTTCACAGGGGCGATCAGCACCTGGAACGATCCGGCGATCCAGGCTGACAACCCGGGCCTGACGATGCCGGCACGAACCGTGGTAGCAGTCGTCAGGTCTGACGGTTCGGGGTCGAGCGCCCAGTTCACGAAATGGATGATCGACCGTCAGCCGGCCATCTGGAACGACTACTGCAATCGCTCCGGGCGGGCACCAGCATGCGGCGAGACGTCGTTCTACCCGACCATTCCGGGGATGATCGCACAGTCCGGAGACCTCGGAATCGCAGGGTATGTGAGCCAAGGATTCGCCGAAGGGGCGATCGGCTACGTGAACTACTCATATGCGTTGGGGACCCAGTTCCCTGTCGTGAAGGTGCTCAACGCGGCCGGCTTCTACACCGAGCCGACACCTCAGAACGTCGCGGTCTCGCTGCTCCAGGCCAAGATCAACGGCGACGAGAATAATCCAGCGACGTACCTGACCCAGGATCTCTCGGCGGTCTATACCGACACCGACTCACGGAGCTACCAACTCTCGTCGTACTCGTACCTGATTCTTCCGACGAAAGTGGCTGGTCAGTTCAACCTCGACAAGGGCACAACGCTCGGTGCGTTCTCCTATTACGCAATGTGTCAGGCCCAGCAGCAGTCGGCGTCGCTCGGCTACTCGCCGATGCCGATCAACTTGGTGCAGGCGGGTTTCGACCAGATCCTCAAGATTCCCGGTGTCGTCGCGCAGGACATCAACATCGCGGCGTGCAAGAACCCGACGTTCGCAGCCGACGGAACGAACCTGCTTGCCGACAACGCGCCGAAGCCGCAGGAGTGTGACCGGCAGGGCTCGCTCCAATGCGCCAACGGGACGGGTGGGATGTCGAACGTACCGACCGCCGTGCTTGCGGCCGCCACTGGCGCCCCCGCACCGACCGCGACGACCCCTGCCGCTGCGACGCCGGCTGCGGGTGCTGCGACACCGGCTGGGGGTGCTGCGACGCCGGTTGCAGGTGCTGCAACGACCCCAGCCGGCGCAACGCCGGTTGCTGGTGCTGGCACGCCGGTTGCTGGTGCTGGCACGCCGGCTGGTGCGACGCCGGCCGGTGCGACGCCGGCTGCTGCTGCCGGTACGCCCGCTGCGGCTGCTGGCACACCGGTTGCTGGTACTGGCACACCGGCTGCGGGTGCCAAGACCCCGGCTGCTGGTGCTGCGACGCCTGGCGCTCTTGCGCCGGCCTCGGCCGGGGCTCCGCAGGTGGCCAGTTCGCCAGCAGTTGGCGGTGTCGTCGCAGTTGGTGGCGTCGTTGCGGTTGATGGCTCGTCTGCGGTCGGTGGTGCGCCTGCGGTTGACGCTGCCACGGCCGGAGGAACGCCAACTGCAGACGGCGTCGCCCCCGATGCGGGCGCTTTGGCCGACGGCTCGGCGACAGGTCTCGTTCCCGTGGAAGGCGCGGCAGCGCCGGAGGCCCCACTTGGAGCTGTCGCCCCACCCCTTGCAGCCAATTGTGACGTCGACACCGGTCTCTGCGGGGCGGCCACGGGTGGTGCCGCTGCCCCGGTAGCTGCAGGCCTCGTTGCGGGTGCGATCACACCGACGACGCTGAGCGAAGCGGGCTCGTCAGTACCACTGATGCTCCTGATCGTGGCACTCACCTTGGGTCTCGTACTGGCACCCGCCCTTGCCTGGCGGTACTTCTCGCAAGCAGGGTCGACATGAGGATGCGCTGCCGCCGCCAAGCCTGGCTTCTCGGCCCCGTTGCCATCGTCGCGATGATGGCGTTCACAACGTCGGACTCTCGCGCCGACGTTCCCGTGGCAGGAAGCCAAGGCACCGATACAGCTCTGCCCGCAACCAATTCACAAGTCACGGTGAACGGCCGGGGCGCCTTCGCCGATCTGGCCATCACCATCAACCAGACCACGAACCTTTCCAACCAGGCCGTGTCGATCACCTGGACTGGTGGAAAGCCGACCTTGTCGGGGCCCGGCCGCTTCGGCAGCCAATACCTGCAAATCATGCAATGCTGGGGCGACGACGACGGCAGCGTGCCGGGCAATCCTGGCCCACCTCCCGAACAATGCGAGCAGGGTGCGGTCGCAGGCAAGTTCGGCGGGCTTCCCGGCTCGCTGTATCCGGCAGGCTTCGCACTGAGCCGGGTGATCTCTAGATCGGACTGGTCGAACTTCGACAAGTTGGTCGGAGTCCTCGACAAACGCACCACCAATGTATGGTTACCGTTTCGGGCGGTGGACGGCACTGTCGTCAACATCCAGACCGACCCGAATTTCAATCCGGCGATTGTCGGCGGGAACTTCTGGCTGAACCCTTATTTCAACATCATTACGACAAACGAGATCGCAGCGGCAGTCTCTGGACCCGATGGTAGCGGTGCCGAGTTGTTCCAGGTGCTGACCGGTGTCGAATCGTCTGGTCTCGGATGCGGTCAGCGGACTCAGCCCGTACCTGGTGCTGCCAAGAAGATTCCTACGTGCTGGATCGTTGTCGTGCCTCGGGGAACGCCCATCGATGAGAACATCGGCACCCCGTTCCAAGTCGGTGCCGACCAAAACGGCGTCGTTACTTCGCCGGTGTCACCTGCAGCCTGGCGGAATCGCATAGCCATTCCGGTCGGGTTCAACTCGGTGGACTCGCCGTGCAAGCTCGGCACTGATGAGCGCCGGATTTCAGGGTCCGAACTTGCTTTGCCAGCCGTTGCAAGTTGGCAGCCTTCGCTGTGCGCCAGTGCCGGGCTGCCACCGTTCTCGTACGCGCCGGTCAGTGACAGCTCTGCTCGCCAGCAACTGCTGTCCGGACAACTCGGGGCACCCGGAATGGTAGTTGTGTCGCGGGCGATCTCCACGGCTGCTGCCGATCCCAACAACCCGGTGGTGTACGCCCCGGTCAGCGTTTCGGGTCTGGTCATCGGCTTCAACGTCGAGCGCAACCCAACCAATGATGCGCCAGCGGCCGAGCAACAACTTGCCGGGGTGAGGATCGCCGAGTTGAACCTGACCCCGCGACTGGTCGCAAAGCTTCTCACTCAGTCGTACCGCCAGGCTGTCAGCATCGTGAATGCGCCGAGCTACGCATGGATGGTCGGAAACCCGGCCCACATGGGCCTCGACCCTGACTTTCGCCAATTCAATCCGGAGTTCGAACTCCTCCAGACTGCCGACAGCCGAGCATTCAGCAGCCTCCTGCTCCCAGCGGGAAACTCGGACGCTGCGCGGCAAGTCTGGGAGTGGGTGTTCGCCGACCCCGAGGCGCGCTCATGGTTGAACGGCGAGCCCGATGAATGGGGCATGAGAATCAACCCGGTTTATGTCGCTTCAGCGGCCGCGAATTCGACAGGTGTCGCGTTCGGCGATCCAACCCCGCATTCGTTTCCTAAGGCTGATCCATATTGTTACCAGGCTTTACCGCGGGGGCCGAACAATTCGATTTCTCCTCCGCCGCTGTGCGGTACCGACTGGGCGCCATATCGGAGAGGTTTTGCCGAAAGTGCCCAGGCTGCACGGGCGGCCTCGGATGGTGCAAAGATCGTCGAGAACCCGTTCGCTCAGTCGGCATCAGAGGTATGGACGCGTGACGTTGCCCAGTATCTCGGTCGACGGGGAATGCTCGCGCTCACCGACACACCCTCGGCAGCGCTGTTCGGTTTACAGACTGCCCGGCTCAGTCGTGCGGGTGACAACGGCACCGGGCGAGTATTCGTGGCCCCGGACACCGCAGGACTCATCTCCGGCGTTGCATCGATGGCGGCAGGAGCCGAGGCGACCGTTCTCGAGCCATCACCTTCACCGTCACCGACGGCCTACCCGCTCACCACCATCACGTATGCAGCGATCGCTCCACTTGCACTTGAGGAACAGGAGCGGGCCGATTACGCAGCGTTCATCGACTACGCGTCTGGCCCGGGTCAGGTACCGGGTCTCGAACTTGGACGGCTCCCAAGGGGATATGCGCCGCTGTCGGAGAGCCTGCGGAATCAGGCAACAACGTCAGCGAACCTGATCCGCACGATGGTCGCCGAATCGGCTAAGCCAGCCAGCAGCTCGACCACGTCGACAACGTCAACCACGTCGACGTCCACTGCACCGCCCCAGTCATCGACGGCGAACGTGGTCAATACACCTCCGCCGCCAACGGTCACGACGGCACTGCCGCACTCGTCCATGCCCGGAGCAACGAACCCGTCGTCGTCGGTTGCGTTGTTGACAACGACAACATTGGCTGCAGCGCCAACGTCGCCCACGGGCGCCATTTCGTCCACTAATGCCGCGCCGTCCAACACGACGCGCAGAGTGATACCGGCGTCGGTAGTACCGAGCAGTGACGTGCCGACGAGCAGTGACGTGCCGGCGAGCAGTGACGTGCCGACGGGCAGTGACGTGTCAGCGAGTAGCGATGTGTTGACCAGCAGTGGGGTGCCAACGGCCACGTCGACGTTGCCGATCAGCGTTATGCCTTCGGCAGTGGATGCAGGCGTACCCGCCTCGCCGAGTCGTTCGGTGACGACGCCAACCGCCGATCTAGCCAAAAATCGATATGCCGTTCCAGGCCTCGGCGTCATGGCTCTGGGGTCCGCTCTGTGTGCGTTGGAGATCACGAAACGACCACGCCGCAGACACAAAACAGCCCTGGACACTGGTTCGGTTCCCGATGAGATCGAGCAGGGTTGAGATGACTCGAATCTCGAATCTGGCGGTGCGACGACGCTGGCACGGCGTGCTGACGTGCGCCGTGTTCGTAGCTGCCACATGGTCACTCTCCGGCTCTCCCGGCCTGGCCGCGGTGGACAAGCCGGTTGACGCGGGCGATGTAGCGGTCGTCAACGCAGACAATCGGTCGAAGGAGATCGTTCGCGGTGAGAGTGCGACCGCGTTCAGTGTGCGATTGCCTGACGGGGCCCGCTGCCCGGGTGACAGTGCTAACGATCAGTGGAGAGTCCAAAGCTTCCTGATCCCGTCGATCGACGATCCTGTTGACATCCGGTACGGTCCGATCGGGCCCGACCCGGTGGGGAACGGAAGGTACGCGCTCTTTGGGGTCGACACCGTGCCATTTGTACACAAGCTCACGATTCGGAATCCCGTTCCGGGCGCACCTGGGGAGATCCCCGCCCTGCCGTCGTTCAGCTTCGCTGTCGTCGCCGGTGAGCGGATTCCTAACGGTTCGTATCGCATCGGGGTCGCCTGCAGCTACTTTGGTCGTACAGCGCTGTACTGGGACACGGAGGTCGTGATCTCCGGATCGGGCGACGGATCCCATCTCTCTTGGCGTCTAACGTCCGCGCCCGAGCATGCAGAACGTTCGAACAGCCGATCCTTCCGCTGGATCATCGTTGCGTGTATCGGCTTGATCGTCGCGACTGTGGGCGTCTTTTTCTGGCGTCGCCGCGGTCGCCCAACCACCACCCTTAACAAGGAGTCGTACTGATGCAACTCATCTCTTCATGGCGTCGTGTCGGACGCGACTTCGCCCGAGCCGGTGCCGTTCTCTCGGCAACCATGCTGGTTCTCGGCATCACCGCTGGAAGTGACCGGCACGCCACGGTCTTGGCTGCGGGGCCAGCGGGCGTGAACACGCTGTCACCATCGACGGGTGTGGCAAGCACCGAATTCACTCTTACCCCGCCGACCGGATCATCGTGCACCGGCAGTGGATCAGGTACGCCGGCATATCGCTGGCAGACCTACTTCGTGGCGGCTACGGTCGACGCGTCATCACTCACCTACGCGTCAGGACCAAACCAAGTTGTCAGCGGTGCGTTCGTCTCGTCCCTGTACGACAACGTTGGCACATCGATCATCAACAAGAACCCCTCGGCGAGCCCTCTCGGGTTGATCTCGGGGATTCCGACGATGTCGTTCGGCGCATTGATCGGGTTCGCCCCGCCTCCGGGCAGCTACAAGATCGGGTTTGCTTGCACGCAGGCCGGAGCGCTCGACGCCGGCAAGTATTGGGAGGCATCAATTGTCATCGCTGCCGACCCGAACAAGCCGACCGGTTTCACTTGGACGGACTCGTCAACAGGTTCGGCGACCACGACGACGGCCGCGGCGACCACCACGACGACGGCCGCGGTGACGACGACGGCGGCTGGGTCGACGACGACGGCGGCTGCCACGACGACGGCGGCTGCCACAACGACGGCGGCTGCCACAACGACGACGGTGAAGAGCACCACGACGACGGCGGCTGCGACGACGACAACGGCGGCCGCTACGACGACGACGGTGAAGAGCACGACGACGACATCGGCCGCAACTACTACGACGGTCGCCTGTGCGACAACCGCTTCTGCGAGCACGACGACTTCGCCGGCTTCGACGACGACCGCACCGGCTTCGACGACCACCGTTGCCGGTTCGACGACGACCGTTGCCGGTTCGACGACCACGACCACGACGCCGACAACGACCACGACGGTGCCATGCGTGCCGGGCGCAGCGGCGCCCACACAGATCACCACCCCGGTTGGGGCCGCGTCGATCGGGGTATCGGCGGGTGCAACCCTGACCGCATTTTCGACCGTGACCCCCCAGGTGCCTGCGCCAGCAGGGATGAGCTTCCCATTCGGTCAACTCTCGTTCTCGGCGACAACGGCCCCGGGTGCGCTTGTCACCTTCACCGTGACGTTGCCGCAGGTTGCCACGGACTACTTCAAGCTGGTCGGTGGAGCATGGCAACCGTTCCCTTGGGATGGTGAGACCGGCGCCAAGATCGCTGCAAACGCGTTGTCGGTCACGATCCGTGATAACGGGCGCGGTGACTCGAACTCCACACTCGGAATTGCCACCGATCCAGGCGCGCCTGCCATCGTCGCGACTGCACCCGGTGTGAGCACGACCGGCGTGAACACGACGGTGGTGCTTGCCTCCTCCCCAGTTGGTGGGATCGGCTCCGACCCGGGTCCGACACCTGCGACACCGAGCGGATTCCCGTCGTCCGGATTCCCATCGTCCGGATCGGGAAACAACACCACACTTGTCGTCACCGGATCATCACCTGTTCCGCTCATCGTGTGGGGGCTCCTCCTGCTCGTGTTCGGTCGGATGGCCGTGTTGTTGTCGCGGCCGCTCAAGGTGATCCAGCGCGAGACCCGATGACTGCGCCGGTGATGCTGGGCCGTACACGAGCATCATGGCCGCAACGCTGGGAACTAGGGCCACGCAAGCCGGAGCCGGGTCCGGCGGCGGCCCGTGGTGACGCGCCGCCGCTGAGTCCGCGTCTGCAACTCATCCGGGCGACTCTTGTGCTCGTCTTCGTGCTGTCGACAACGTTGCTGCTCCAACTGGTGTTGGTCAGCGCGTTGCAGCAGTCAGCGGCTCAAGGCCGAGCGTTCGACAGCTTCCGGGCTGAACTCGCTACGGGCACCGCCCCGATCGGGCCTACCGACGACGAGGGACGCGAGCTCCCAATCGGTACATCGGTCGCCTACTTGGAGATCCCCTCCCTGGGGCTCCAGCAGGTGGTCGCGCAGGGCACGACGTCGAGCGCGTTGTTTGATGGGCCAGGGCACAGGCGCGATACGCCCCTACCGGGGCAGGTCGGCACCAGCGTGGTGTATGGCCGTCGAGCCGCATTCGGTGGTCCATTCGCCGACATCAACGAGTTGGCTGTCGGAGCGCTGATCAGGGTCACCACCGGCCAAGGTGTCTTTGAGTTCCGCGTGCTCGGCGTGCGGCCTGAGGGCTCGCTGGCTCCTGCCGCCCCTGCTTCTGGAGCGAGCCGGTTGCTACTCGTTACCACCGCCGGCGCGTCGTTTCTGCCGTCGGGCGTGCTGCGAGTTGATGCCGACCTCGTCGGCGCTGCCGCCGTTGGCGCTGCGCCGATCGTGAGCACTTCCGCACTTCCAGCTGAGGAACGGGTGATGGCGGGCGATGCTCGTACCATGTGGGCCCTTGCGCTCTGGATGCAGGCATTGATCGCGTTGTCGCTGTGTGTCGTGTGGGCCTGGCACCGTTGGGGACGCGCCCAAACCTGGGTGGTGTTCCTTCCCCCGCTGGTGCTTGTCGGTCTGGCCGCGTCGGGTGAGGCTGCCCGGCTTTTGCCCAACTTGTTGTGAACGAATCCATTGCCAGTGTTGTGCCTGTGTTGAGGAGCTTGCGTAGTGAACTTTGAATCGATCCAAACGTCCGTGGTCACCGCTTTGGTCAATGTACGCCGGCCCGATGTGGAGCTGGCCTCATTTCCGCGTTCGGCCGTCGTGCAACTGGTGGATGGTGATGTTCTCGGACCGG
Organism: Actinomycetes bacterium; assembly: GCA_025359865.1. GTDB lineage: Bacteria > Actinomycetota > Acidimicrobiia > Acidimicrobiales > Ilumatobacteraceae > VFMC01. The sequence continues at coordinate 7,737 of JANYDH010000046.1, read as the reverse complement.
ACGCAGTGGTGACGGAGTTGCACCCAGCCGACGTGACCGTGACCGAAAGCCGAATCGTCGCCACAGAAGGCGACATCGTGTGGTCGTGGCTCGTCGCCGACCTCACGATGGTCATTCATGGTGCTGACGCGGCGTGGACGATATTCGTGGCACCCGGGATCTCCGACTTCGGGGTCACTGTGCCGGTCGAGCGCGTAGACGAGTTCCGCGGTGTGTTGGCTCGTCTTTCGGGCGGGGAAGTGCGTCACCAGCAACGCCCGGAGAAGCAGGATCCCTTCGTGTCAGCCGCCTTCGTCATGGAGCCGCCAGCCGAACTTGCCGCACCAGCGTTACTGGTCACAGCGACGAACCCCACGGCAGTGGCGGAGCACGTCACGTCGACGCTCACCGGGATCGACGCCCGCGACATCTCGGCCTGGTTCGGTACACACCAAGTGCTCGACCGAGTGTCTCTGGACATGGCTGCCGGCGAAGTGACGGCGTTGATCGGACCATCCGGATGCGGTAAATCGACGTTCTTGCGGATTCTCAACCGGATGCATGAAATGATCCCGTCGGCAGCGATGGCCGGTGAGGTACTGCTCGACGGCCACGACATCTACGACGCGAACCGCAAGCTGACCGACGCGCGTCGTGAGATCGGGATGGTCTTCCAGAAACCGAATCCGTTCCCGGCGATGTCGATCTACGACAACGTGCTCGCCAGCCTGCGGCTCACCGGGGTCAAGGCCAGCGCCCACGTCAAGGACGAGATCGTCGAGTCGTGCCTCACCAAGGCTGGACTGTGGACCGAGGTTCGTGACCGGCTCCGCCAGCCGGGTGGTGGACTCTCTGGCGGGCAGCAGCAGCGCCTGTGTATCGCTCGTGCGCTGGCTATCAGGCCACGGGTGTTGCTGATGGACGAACCGTGCTCGGCACTCGATCCGACGTCGACACGAAGAATCGAAGAGACCGTGATGCAGTTGGTGTCGGAAGTGACGATCGTGATCGTGACCCACAACATGCAGCAGGCCGTGCGCGTGTCGAATCGTTGTGCGTTCTTCTTGGCTGAGCACGGCACGCCCGGGGTGATCGTCGAGCATGGTCCGACATCGGCGATGTTCGGCTCACCGCAGGATTCGCGGACCAACGACTACGTGAATGGCCGTTTCGGCTGATTCCAGGTTGCCGCCTGTGGCACCACAGGTGTCCGCCGGATGAACACTCGGCGACCACGTTCAGTGTTCATCTCGAGGCCATCTGGGCTTCGTTTGGGCAGAGTAAAGATTGCCACGCACCGATCGGAAGTCGGTGCAACTCCGCCACTCGAAGGGACTCCCCACATCACCATGTCGACGACACGAACAAAGCGATTGGCCACTGGCCTCGCACTCACAGCCGCCTTGGGCGGCTCTCTACTGGCGCAATCCGCGCATGCAGATCCCAAGCAATACGACGCATTCGTTGGTGTAGGTTCCGACACGGTTCAAGACATCATGAACGCTGCTGCGGGCTTTACCAACGGCGTCTACTACACGCCGGTGAACAGCGGTGTAGCGACGGGCAACAAGCAGGTCGTCTCGTTCGATGCTGCTGTTCCGGCTGGACTTGCCGACACTTGCATCACCGCCAAGCTCGGCGGCCCGACTTTCACCCGTCCCAATGGTTCCGGTGCCGGGCAGAAGGCGCTGTACGCGTCAAGTGGCCTGTCCGTAACTGGTTGGACTGGAAGCGCTATCGTCGGCAGCAGTTCGACGTTGCCAATCTGCGCAACTGCCGTGGACATCTCCGGACAGGTCGACTTCGCGCGATCATCGTCCGGCCCCGCATCGGGCGATCTCGGCACCAATGTGACCTTCGTCCCGTTCGGCCGTGATGCAATGAGCTTCGGCTACTACCGTGCCGCAGGCAGCCCGGTCACTTCCCTGACCCGAGCGCAGCTGACGACGTTGTTCACCACTGGACCGCAGACGATCGGTGGAGTCCTGATCGTGCCCTGCGGTATCCAGACCGGCTCTGGCTCGTACAAGTTTTGGAACACCGTCACGACAGCGACTACGACTCAGGAAAACACCGCGACGACGACCTGCAACAACTTGCTCGGAACAGGAGTTCGCTCTCAGGAGAACGACGCCCTCCTCTTGAAGCTTCGCGGCGATGCCGCTGGCCTCCCGGCCGGCGCCCAAGTAATCATCGGCTTTTCGGCCGGATCGTACATCGCAGTCGGTAACGGCGTTGCTCCCGGCACCGTTCCCGCCTCGGTCAACGTCGGAATCGGCGCAATCAGTGACAACGGCTCAGCCGTGAACCTCGGCGCGCCGGTTGCTGCCTCTGGGACATCCCTCACCCCCGTCTCGGCCTTCTATGCCGACAGTGTGTTCGGTCGCAACGTCTACAACGTGCTCCCGACCTCCGTCGCTACCGGCCCCGGCAATGCAGCGATCAAGGCGATCTTCGTGGGCGCTACTTCGGCGCTCTGCTCCGCGACCACGACGATCAATCAGTTCGGCTTTCTTGCCAACGCCAGTTGCGGTTCGACAGCGCTCAAGGGCTCCTGGACGTCAGGTGCCTCATGATCCCGTCGCAGAAGTCCAGTCACCACATCACTTCACCTCTTGAAAGGAAACGATCTTCGATGCAGACAAAATTCACCAGGTTCGCAGCTGTTGCAGCGGCGCTCGCCGTTGCAACGGTAGGCCTGATCACAACCAACGCCGCCGCAGCGCCGGCATTGGGAACCAACGTGTTGGTGGCCTCTACCGGAACTGCCAACACGATCTTCACCTTGACCCCGCCCGTCGGCGCATCGTGTACCGGCAGCGGCTCGGGCGTGCCTGCATACCGTTGGCAGACCTTCTTCGTGTCGGCCGCCGTCGATGCATCGACGTTGACCTACGCCAGCGGGCCGAACGCAGTAGCTGGTCAGTTCGTCTCACCGTTGTATGACAGTGTTGGCACCCCGATTCTCAACAGAAACCCTGCGTCGAGCCCTCTCGGGTTGATCTCGGGGATTCCGACGATGTCATTGTCGTCGTTGATCGGTGCCGTCGGACTCGTCGACGGTGCGTACAAGATCGGCTTCGCGTGCACACAAGCCGGAGCTTTGGACGCCGGCAAGTATTGGGAGACGGCGATTACGATCGGAAACGTCACAGCGACAGGGTTTACCTACGCCCTTGGCGCCGGAGCAGCGCCGGTGGCGCCGGTACTCGCCGGGACACTGACTCCCGGTGACCAGACGTTGGGCGGCTCGTTCACGGCCGCACTGTCTACGCCGACCACGACCGGATACACGGTGACTGCCGTTCCGGCGAGCGGACCCACGGTGACCGTGCCGGTTGCTGCTGTTGGCGCATTCACGCTGACGGGTCTCGTCAACGGCACTAGCTACGCCGTGACCGTTACCGGGGCCAATGGCGTCGGCACGAGTGTGAATTCGAATACTGTAAACGGTACGCCGAGCCCGCCGGTGATTGGTGCACCGGTGTTGACTGCCACGTCCGGTGTCGGTCAGGTCGTCTTGAGCTGGACTACGCCCGTCGCTCCTGGCGCTGCCACGCTGAGCGGCTACACGGTCATCGCGACTCCGACGGTGGCTGGTTCGCCTTTCTCCGCAGTTGCTGGCGTTAACACCCTCAACGTGCCTGCCCCGGGCGGGTCGTACTCGTTCACGGTGCAGGCCATCTACACGCCGGTTATCTACGTGGGCGCAGTCTCGAATGCTGCATCGGCGTCATCGAACAATGCACAGACCCTGATTCAAGACCTGATGGTCGTCCGTCCGGCCGGTGCACTGGTGTTGACACAGCGCTGCGGTGTCTACGGTTCGGCGGCCGCTGTCTCGGACAACGTATTCGGCCCGCTGGCTTTGTTGCTGGCTAGCCCGGCCACTGCTGATCCGGTGGACGCCACAACCGGCTACACCTTCGGAGGCTTGCCTACAGGTTCGGCTCCGTTGCTCACCGTTGGTGGCAGCGGGGACCCGGTGTTTGGCGGATATCCGTACCCCGTTGACGCAGTTACCGGGTTGCCGAATCCGAGCTACCCCACGCGTTGTGGTATCGATCTTGGCACGGGCAAGCTGATCACCAGTGGTCCGAAGGCCGGTCAGTACTTCACGGCGACGGGTCGCATGGCCCAGATCACCGTCGTCAACACCCAAGACGTCGATGGTGGCTGGACTCTCAACGGTCGGATGAGCACCTTCACCCGCACTGGTGGCGGCGACTCGTTCAGCGGCAACCTGCTCGGCTGGAACCCTGAGGTCACCTACGACTCAGCCCCCAACCTGGACGGCTACGACATGGTGGTCCTGCCCGGTGGTGTCCGCGAGGCAACCTCGACTGCTTCGACAACCGGTCTCGGTGCTGCCTCGAACGACGTCAACACGACTCAGTCGCAGTCGTTGGCCAAATCGGCCGCCTTCGCCGGCACCGCCCCAGGCGGTACCGGCAGCCTCGGCATGGCCGTGATCGACGCCCGCTTGCGGCTGTTGATTCCGGTGAGCGCCAACTCCGGTACGTACACCGGAACGTTGACCTTCACAACCGTGTGATTCGGTAACGGTAACGAAGAAATTCCAACGCACCTTGTCGGTGGTGTGAGACGGCTTCGGTCGCCTCGCACCACCGTTGGCGTTGTCCGACCACAACTGTTCACCTCGACGCCATCCGGCAGTCATGCCGCCGTCGTTACGCTCCCGTTCAGTACGCCGCCGTACTCAGTACCACTCGTGCTCAAACGCTCAGAAGGCAGCGAACACCACATGAACGCCAGACGACATCGCCGGTTTCAGTCCATCAGCACAGCAGCCGCACTGTTGTGGTTGGGTACCTTTGCAGGCCCCGCGTTCGCCGGTACGCCACCGACGACCCCGGCACCAACTCCTACCGAGACGTCGCCGGCCACAGGCGACACGACCCTTGGCGCTGGAGACGCGACACCGGCTGCCGGCGAGGCGCCGATCGAGTTGGTGCAGAGCTGGACGCTGACACCGGGTGGCTCCGCAAACGGGGATCAAGCTGGCAGTCGGCCGAACCTGTCGTACCAGGTCGCGGCCGGCTCCGTGGTCAATGACACCGTGATCGTCTACAACCTCGGCAACGTGCCGATGGACTTCAAGGTCTATGCGACCGACGCCTTCAACAACGACGAAGGTGATTTCGACCTGCTCCCCGGTGGCCAGGTCCCCGTCGATGCCGGCTCTTGGGTGAACGTGGCACAATCCGGCATCGTCCTGCCGCCCGGCAAGCAGGCGACCATCCCGATCACGATCACGGTTCCGATCGATGCCACACCCGGCGACCACGTTGGCGCGGTGGTGGCGTCGAACATCGCCGTCAGCGACAACGGCGACGGCAAGATCGTCAACGTCGACCGTCGCACCGGCACCCGCTTGTACGTCCAGGTCGACGGCCCGCTCACGCCGGACCTCGCCGTCACTGCATTGGACACCACGTACCACCATGCCCTGAACTCACTTGCCGGATCTGCCGACGTCACGTTTCGCGTCGAGAACCGCGGCAACGTTCGCCTGGGCGGCACTCCGACCGTGACCGTCGCCGGGCCGTTCGGGATCGGCGAGCGAACCATCACCCTGGCGAAGTTGACCGAACTGCTCCCCGGCCAGGACGTCACCGTGACGGCGAAGCTGAACGATGTTCCTGCAACGATGCTGGTCTCGACGACCGTACGAATCGAGTCCATCCGCCCGGGTGTCACTGGCGGCGCAGATGTCGCGACCGGAGACGATCGAACGTTCGCCCCGCCGATCACCGTGCTGATGGTGCTGATCGTGCTGCTCCTCGGTGTGATGGCCCGGCGAAGGTACCGTCGCCACAAGGAGGCCTCGGCCGGGGTCGCGGCGGCGATCGTCATCTCCGATGGCGAGTCGCAGGACGAGCTGCCGGTTCTCGAGCCGCAGCACCAGTAGCCATGGGTCACTACCGCTGGCTGGCCCGGAGGACGATGCTCGCGTTTGCGCTACCGATGGCCTTTGTAGTCGCGCCTCCACCGGGGCCTGACCCCCTCATCAGCGGACCGGCGGTGAGTTCCAGCCGTGCATCGGTAGAGCCAGGTCGAAGCGTGGTGCTGACCATCGACGGGTTCGCCTCGCCGTACGTCACGATCTCGATCTGCGGTAACGAGGCGCGACGTGGTTCGACTGACTGCAACATGGCAGGTAGTGAGGGTGTCGAGATCCCCGGCGGCGATGGTCCGTTGGTGTTGGAGATGCCGGTCGCAGCGCCACCGGCGGACTGTCCCTGCGTCATCAGGGTCGTCGGAAGCGACACCAGTGAAGTCGCGATCACCCCACTTGTCGTGACCGGACATCCGGTTCGACCATTGGTCGATCCGGCAGTCATCGGCGAGCTATTCGACGTGTCGATCAGAGCCCGCGAAGCACCGCAGGGCCTGGTCAAAGCGGTTCGTTCCGCGCTTGGCGGGCCGACCAGCTACGAGGTCACGTTGACGGTGAAGAACCGATCGACCACGCCACTCAAACAGGTGAAGGCTTCTGGTTCGGCTGGCCGGCGCGCCGCCGATGACAGCCTGGTGACCCTCGACTTCGCCGACCCGGAACTGCTCGGGGTCGGCCAAACGTGGCAGCAAACCATTGTCGCCGTCGTGCCGGCACCACTGTTCGGCAGCGTCGAATGGAGGGTCGCTGTCTCTGGCGCCGGACCCACTGTGAACTCGACGAGCACCACTCGTCACCGGCCTATCTTGCTGATCGTGATGATTCTGGTAGTGGTCTTCAACGTCTTCCTCCTCATCCTCCGCTGGGTCGTGCGGCGCCGCATCGTGCGTCAAGCCAAACGCTCCAGCGCGGATCCGGTCGGTGCGGTGATCGACGCCACATCATCAGATGAGGCACCGATCCTGGACTCTCACGAATCTCTCAAGAGATCGTTGGTCGGGTCAACTTCTACGACGTGAGTGCCGACGTAGAGGTGCAGACCAACGTGGTCGGGCCGAAAGGAACCGTTGGCACTCTCTACCAAGACTCGGGTCGGGTCCGCCGCTGCGACGATGTGCGCCGGCCTACTCCTGTTCGGAACGCTTGGTCATGCAGGTGCCCGCAGCGACACAACCCGGTCGCGGCCGCTTGTCGAACGCCCCGGGTGTAGCAGTGGTTTGAACGACACAGGCCACTTTGAACAGGCGTCGACCACTGGCGCGTTGCAGCAAGACATCACGCTCCAAGTACCGGCAACTGCACTGGTCCGCGTGGATGATGGCGGCCATGTTCTCGCAGCGTTGACGAACACTGGGTGCGCCCCTCGACCCGGTGACGATCTGTTCTACGTCCACCCGAACGGGTCGATCGATGCCGCTACGATGAGAGCGCTGGCCCACCACCCGTGGGTCGGTGACTTCACCATCGCGGGTGTGTACGTGCTCCAGGATCGGTAGCGCCTCTCGACGTTTGGCGTTTGGTTGTTGCTGACAGGCTGTCGCACAATGCTGTTTGGTGGTGTGGGGGGTGAGGTTGGCCGTCTGGTCGTGTTGTCGGCAACGGGGTCATGGTTGTTGCTGAACTCGTGATTGTGCCGCACAAGTCGGCTCAACGTCGGCGACTGACAGCTCGCCCGCCGGGCCTACCCGCTGTTGCGGTGCCAAGTCGCGTCGAGTTATCGGCGCTGGCGACATGAAAGTCGACGCGATCCTGCCCGTTGCGCCGTTCTGGGAGGAGTCGCGTCGAGTTATCGGCGCTGGCGACATGTAAGTCGACGCGATCCTGCCCGCATAGCCTTC
>JANYDH010000055.1 GCA_025359865.1 Actinomycetes bacterium | reverse complement strand
CGCTGAGCGACATCTCACGACCAAAGCTGGTGGTGGAGGGGGGTCAGCCGGGTTGCAACTTGTCTCGGAGGAACTCAAGTACGCGCTGAACACTCGGCTCATCGCGCTGCTCGGTGAGCACCGAATGATCGTTCTTGGCGGCGCTGGGCAACTCGACGGCGATGAATGCATCGCCGAGCAACTCGCGCAGCGTGTCGAATCGCGAACCGACGAGTTTGTCGCCGGTGAACCGCAGCCCTAGTACCTGGCAGCCGTCGGAGGCACGTTGGGCGATGACCATCCGGTCGTCGGGCGACAGGTTGAGGTCGGCTCCACGCGCTTTCTTGCCCACCGCGAACGGCATCGACGGCTGAGACAGAACGGGAGCAACCATGATGTCGTCGAGCATCATCCCCAGCGCGAAACCACCACTGAAACACATCCCGATCGCGCCGACACCTAGCCCACCGACATCATGATGCAGCGACCGCGCCAGCGCGCGCAGGAAGCCGATGATCGGTGATGTCTGGTTCAGCGCCATGGTCGTGAACTCGCGAGCGACGCAGACCTTCAGCATCGACGAGGCCAGGTACGGGCCGCCGACGTCCTTACCGGGAGTGCCGACGAGCGACGGCATCACTACGGTGAACCCGGCATCGACGACATCGTCGGCAAACGCGGTGACCTTGGGCGTGATACCCGGGATCTCGTGCACGATGATCACTCCCGGTCCGCTGCCACGCCGATATGTGGGGCGCGTGAACCCAGCTGCGGTAAACGAACCTGTGGTCCAGTCGGTCAACACGTTACTCATCCCAATCTCCGTACTGCTCGTAGAGCCCGCTCGGCGAGGCCATCGACACCGATCTTGAACTGCTCGATGTCGGCCAACTGATCGCCCATCGCACCATGCAGGTAGCGCGCATACACGCCTTCGCTGATGACCGCGAGCCGCCAACAGGCGAACGCGACGTAGTAGTCGATACCCGACAAATCGCGACCGGTGCGAAGGGCGTACCGCTCGAGCAGGTCAGTGTACAGGGGGTAGCCGCCAGCCGGGGTGGGATCGTTGCTGCGCAGGTTCGAATCCTCGCCATCGAACCAGTACACGCCGAGATACCCGACGTCGGCAAGCGGGTCGCCGAGCGTGCACAGCTCCCAATCGAGCACAGCAGCGATACGACCGGTGGTGACGTTGGACAGGCAGTTGCCGAACCGGTAGTCGCCATGAGCGATCGACACACCATGCTGGACCGGGATCCGGCTGCGTAGTGCCACGGCGACCTCGTCGATGGCAGGCAGTTCACGAGTCTTGGAGTTCTCCCACTGGGTGCTCCACCGCTTCACCTGTCGCTCGACGTAGCCGTCGCGCTTGGCGAAATCACCGAGTCCGACCGCATCGATGTCGACAGCGTGCAAATCGGCGAGCACGTCGACGAGGTGCTCGCTGAGCGGACGCCGCAGTTCTACGGCTACCTGCGCACCCTTGTCGACACTGTCGAGCACAACACCATCGACATACGCCATAACATAGAACGGGGCCCCATTCACATCGATGTCGATACACAGCCCCAGGGTGCGCGGCACCGGCACGTCGGTCAGACCCACCGCAGTGATCACCTTGTACTCACGGGCCATGTCGTGCGCTGTGGCGAGCACGTGGCCGAGGGGTGGGCGACGCAGCACGAACCGGGTGCCATCGGCGCCCGTCACACAGAACGTGAGATTGGAACGGCCACCGGCGATCAGATCCCAGGTGAACGGCGCAACAGCACCGTCGATGTGATCACTGAGCCAGCGGCTGACCGGGTCGACCTGGATCCCTGGTGGATCGGCACTGGAGAATGGGGCGATGAAGTCGGGGGTCGACATGGCGGCCCACCGTACCCGGCTTCAGCCCGGGCGCGCGACCCCGATGATGTGGGCGAAGTTGACCGCCGCAACCTTGACCACATCGCCGCTTGCAGGTGCATGGATCAGCAGGCCGTTGCCGATGTAGATCGCCACATGACCGATCGGGCTGCCGTAGAAAATGAGGTCGCCTGGTTGGATCTGGTCGATGGGCACGTGTGGAGTCGAGGCGAACTGCTGACCGGATTGATGTGGAAGCGACGCCCCGGCTTGACCCCATGCGTACTTGGTGAGGCCCGAACAGTCGAACGCAACACCCGGCGATTCCTTACCGAACTGGTACGGCACACCGAGCTGTGACTGTGCCGCAGCGACGGCCATACCGGCGCGCGACGAAGGCGGCGGGACACTGGACCCACCGGAGTCACTCGACCCGCCACCGGTGGCGCCGGAACCGCTGCCGCCGCCGGAATTATCACCACTATTGCCTGACGACCCGCTGCCCGACGACCCGCTGCCTGACGACCCGCTGCCTGACGACCCGCTGCTGGCAGACCCGCCGTTGGATACGCCGCCACCATTGCCCGCGGTGCTTGCGCTGCCCCCGCCGCGCGGTTGCGCAGCGGCTGCACGCCGTGCTGCTGCCTGTTGCACCGCAGCCTGCTCGGCAGCCCGAGCCCGGGCCGCCGCCGCAGCCTGCTCGGCAAGGCGCTCTTGAGCCAGCACTACAGCCTCGCCGTACTGCGCTTTCGCCTCCGACAGTTGCTGTTGCAGTTCTGCGGAGAGCTGCTCGCCCTGCTGCTGCTGCTGCTCGAGCTGGGCAGCCAACTGCGCCTGCTGGGCCTTGTTGGCATCGAGCGCCTGCTGCTCGGCGGCAAGATCGGTGATCAACAGGTTCAGGTCGTCGCTCGTGCCGGCTCCCTGGTCGAGCGCAACACGCGTCAACTCGCCACGTTGCAGACTGTCGGTGAACGCCCGTGGCGTAGAAAACAGCGGTGCCAACCCCGAGGCCCCGCCGGATGTGAACTTGTCGATCGCGATCGACGTGAGCTGACCTTGGAGCTGGGCGAGGATCACCTGTTGGTCGCGGATCCGACCCTCTTGCTGAGCTATTTCGACGCTGAGTGTATCGATATGGTCGAGCGCTGCTGCGTGGTCTTCGTCCAGTTGGCCGATGCGATTGTCGAGGTTGTTGAGCTGCTGAGCGAGTTGGTCGACCTTCTGCTTCGCCTGATCGACACCATCATCGGCAACTGCACGGGGAACCACCGTGCCCCCGACGAAAAGCACGACCACTAGCCCGGCCACAAGCACAGCCGTCAAGGAGGAGGTACGTGGACCGGTCCGCATGACGCCCGCAACGCTACCAAATATTACGAATGGGTGTCGAAGTCAACGCGAATCCTTGACCATTCGTCAGGCTCAGCGAAGGTGAGCAGAACAGACCCTCCGCACTAGCGGGTGAACACGGCCATGAAGTCGCGGGTGTCCTGGGTGAGCCACCGGTCGCCGGTGTGTTCCATCCCCTTGAGCAACAGCTGCCCGTGGACCTGTCCGTCAGCGCCGAGCGTGTACGTGTTCAGCTGGACCCATTCTCGATTGATCTCGAGCTGCATGCCCCGCACGGCACCAGCCCTTACCAATGTCTCGGCCAACGTCTCGATCGTGAATCCGTCCCCCCCGATCCAGATCAACGAGCCGTCGGCACGAATCCCTGCCGCGGAACGCCATACCGCGCTGCGGTTGTCGGGACCGGTGAAGCCCCACTTCGTGTTGTCGTCGGTCGCGAGATCAGAGGCAGGTGCCCCGTCGATGACGATCGGGTCAAGGCTCTGGCGGGCCGAATCGAGGGTCGGAGAGTCGACGATGTCGGTGCCCCACGCTCCGATATTCGGCATTCCGTTGTCGTCGATCGCGAACGTCGCGCCACCGACGCGCAGATCCTTGAGTGTGCGGTGCCCGAGGATCATTCCGCCGTGGGAATCATTGAGCCGAAACCCGCCGGCAAAGGCAGCGACGAGTTGCGCTTGGCGTTCAGGCTCTACATTTGCGGGGCGATCCCAGGGTGCACCCGGAATCTTGATCCCCGGGTACTGGCGCAACCGCAGCACCGTCGGATCGATCCAGATGATCGCGTCGAGGACCGATGTGTGGACCGCATCGGGACGGATCGAGGTGACATACGCGCCTTGGACACCGTCGACGATTGGCCCGAACGGGATCCATTGACCCTCGCCCGGCATCGGTTCGGCCGCCGGTGTGACGAGCGGCGCGGGAACAACGAGATGTACTGGGCCCGGGGTAGTGGTCGATGGGCTCACGGTGGATGTTGTCGACGGTTGCGCCGTCGACGTCACTGTGGAACCAGCAGCGACGGTCGCTGAGACCGGCGGAACCGGCGCGGCGGTCGTGCCCGACGGAATCGAGGAAATCGCGGGATTCGCGTTGGGCAAGACGGTGATCACGGCGGGACCGGCACCCGCATCGGGGACCCCACCGACCCGTGCCTGATGGCGCGCGAACCACCACCGTTCGGCGCTGTCGACTGCCCATCCGAGATGGTTGTCACGCGCCCACTCCACCGTCCGGGCCTTGAGGCTGTCGTGCCCCGGACCGGTCAATGCCGTCCCATACGACCACGCCACGGGAACCATCGCAACGATCACGATCCGCACCACCCACCGCCGCACGGTACGCCCGCGAACCCGTCGCGCGCGTCGCCGACGCAGATCGGCGACGATGCCGAGTTCGGACGCCGACTCGTCCGCAACGAACCCGTCGTCGGGTCCATGGTCGGCCTCTTCGTCGGCCTGCGTCTCCCGCGCGGTCTCGGCCGCCAGATCTGCCAATTCGTCCTGCATCGCCGTGACCGAACCCGTGCCTATTCCCATTCGATGGTGCCGGGCGGCTTCGACGTGATGTCGTACGCCACCCGGTTGACACCGCTGACCTCATTAATGATACGGCTGGACATCGACTCGAGGAGGTCATAGGGCAGCCGGGCCCAATCGGCCGTCATCGCGTCGTCGCTCGTGACCGCCCTGATGATGATCGGATGGGCGTACGTGCGCTCGTCGCCCATGACCCCGACGGAACGAATGTCGGCGAGCACCGCAAATGCCTGCCACAACTCGCGTTCCAACCCCGCCTTCGCGACCTCATCGCGCACGATTGCGTCGGCATGCTGCAAGATCGCGACCCGCTCGGGGGTGACCTCGCCGATGATCCGCACCCCAAGCCCGGGCCCGGGAAACGGCTGGCGGAGCACGATCTCGTCGGGCAGGCCGAGCTCGTGGCCGAGCCGGCGAACCTCATCTTTGAACAACGCCCTCAATGGCTCGACCAGTTCGAGTCGCATGTCCTTCGGCAGCCCACCGACGTTGTGGTGGCTCTTGATCACCGCCGCTGTGCCGTCGCTACCGCCGCTTTCGATCACATCCGGATACAGCGTGCCTTGTACAAGAAACCCGGCATCGCCGAGTTCGTCGATGTGCTCTTCGAAGATCCGCACGAACAACTCGCCGATGATCTTGCGCTTCGCCTCTGGGTCGGTGACACCGGCCAGCTTGTCGAAGTACCGTTCGCCGGCGTCGACGTGGATGAGTTCGATGCCCATGTTGCGGCGGAATGTCTCGACCACCTGATCGCTTTCGTTCAGTCGCATCAGGCCGGTGTCGACGTAGATACAGGTGAGTTGATGGCCGATCGCGCGATGAACCAGCGCAGCGGCCACCGCAGAGTCGACGCCACCGCTGAGCGCACAGATCACGCGCCGGTCGCCTACCTGGGTGCGGACCACAGCGATCTGATCGTCGATGATCGACCCCATCGTCCACGATGGGGCACAGCCGGCCAGGTCATGCAAGAACTGCTGCAACACCGCCATCCCGAACGGCGTATGCACCACCTCGGGGTGCCACTGCACGCCCCAGATTTTGCGGACCGGGTCCTCCAGCGCCGCCACCGGTGCGTCGGGGGTGCTGGCCGTGGCGACGAACCCTGGCGGCACAACCGTCACAGCATCGAAGTGGCTCATCCACACGTCTTGCTCGGCCGGAATGCCGCCATGCAGGAGGGTCGAAACCGAGTCAGCGATACGCGACGCCCGGGCGCGACCGTACTCACCACGGGACCCTCGCCCGACGGTGCCGCCGAGTTGCTGTGCGATCAACTGCGCTCCGTAACAGATGCCGAGGATCGGGATGCCGAGTTCGTAGATTGCCGGGTCGAGCGAGGGGGCACCCTCGACATGAACACTCTTCGGCCCGCCGGACAAGATGATCGCTCCGGGGGCTTTGTCCAGTACCTCGGCCGCGGTGATGCGGTGCGGCACGATCTCGGAGTACACATTCAGTTCGCGTACGCGCCGGGCGATGAGTTGCGCGTACTGCGCCCCGAAGTCGACAACGAGTACGGGACGATCGACACCTGCGGACATGGCAGTGATGGTAGGGGTTGGGGGTACGCGGCCGGGGTACGCCCGACACCGATTTCTTCCGGACGACCGATTCCGGGCGCTCCGCTGGCACGATGGGGCGGTGAAGTTTCGTGTGCTGCTCGCCGCTGCAACTCTGTCGTTCGGTGTTGCAGGGTTCGGTGTTGCAGGGTTCGGCGTTGCCGGGTGCGGCGGAATGGCAACTCCACACCCCGCCACCGTCAACACGTCTGCGGCAGCCGACGGTGGCGGTGTGGCCGACAACCCGTTCATCCCCGCAGATCAGAACCTGAGCACGTGCGTCAGTTCGCTACCGCGGCCAAACTGCGGGAGCGAACTGCAGGGCGGATGGCGTCAGGGGCTGCTATTCGGACTGCTGATGCTCGGGATGGCATTCATCGGATGGCGGATCTTCCACAGTGTCCGCCGCCGCGACCAGAACCAGAACCAGGACCGCGGGAGTTCACCGGCCAACTGACAGCAGATCGCTGCAGAATGCGGCTGTGCCGCTCACCAGCGCGTGCGGCGCTTCCCACGGGACGAAATGGCCGCAGTCGCGCAACAAGAACGGCCCAACATGGTCGGCAAATACCTCGGCGGCCATCCGGTCGAACGCCGGATAGATCACATGATCGCTCGTGCCGTGGAGTACCAACGTTCGGGTGTGCTCGTTACGACCGAGTAACGATGGCTCACTGCGCGCCGAGGCAGAAAACGCACTCTCGTAGCCGCCGAAGCTGGCCCTTAACTGCTCCGCCGAGCGAAACGGCTGTGTGTGGAACCCGACCGCCTCAGGAGTGAACTTGCCGGGATGCGCCCAGAACCGGCTCGTGTAGAACGTGGCGATGTATCGCTCGCGCTGATCGGGTGTTGCCAACTCGGAGGCGAGACCATCGGGGTCGATCCCCTGGCGGAGGAAGTAGTCAGCGGCCTCGCGCGCCGGGCGAGTACCGGTGATGTCGGCCATGCGATTCTTGAGGAACGGTAGCGGGCTGTTGAACAGCACCATCCGGTCGACCCAGTCGGGATAGCGCAGCGCAAGATCCTGGATCACTGGGCCGCCAAGATCTCCACCGACCAACACCACACGGTCGTGGCCGAGATGGTCGTGCACCAGCGCATACAGGTCATGCGCATGCGCCGGCACGTCGTGGAATCCATCCGGCCCTAGACCACTGTCGCCGAATCCGCGCAGATCGGGCACGATCACCTCGAACCCGGCCGCCGTCAGCGGGGCGATCACGCGCCAGAAGATTCGCTTCGATTCCGGCCAGCCGTGCACGCACACGAGCGGAACGCCGTCCACCCCTTCATGCACGTAGGCCTGCGCAAACCCGCGCGGGCTGGCGGTGTGCACGGTGAAGCGAAACGGGTCGGTGTCGTCAGGCATGGTCAGCACCATACGTCCCCGTCAATGGCTCGTAGAGTGCGAGTCATGACCCCCGACGAGTTCCGCGAGCACGGACACGCTCTGATCGACTGGATCGCCGACTACGTGGAGGGCATCGAACAGCACCCCGTTGCTTCCACCGTTGCGCCGGGCGATGTGCGCGCCGCCCTACCGCCGCACCCGCCGGCCGAGCGTGAGCCGTTCGACGCCATCATCGCCGATCTCGACCGTGTGATCGTGCCCGGCCTCACGCAGTGGCAGCATCCGAGTTTCTTCGCCTATTTCCCGAGTAACACCACCTACGCGTCGATTCTTGCCGAGCTGCTCACCGCCGGCCTCGGGGTGCAGGGGATGAGCTGGGTCACCAGCCCAGCCTGTACAGAGGTCGAGACGTTGATGCTCGACTGGATGCTCGAGTTGCTCGGGTTACCGCAGCGATTCCACTCTCAGAGCGCAACGGGCGGAGGCGTCATCCATGGATCAGCCAGCGAAGCAGCGCTGGCGGCAATCGTGGCTGCCCGGTGGCGGGCAACCGGTGGCGCGGTCAATCGCACCGGAACCGACCCGTCGTTGATCGCGTATGCCACATCGCAGGCTCACTCCAGCATCGAAAAGGGCCTACGAATCGCTGGCATCGGAACCGAGCAGATCCGACACGTCCCACACGATCAGAACTTCGCGATGCAAGCCGACGCATTTGCGCACATGGTGGCCGATGATCTCGCCGCGGGAAGGCATCCGTTCTTCGTCTGTTCGACGCACGGCACGACCAGCTCGCTGGCATTCGATCCAACTCCTGAGATCGCTGCTGTCGCCACAGCGAACGGCATGTGGCTGCATGTCGATGCAGCGATGAGCGGCATCACTGCGTTGGCACCCGAGTACCGCTGGGTAAACAACGGGCTCGACCTGGCAGACAGCTACTGCACGAATCCGCACAAATGGATGGGGGTCAACTTCGATTGCACCCTGTTCTGGACCGCTGATCGCGCCGCGTTGCTCGGTGCGCTCAGCATTCTGCCGGAGTATCTGCGCTCAAAAGCTGCCGAGACCGGAGCGGCGATCGATTATCGGGACTGGCAGGTACCGCTCGGCCGACGATTCCGCTCGCTCAAGCTGTGGATGACGATCCGAGATGGCGGCGTGGCAACCGCAATCCAGATGATCCGCCGCCATGTGAACCTCACCCAGCAGCTTGCGGAACTTGTTCGCAACGACGACCGCTTCGAGATCGTCGCCACTCACCAGTTGAACCTGCTCTGCCTGCGCCTTCGCGCGGGCGATGCAGCCACCGACGGCCTGATCGACGCGGCAAACGCCACCGGCCAAGCCCTGTTCACGCGCACGGTGCTCGATGGGGTCACTGCGTTGCGATTCTCCGTCGGTGGACGCACCACCGAAGAGCATCACGTGCTGGCGGGCTGGCAATTGTTGCAGTCACTCGTTCCAACCGCTTGACTACGACATCCCCGAGAACCTCGGGGAGTACTGCATCACCAACATAGGAGCACGGATGAGAGTTCTTCTCCGCGTGCTCGTCACGGTCACGAGTGTCCTGACCGCTCTCTTGCCGGCGTTCGCCGGCTCTGTCCACGCCGCACCCGCGCACCAACGGGTCGCGGTCCAACGGGTCGCGGGCCAACGGGGTCGACACGACCCCGATGCAGACCTGCAGTACGTTCAGCGGCTGCTGTACGACATCTCGCTGGGCGACTTCATGGCCATCATCGGGCGCGGCGACCCGTGGTTCGACACATCGACCGACTTGTGCTCGGCGCCGGGCATTCGCAGTACGGGCCGCACATTCGACTTTCGTGCACCGTGTCGTCGCCACGACTTCGGCTACCGCAACCTGCAGCTATTAGACCGCCGATATTCGTGTGACACTCGATCACCGGGGCAGATCTGTGCGTCTCCCGGTCGCTCCGGTCGGTTCTGGAACGGCACGTCGCGACGGCGCGTCGACCAACAGTTCCTCAGCGATATGAAGGCGCATTGCCGGTCACGGCCGTGGTACGACAAACCGACCTGCTTCTCCTGGGCAGAGACGTTCTACGGGGCAGTGCGCGTGGCTGGCGGGCCCTGATCCCCGCTGCCTGACAATCACCACGCCAGCGGCTCCGGCCCGTCCAACCCATGTGCGAGCCGGAGCAACTGGTGCAGCATCCGTCCCGTTGCGCCCCAGATGGTTTCGTCTTCGAGCTCGAAGAAGAAGATCGGACGGTCCATCGGTGGTGCACCCCACCACTCTTCGCGGAACGTATCAGGGCGTGACAGTTCACCGAGCGGCACCCACATGATCCGGTCGACCTCATCGGGCGCCGCTACGAGACCGGGACGCTGAGCCACGGTTGCCACGACCGGGACGATGTAGCTGTTGCTGACCACCGTGGACAGATGATCGAGCTCTCCGTGCACGGTCACGAGCGAAACGTCAAGCCCCACCTCCTCGGCTGCTTCACGCAGCGCTGCAGCGACAGCGTCCTCGCCGGGTTCCATCCGCCCACCGGGAAAACTGATCTCTCCGCGGTGGCTGCGCAAATGACGCGAGCGACGGGTGAACAATGCCTCTGGCCCCTGCTCGCCGTCGTGTAACAGCACCAAGACCGCCGAGTTCCGCGCGTCGGGAAACGGCGGCACCATCGGGCGTGGCGGCGCACCGGCGAGCACGTCGAGCAACATCTCGATCGGCAACATCCCTACCTCGCCACCCACCCATGGGGGTGCATCACCAATCCGCCACGCATCGGGCCTCGGGATCACCTGGGTGCCACCGGGACGGCGGCGAATCGGCTCGGACACATCGACCACGGTGATCTCTGGGTCGGTAACAGGTTCAGCCAACGGTGGCGCCGCCAGGCACCCACCCGCTATCGGCAAGCTGCTGCAACACCGCCGGTAGCCCAGCCGTCTTCAATTTCGACATGGTCTTGCCTGGCGTCTCGTCGCCGCGTTCCCATATCTCCCACGCGGCAATCAGCTTCGACAGATCGGGGGTTGGGATCTCGAACGAGGACATGGGGGCAGGCTACCGACATCCCGACCTGACCACCGCTCCACGGGTCGACGTCAGCGCTTGCGGGCGTCCTTCATTCGCTTGGCTGCATTGATCCCATCACCGACGGCTCGCCCCGCAAGTCGACCCACCTCGGTGCCACGCCCACCCTCGGCGGTGATCTTTGTCCGAGCAGACCGTTTCACCCGATCGTCGAAGTTGCTCCCGATCCACACGAATGCCATGACAACTGCCATCGCCACCATGATCATCCGTGTGCTTCCCTCGACGCTGACAGCCGGCTGCACACCCAGAACGATCACGGTGATGATGACGACGATGTCGAGCGTGCGGTGCTGGCGACGTGAGACCACTCGAAACGCTGCGAGCGGACCGCGCACGATCGCTGCATTGACCATGATCAGCCCCCCGGCGAGCGCGGGCAGGATCGGCGTCGGGCTCTGCAACCCCTGCGCCACCAGCATCCCGCCGAGAATGTATTCCACCATCTGGTGCATCCAAAACGGCCGCTTGTGTTTCACGCGAGCGCTCAAGCCCCTTTGGCGACGCGCGCGAAGCGAAACATCTGCGGTTCGGTCTCACCATCGATACGGTCGGCCAAGATGAACACTGGCGGGTCGCGGTGAACTACAACCACGTATCGCTGACGACCATGGGGTAATTCGGTCTGGTCACCAAGGCGAACGCGTACGGTCGCAGTAGCCAACTCGACCAGCTCGCCTTCGACGGTGGCGGCGGAGCGGTCGCCGTCGTGGACCACCGTGACGCGGTCAGCCACGTGAAGCCGCCACCCCGGTGCGAACCCGACGAACCTCGGCCTGGCGAAGCTCGGACGCGAGTTGAGCGAAGTCGGATGACGCGATCTGGTCGATATGCATGCGGATCGGCTGGTAGGCGCCGTCGCCCGGCACGATCACATGACCGACCATCATCAACGGCCCGGAGTTAAGTTGCACCGAAACCATCGCCGACTCGCCGGGGTCGACCCGCAGCCCTTTCGCCATGACAGCCATACCGCACTCGGAGAGGTCGAGCGTCTCGCCGGCGGAGAACACCATGTGATCATCGCGTTGAACGCCGATGTTGAGGCGGTAGCTGACCGGCACCCTGAACACGGCCCGGCGCTGTATGTGTTGCATGGAGGGCGGATTAGACAGCGTAAGCACCCGCACCGTGGGTGACCAGTGCTCGACCTGCGCATCGGCCATGAAGATGCCGTCAGAGACCGGGGCACCGAGCGTGACCTTGACACCGTCTTGCAGCTTCGCGGCGAAACGGCGGGCGTCGACATCGTCGGGATGCAGCACGGTGACCGTGGGAGTGGCCGCGTCGATGACGAACGAATACCGCTCGGTCGTGCCTGCTGCGTACAGCACGACGGAACGACCAACGAACGAGCGCAGTTCCCGGTCAGCCATGGCGACGGTTGGATCCTCCGATTCCGGGCGTCGAGAAACGACGCATCGCGGAATCTAGTACCTGCAGCACCACTTCGCACGCCACTGGTGGGTGATCCTTCGATGACCTCTACGGATTTGCAGTCTTGACCTCTGCTAGTACGAGGTGTGCAGCGAGTCGGGCGAGGTCGTCGCTGCCGATTTCGTCGATCGATATCCGGGTCGGCAACATGTCGTTCAGTCCCGGAAGCACGACCCGGACAACGGTCAAGATCGTGTCGTCGCCGAGATGCAGCACCGCTGCGGCAGGCTCACCCGGCTCGAGATAGTCACCGAGTACCGATGAGAACCCGGCCGTCGACATTTCGATCGTGGAACCCTGCACACGTCGCACGACCCCGTCACGCTCGACCAACAACTCGACCTTACGCTTGACCTGTACTCGCAGCACGGACCGCCGTTGGATGAACTCGAGCGGCGAACGTGACGACACCTCTAGGATTCGGCGACTGGCCGACCATTGGTCGACGTTGACATCGGCCACGTAGACCCCATCGGCCACGGCGAACGTGACCCTCAACGGCGTGCCACTGCGCAGCGACGAAACAAATCCACGCGCCGCCCCGTCGTCGGGTCTCAATGACGCCACCGACCCAACCGTGGCCAGCATCGAGCACAGGTACTGGTCGCCACCCCCTAATGGGCCGATGGTGAGGCCACCACCGACCAGCGTGCTGAGATCGCGATCGCTCATTGCTCGCGACGCTACATCTTCTGCCTGAACGGCGAACGCCCCGGTGGCCAAAGGCAGCACCGGGGCGTTCGCGTGGGGGGTGATAGTGGTAACCCCCGAGTGGACTACATCATTCCCATCCCGGGCATTCCGCCGCCGCCACCGCCAGCCGGCATGGCCGACTTCTTTTCGGGCTTGTCGACGACGAGCGCCTCGGTGGTGAGCACCAGGGACGCGATGGACGCTGCATTCTGCAATGCCGCACGAGTGACCTTGGCCGGATCGATGATCCCGGCCTTGACCAGATCGACGAGCTCACCAGTAGCAGCGTTGAGGCCGATGTTGCCTTCAGCTGCCTCGACCTGCTGCACGGTGACAGCACCTTCGAGACCGGCATTATCGGCAATGAGCCGTGCCGGAGCGAGCAACGCGTCATACACGGTCTTGGCACCAGTCGCCTCGTCGCCCGTGAGCGTCGCGATGACTGCCGCCACGGCCGGGCGGGCACGAATGAGTGCGGTGCCGCCACCGGCGACCACGCCTTCTTCGATGGCTGCGCGAGTAGCCGACACCGCGTCTTCGATGCGGTGCTTCTTTTCCTTCAGCTCGACCTCGGTGGCAGCGCCAACCTTGATGACGGCGACGCCGCCGGCCAGCTTCGCGAGGCGCTCTTGGAGCTTCTCGCGATCCCAGTCGGAATCAGTGTTTTCGATCTCGGCCTTGATCTGGTTGATCCGGCCGGTGACGTCATCGTGTTCACCTGCGCCATCGATGATGGTGGTGGTGTCTTTCGTGATGACGATGCGCTTGGCGCGCCCAAGCAGGTCGAGTGTGACGTTGTCGAGCTTCAGCCCAACTTCTTCGCTGATGACCTGTCCGCCGGTGAGCACGGCCACGTCTTGCAGCATCGCCTTGCGGCGGTCGCCGAACCCCGGGGCCTTGACGGCTGCCGACGTGAACGTGCCGCGAATCTTGTTGACCACGAGCGTGGCGAGCGCCTCGCCATCGACGTCTTCAGCAATGATGAGCAACGGGCGGCCAGACTTCTGAACAGCCTCGAGTGAAGGCAACAGTGCCTGGACGGTGGAGATCTTGGCGCTGTGCAACAAGATGTACGCGTCTTCGAGTACCACTTCTTGACGCTCGGCGTCGGACACGAAGTAGGGCGACAGGTATCCCTTGTCGAACTGCATGCCTTCGGTGAACTCGAGTTCGGTGCCGAACGTGTTGCTCTCTTCCACCGTGACAACGCCATCTTTGCCGACCTTGTCGATCGCGCTGGCGATGACTTCGCCAATGGACGAATCGGCGGCCGAGATGGTGGCGACGTTGGCGATGTCGTGCTTGTCGTCGACCTCACGGGACTGCGACTTGATCGACTCGACCGCTGCGGCGACAGCCTTCTCGATGCCCTTCTTCAGCCCGATCGGGCTGGCACCGGCTGCCACGTTGCGCAGACCGAGATGTACCAGTGCTTGCGCCAACACCGTTGCGGTGGTGGTGCCGTCACCGGCGATGTCGTTGGTCTTGGTGGCGACTTCCTTCACCAACTGGGCACCGAGGTTCTCGAACGGGTCGTCGAGCTCGATTTCCTTGGCGATGGACACGCCGTCATTGGTGATGGTCGGCGCACCGAACTTCTTGTCGAGGACGACGTTGCGACCCTTCGGCCCGAGGGTGACCTTGACCGCATCGGCCAACTTGTTCACACCGGCTTCGAGTGCGCGGCGCGCCTCGTCATCGAATTTGAGCTGCTTTGCCATGGTTAGGGTCAGCTCACTTCTCGACGATGGCGAGGACGTCGCGGCTGGTGAGGATCAACAGATCCTTGCCGTCGATGGTGACCTCGGTGCCACCGTACTTCGAGTAGAGCACCGTCGCGCCGACGGTGATGTCGAGAGCAAAGTGCTTGCCCTCGCTGTCGCTCCACCGGCCGGGGCCGACGGCGAGGACTTCGCCCTGCTGCGGCTTCTCCTTGGCGGTGTCGGGGATCACAAGACCGGATGCAGTGGTCTTCTCGGCTTCGCTGGGCAGGACGACGATTCGGTCATCGAGTGGCTTCAGACTCATGGGTGCAGGCCTCCGTTGGCAAGAGCACAGGACAATATGGCTTCATTAGCACTCGGTGAGTGCGAGTGCTAAGGCTAGGCGACGACCCCCGCCGTTAGCAACCGGGACCCGAGAGTGCTAACACAACATCACCTTCTGCGGGTGCACGACCACTTTTAGCGGTAGTACCCGGTGACATCGATGATGAAGTCGGTCGTTGCCCCACCTGACCCGCCAGCGACCACGGTGACCGTGCGGTCACCCGCGATCTTGAGCGTGACGCCGTTGCTGAGAACTTGGCCGCTGGCGAACCAGTTGATGGTTGCTGCACTGACGCTGACGACGCCGCCAGGGTTCACCGTGAGGAACCCGCTGCCCACGGTGCCGGCGACGGTCACGTTGCACGTGATCGCCGTCGCACCGGCCGGGACCACGTCGGACAGTGTGATCGCACCGCTGACCAGATCGCGGCCATGCGCGACCGACAGCGCTCGCGACTGCCCGGCCGCAATCGCGCCTTGAACGGGTTGAACCGCTCGAGAGTCGTACACCCGGGTGGGGGTGATGGGATGGAACGCCCCGGCCGTGGTTGGCCCGGACAACTGCCGCCAGGTACCCGGCGTGCCATCGGCGACGCAGTGCCACAATCCTCCATCGCCATCTGGTTCGATCACTCCCTTGCGAAACGGTTCAGTAGTGCGTTCTGGTGGTGCCTGCGAGTTGAGCGGCTGGACGAGCAAAGCGCCGTGGCCACCGATAGCAATCAGCCCGATCCCAGCGAGGCTCACGCCGAGTACGCCACAAGCAATTGCGTCGGTGGGGACCGGGGTGCCTGCTGGCGGACCGCCGAAGCCCTGGATCCCGGCTGAGACCTTGTTGGCTGCAAATTCGAGCGCCGTTGGAAGCGACTTCCCGACGACAGCGTTCATCGTCCCCTCGCCGAGCACACCTGTGCCGGTTCGGTCCGCGTACCCCCGTACCCCAGCCAACGCTGAGTCGCCGATGGCGATACCGAGCACGCCGGAGTCGACGGCGTTTCCCTTCGCATGCCCGAACAACGCGCCGCCACCGCTGACCGCGGGCGGCATCGCCCCGAAGCCGTTGTCCGCGACACCCAGGCCGTAGCCAGCCGACCCCGACGTGACAAGAGTCAGGGCGGTCGCCGAAGTCGCAGTGTTCAAGATCGACCCCGTCGTCAGCGGCCCCGCTGCCGCGACCGGCATAGACGACGCCACCGTGGCGGAGCGAAGCCCAGCGACCTGTGGTTCGAGTTGGGCAATCCGTTGTTCGGGGTCATGAGTCATGCTCAATCCTTCGACGATCGGCAGCTGCTGACGAGCGAGTCGACGCGATGCGCAACGTGCCTTGCGTGGTGGAAGACTCTGCTGCGTGAGCCGGGCCGAACGTGGCGCGAAGCGAAGTCTGGATGCCGACGAGCAGATCCAATTCGTCGCGCCCAGATCCGGCGTCTTCGGCGGCGATGAAATCGGCGAGTCGACGGTGGGTCTCGACCCATCACGGAGGGCGTTCAATGATGAACGACCCGCATCGCGATGGTCGACGATAGGAGCCGCCATCGGGCTGGCAGGGCTGATCTCGATCGGCGTCATGGCTGCTGCGCCATGGGCCGATCCGCACCGCAACGCAGCACCGACCACTCGGACCACTCGGACCACTCGGACCACTCGGACCACTCGGACCACTCGGACCACGATGCAGCCGCCACAGTCGGTATCCGCTACGACCCCTGCCTCGACGCCCTCGGCTGCGGCGATCACCGTGGTCGGTGCGGCTGGCGGCCGATGGCAACGATGCGTCTCGCCGGCCCCGAAGGACCGCTCGACGTGCCGTACCTACCGGTGGCCACCGGCACCGGTACCGCCACCGTGGCGGCCATCTACGCGTTCGATCAACTCGGCCCATTCACCGCGACCGTTGCGATCCCTGACTCGTCGGCCCAGTTCTCCCTTACCGTCGGTACCCCCTGTTGCGTTTGGTAGGTAGCGCCCCCTGGAGGGGGCCGTACCTACCAAACGCATCGAGGCGAGGGGACGCGTGCTGCGACGAAAGTCGGACCCGGGCGAGGCGGCTAGTTCAAGCCGGGAGCGACCACGAGCACCTCATCGGTGCGTAGCAGCGACAGCGCGGCGCTCTTGGCCGGGTTGACAACCACCTCACCCGTTGCGGCAACTCGATATCCGATCGCGCTGTGACCTTGAGCCGACGCCGTCGCGACGACGTCCGCGAAGGTTGTCGCCATATGCGCTCCGTAGACCGGGGCCTCGCGCAATTCGATGGAGCACCCTTCGCGGTCGAACAGGTCATCGAACACGTGAATCAACTCCATCCGCTCGCTGAGCTGGGCGAGCATCAAGCTGGTGAGTTCGTCACTGACGATGAAGTCGTCGGCCCCGGTCGACTGCGCGAGCGGCGCGTTGCGCTGGTCGAGCAACTCGGCGACCATCCGCACCGGGCCGACATCTTCGGTTTGGCGCACCTGCCGGAACGCCAACAACGTCAGCAATGTGCGGGCATCGGCCTCGTCGTTACCCATCGCGTTGCGATAGCCGAGCACGATCACCTCATGGAACGACACCCGTGCCGCATGTGCCGCCACCGCCTCAGGGCCGCCGACAAGCTCATTGATCTCGAGGTGCACGTTCACTGCAGAGACCTGGGCGCGCACACGGTCGATATCGACGAAGGTGGGGTCGAGCAGCAACTCGATCGTCGTCTGTCCGTCGAGAAATTCGTCGAGTTCAGCGATCACACGTGGCCCAAGATCACTCCAGCCCGAGATCACGATCCGCCGCATTCGGGTATCCACACTGCGGCTCTCGACGGCGAGCACCTTCGGTTGCGCGCTGATCGCTGAGACCGTGAACAGGGAATCGTCCTCGGCGATCGCGATCAACTGGTGCTCTGCTGCGAACACCTGATCCGCCGGTGGATTGAGCGCGACGGTTCCGTGTTCATCGAGTACACCCAGCACTGCACATTTCTCGAATGCGAGTTGGCAATCGGCATACGTCCGCCCGGCAAGTTCGGGAAACGACGCGAAGTACAGTTCGTCGCCGTCGAAGTCGAGTAGCTCACGAAACACCGTGCTCAGACCACGCTGACGGCAAGCCTGGGCCGTGAGTTCGGCGACGATGTCGTCGGAGTTGACCGTTACCAAACGATTGCCCAGCAGGGTACGAAGCGATCGTGCGGTCTCGAGGCTGTTCACCTCGGCCACGACATGAAACCTCGTGACGTCCGAACCGCTCACCGCGCGGATCGCTAGGAGGGCCTTCACCGTGGACACATCGTGATCGTTACCGTTGCCGATCACGATCACCGAGCGGGCTGACGTGATATTGGCCAGCTCGAGGTTGCGCGGCAACCACGGCTCACCGCTGCGGCACACCAGCCGCGTGTTGCGCGAGTTTCCGACGTAGTCGTTCAGCGCCTCCTCCATGTCGGTCTTGCCGTGCTCGGCGAACACGACGACCGCCGTACGGCCTCGGCTCTCGTTCGCGATCACCAGTTCCTTGACGATCGCCGGCACCCGCTCCGACCAGCCGAGAATCACCGTGTGGTCGTATTCGAGTACCCGGCTGCGGCCCTTTTGTAGCTCCGCTATCCGTTGGTCGACGGAGTTGGCGATGAGACCAATCAAGCTACCTGCGATGAAGATGCCGGCCAGCGTCACGGCCAAGGTGACGATCCGCGCCATCCACTTCGAGTCGCTCGAGAACGTGCCTGGATCGAACACACGCAACAACGACTGCCAAAAGGCTTCCGGTAGACCGAGGCGTCCGCCATCGGCCACACCTCGCACCCGCAACACGGTAAGAATCACCGCAGCAAGAATCACCACGGCGAGTGTGGCCAGTCCGAGCCAACTGATGATCACCGATGGACCCCTCGAGAGTGCGGTATCGAACCGGTACCGGATCTTCGCTTTGAGGGACGGCGTTGATGAAGAAATCGACTCGTTATCGGGCACGGCCGAATAGTACGGCTTGGGCCTCCGGGTGCAAGGCTCTCGTTGGCCGGAGTGCAGCCGCCAGTGCAGCCGCCAGTGCAGCAGTCAGTGCAACAGTCGGATGCCCAACCGATTAGCAAGCTCCACCAGGGTGTCGAGCGGCAGGCCGATCACGTTGCTGACGCTGCCGCTCACCGAGGTGATGAACACGCCTCCTGCGCCTTGCAACCCATAGCCACCGGCCTTGTCGAACGGCTCGCCGGTGGAGATGTACCAATCGATCGAAGAATCGCTGATCGGGGAAAACGTGACCAGCGTGGTCACCGCCTCGGTGGCCGCGTGACCATCTCGCACCACCGTGACACCAGTATGGACCTGGTGAGTGCGGGCTGACAGCAGTCGCAGCATCACCCGCGCCTCGTCGTCATCAGCGGGCTTGCCGAGGATCCGCCCATCGAGGTCGACCGTGGTGTCAGCCGCGATCACCACAGTTCCAGGAGCGACCAGTGCGGCCCGGGCCTTCTCGGCAGAGAGTCGACGCACATATGCGACCGGGGCTTCGCCGTGGAGCTCGGTCTCGTCAATGCCGGCCGGCCGCACGTCGAACTCGAGGCCCAACAGCGAAAGCAGTTCGCGACGCCGAGGCGAACCCGACGCCAGCACGATCCGCAGCGGTGCCACGTCGCCAACATCCGCTGGGTCAGCCACCACTGATCGCCATCACCTGTGCATCGTCGGGCACCTCGAGGTCGTCGAGGTGGTCGAGGTAACCGGCGGGCAGCGCTACACGGATCGGGCCGTTGGTATGGCCGCGACGAATCCGTTCACCGCCTTCGACCAGCACCATCGTCGGGTCGAGTGCAGCGATGAGATCATCGAGCTCAGCGAGTGTGGAGACCATGGCAAACCGGCCGCGCATCTCACCTCCCACCGGGTAGCCGGTGAGGTACCACGAGGTGTGCTTGCGGAAGTCGCGCACGGCACTGTCCTCACCGACCAGGTCGGCCATCAGCCGGCAGTGGTCGGCCATCTGCTCGGCGACGAAACCGAGCGAGGGTGACTCGGGGACCGGCTCACCACTGAACGCCGCGACGAGATGGCCGAACAGCCACGGACGTCCGAGACATCCGCGGCCGATGACGACGCCGTCGCAGTCGGTGTGCTCGATCATCGCCAGTGCGTCGGCGGCTTCCCAGATGTCGCCGTTGCCGAGCACAGGGATGGAGTGCACGGCCGCCTTCAGTTCGCCGATCGCGTCCCAGTTGGCGGTTCCTGCGTAGTGCTGCTGGGCCGTGCGCGCATGGAGCGCGATCGCGGCGACGCCTTCGTCCTCGGCGATCTGGCCGGTGCGCACGAACGTCAGCAG
>JANYDH010000053.1 GCA_025359865.1 Actinomycetes bacterium | reverse complement strand
CCAAAGCTCGACCGGGACCCGAGGGCAGGTCAGCGGAGGGGAATCGCCAGGTCGTCGTCGAGCACCGCTTTGTCTTCGGGGTCGGCGATCGGTACCGCCAATGCCAGCGCAAGCTCATCGTCGGCCGCCGAGTGGTCACCGGCTGCCTCCAGCGCTCGGGCCATGGCCTCGTGCGCGTACGCAAGGTCGAAGTCGACCAGTCCTGCCGTACGTGTCGCGGTCATGCACCGGCGCGCGTGATGCAACGCCATCTCGCCACGACCCATCGCCGCCTGCACCCTGGCGAGCATATATTCACCTCTGGCTGCATTCTCCGGGCCCCTCCGGGCCGCACGCCCCCAGTGATACATCGACGCGTAGGCGCGCTGCACCATGTCTTCATCTTCCTCGGGCGTTCGCACTGCCTTGGTGAGCAACTCCCAGATTGAGTTGTTGGCCTGGATACCGAGCGTACGATGCCACTCGTCGACCGCATCACCGATCGGCTCCGGCTCGTTGCGGGTCTCCGCGGGCAGCGTCTCACCGGTCTCGACGAGCGACTTGAGCCCATCGAGAATCCACACCCAGCCGTCTTTTACCATTGCCCACGTGAGCGGGCTGCGGGCCAGGTCGCCATGCACCAGGTCGAGTCGAGTCAGCCCATCGGCAGCATCGGTGAGCGTCCACTCGACCCGAGACGGCGGTTCACCTGCCATCGCCGCGTCGAACAGGACGTGCCAGGTCTGCACCAACCGGTAGGGCGGCTCGCACACCTCGATCACACCATCGACGGCAAGTTGGCCGTCAGGCATGGACGTTGTGTACGCCGACCCGGCCTCGGGCGGTGCATCGAAGCCGATGCCATGGAAGTAGCGCCTGGTGAAAGCGGGATCGGTGATCGCCTGCCACACCTGCGCAGGCGCAGCCCGGATGTAGACGCGATACACGTGCCGGGTGGAACTCACGCTGAAACCTCCTGTTGAACACAATGCTCGAACTGCGCATGTTGTACCACTCAGAAATGGGCCGTCGGCGCGAACGCCCGAACAGCTGCAACATTGTTGATCGTGAGGATCAGCACTTGGCTAGCATCGTTGGCGAGAAATCTCAGCCACCCGATCATCAAGGAGCTCACCATGTCCGTCCGTCTCGGCGACATCGCACCCGACTTCACCGCTCCCACCACACAGGGCGAGATCAGCTTTCACGAGTGGCTGGGAGACAGCTGGGGCGTGCTCTTCAGCCACCCCAAGGACTTCACACCGGTCTGCACCACCGAACTGGGCTATGTCGCCAAGATCAAACCCGAGTTCGACAAGCGCAACGTCAAGGTCATCGGCCTGTCGGTCGACTCGGTCGAGTCGCACATCAAGTGGGAAGGCGACATCGGCGAGACCCAGGGCACCCCGGTGAACTTTCCGATGATCGGCGACCCCGACCGCACGGTGGCCAACCTGTACGACATGATCCACCCCAACGCCAACGACACCCTCACGGTGCGCTCGGTGTTCGTGATCGGACCCGACAAGAAGGTCAAGCTGACCATCACGTATCCCGCCTCGACCGGCCGTAACTTCGACGAGATCATCCGCGTTATCGATAGCTTGCAACTGACCGCGAAGTACAAGGTGGCCACGCCCGTCAACTGGACTGATGGTGGCGATGTCATCATCGGCGCCGCCGTCACCGATGACGAAGCCAAGCAGTTGTTCCCACAGGGCTGGACCACCGTCAAGCCCTACCTGCGCGTACTTGCACAGCCCGGCAAGTAGACCCAACGCGTGATCCACCACTACCACGCGGCCCGCAGGGAACTGAGCGCCGCCGGAGCGCCGTTCGCCATCTCCGAAATCGAGGTGCGCGGCGTACCGATCAAGATCTTCACGGCCGCCCCCGCCAACATGCGCGTGCTTTGGGAACTCACTGCCGCGCACGCCGACAAGTCGTACGTCGTCTACGAGGACGAGCGCTACACGTATGCCGAAATCGGTGCACAGGTGTGCGCGCTTGCTCACCTACTGCACGACACCCACGGCGTAGGAGTGGGTGACCGCGTCGCCATTGCCATGCGCAACTACCCGGAATGGGTTGTTGCCTATTGGGCAACGGTGTCACTTGGTGCTGCCGTGGTCGGCATGAACGCATGGTGGACGCCCACAGAGATGGAGTACGGGCTCACCGACTCGCGCCCCATCGTGTTGATCGCCGACGACGAGCGACTCGAGCGAGTGCTGCCGGTGATCGACAGCGTTCGCGCAGGAGGACCGCTGCACATCATCGCTGTTCGTTCCGACCGTGCACTTCCCGCCGACGCATCCCGCTGGGCCGATGTGGTGGTGCCCGCCTCGGCACCGCCCGATCTGCCCGCGGCAGAAATCGATCCCGACGACGATGTGTGCATCTTCTACACCTCTGGCACTACGGGGTTCCCGAAAGGGGCGCAGCTCACCCATCGTGGATCGGTGCACAACATCATGAACCTTGCGTTCATGAGCACGGCTACGTCGCTGGCCGAGTCGAAGGCAATCGCCGCAGGCGATGTCGAGGCACCGACCGCTTCGTCAACACCTCCGGCCCAGAACGTGTTCATGGCACCGACCCCGCTGTTTCACGTGACGGCCTGCAACTGCCTGCTGCATCCCGCCACGCTCACCGGCTCACGGATCGTGCTGACCTACAAGTGGGATCCCGGCCGAGCGCTCGAGTTGATCGAACGTGAAGGCGTCACCAACTTCTCCGGTGTGCCGACGATGAGTCGCGAACTGTTGGCCCACCCTGATTGGAACACCCGCGACACCTCAACACTGTTGGGCATGGGCGGCGGCGGGGCGGCGCTCCAACCCGACCTGGTCGGAAAGATCGCCGGGGCATTGAAGGGCGGCGCACCCTCCACCGGGTACGGCCTGACCGAAACCCACGGCATCGTCACTGCCAACGCGGCTCGGTTCTTTCTCGCCAAACCCGAATCATGCGGGCCGGTCGTGCCCACCCTCGACGCCAAACTCGTCGACGACGACGGCAGCGATGTCGAGCCGGGTCCCGGCGCGATTGGCCAACTGTGCGTCCGTGGGGCTGTGGTGATCAAGGGCTACCTCAATCGGCCGGCCGAAACCGCCCACGCGATTCGTGATGGCTGGTTCAACACCGGCGACATCGCGCGCATCGACGAAGACGGGTTCGTGTACATCGTCGACCGGGCGAAGGACATGGTGCTGCGCGGCGGCGAGAACATCTACTGCAGCGAAGTCGAAACGGTGATCTACCAGAACGATGCGATCGCCGAAGTGGCCGTGTTCGGGGTGCCCGACGAACGTTTGGGCGAAGAGGTCGGAGCGGCAATCGTGCTGCGCGAAGGCGCGCAGCTCACCACCGATGAGCTGCGCGCGTTTCTCGCAGAACGGATGGCGAAACACAAGATTCCTGCGCACATCTGGTTCCTCGAAACCCAACTTCCCCGCAACGCCAACGGCAAGTTCGTCAAACGCGAGCTGCGCCAGCAACTCATCGGCTGACGAAATCTCCCGACCTTTGGCGTTGGGCTGTCATTGATGACAACCCAACGCCAAAAGTCAGGTACTGGGTAGCGGTCAGCTGCCGGGAGTGCGCAGTTCGGTGACGTCCATCTGTTCGGGCTCGCAGCCGACGGCGACGAGAACCTTCGACAGACCGTGGAACAGGGCCAGGCCGATGCCCAGTTCGACGAGTTCTTCATCGGTGAACTCGGCGGTGATGGTGCGCTGAACCGACTGAGATGGAGGGCCCGACGCAGCGAGGTACGCATCGGCGAACGCCAAGGTTGCCTTCTGACGATCCGAGAGCGATGACGACTCGTGGCCATCGTCGATCTCATCGACCTGCGACTCATCAAGACCCTGCTGCTTCGCGACCGCGAAGCGGACGTTGCGTCAATACCCGCAATCGGTGACGCGCGCGTTGCGAATTCGGGCGGTCTCTTTGACGACGTGGTCGAGCACTCCGTGCGACCAGAACTGGGCATACAGCGCGCTGAAGCCCTTTGCCAGCGCCGGTTGATGCGCCAAGATCGTGCCAAGGTTGGCGGGCAGACCAGCTACTGCGCTGGGCAGTCGGGGTGTGGTCGACATCAGGCCTCCTGTCGTGGATTGGGCTGTGAAGAATCGGGCGGTGAAGAATCGGGCAGGTCGAAGACTCGGGCGAACTTGGTGAACCCATCGGCCATCGCAAGATGGAACAAGATGGCAACCTGCTCTTCGTGACTGTAGTGGCCGCCGAACGCAGCCATCAGCGCATCGTCGATGCCATGCGCGTCGACCAGGAACTGCTCGGCGAGCACCACGACCACCTGCTCGGCATCGGTGAGCGTGCCAAACCCGGCCAGCGAACCGTGGCCGGTGATCAACTGCTCGACCCGGGCCGAGACCACCGCCGCCGTGCGTCCCGGAGCGGCCAGCGCGGCATCGGCACACAAGGCTTGGGCGAGCACTCCGAGATTGGGTCGTAACGCCAACAGCTCGGCGGCGCTGGCCGCACCGGAGTCGGGGCCGGGGCCGGGCCAGGTCACTGTGCACGCTCGAGTGACGGCAACCGCTGCACGACCGACAACCAACCCGGCCCGAGCGCTGCTGCATTGCCGGCACCAGAGGCGTGAGGAACGCCGAAGATCTGCACGTACGACTGTTGCAGCAACGCAACGGCCACCACATCGCCGACAACCAAGCTCTCGGCGATGGCCGCGTCGAGTTGAATTCGCGCCGCCTGATCATCGCCCAGCGCGGCATGTGCGCCTGCTGCCGCGGTGGAGGCAATGGCCCGGTCGAGGTAGGTGGCACCAGCCGCTTCGGTCACCGCATCAGCTTCGCACAACGCCTGGGCTGGTTCGCCAGCGAGCGAACGCACCAAGGCAAACGCCACATGCGCGAACGGATGGTCGAACCCTTCTTCGATCAGCCGATCGATGGCGATCAGCGACTCGTCGACCCGGTCCAACTGAGCGAGCGCAATTGCCCGAATGACCAGTGCTTCCGATGCCCCGCTGAGAACGCCCTCCATATCGGCGGCAGCACGCTCGATGAGGTCGAACGCTGTTTGGCCGTCGCCGCGGTGCATAGCGGCCCCAGCGACCGCAAGCAGCGGGACTGGGCCGAGCGGGGAAGCCTCGGCCAACGTGAGCAACTCTTCCGAACTGCGTTGCATAGCTGCATCACGGCCCAGTGCCACCTGGGTGCGGACCAGGGCGGCCAGCGCCTGCACCATGCCGAACCGGTCGCCGAGACGACGAAACCGAGTGCGGGCCTGTTCGGCCTCGGTCAGTGCCTCGGCGAGCTGGCCCTGCCACAGCCGGAGGTTGGCGATGAGCGTCTGCATCATGGCGGCAGCCCAGTCATCACCACGGTCGGTCGCCTCGGCACGGACAATGCCGGCGAGATCTTCAGCCTCGTCGAACCGCCGTTGAAAGAACCGTACGAACGCCAGCAACCCGAATGCCCAGCTAACCCCATTGCGATCGCCGAGCCGGTTCAGCGTGGTGGCGGCGCTGTGCAGCCGTTCGTCGGCGAGATCGAGATCGCCCGCGAGGAACGACAGCCATGCCCGATGCTGTTCGATGTAGGCGAGCCCTCGCTCGTCGCCGAGCTCACGGTATGCCGAGTCGGCCTCACCGAAGAACCATTCGGCATCCACCAATGAGCCACCGAACAGCTCGATGAATCCCCGTTGACGCAGTGCACCGGCCAACAGCCGCGTCTCGCCCGCGTCGCGTAGTAGCTCGACACTGCGGCCGAGCTCAGCCCGGGCAGCCTCACGATTGCCCTGCAGATGGTGCAGCGATCCGAGTAGCGACCGCGCATCGCCCTCGAGCACGGAATCGTGTCGGGCGATCGCATCGATGAGTACCAGGTCGATGTCTTCACGGGCGCGGCCGTAGTCGTGCAAGTCGATCAGCCCTGCGGCACGCACGAGCGTCAACCTCAGCATCGGCACCACGTCGGCCGGATCGGTCGCCATGAGCGCCACAGCTCGCGACGCATGACGCACGACCACGCGGTCGCTGCCGGTTTCACGCGCCCGCTCGGCGGCGTAGGTGAGCGCTCGGATCGCATCGGCGCGAATCGTGGTGGGCACACCGGCCACCTCGCCCAACTCGGCGACCACCTCGGCCGCGCTGGCAAGGTGGTGCGCGAGATCGTCGTAGGCCGTAGGCGTATGAACGGCAAGCGAAGCTGCCACGCCGGCATGGCGTTGTGCACGCGAGCTCTTGGTGAGCATCTGGTAGGCCGCCTCGCGCACCGAGTCGCTACGGAACTGCCACCGCCGACCATCGACCTCGAGCAGGCCCTTGGCGTCGAGTGCATCAAGCACACGACGGTCCCACTGCTGACCCATTGCGTGCGAGAACCGTTCGAGCGAGGCCACGGTACCGGAGACCCCCAGCGTGGCAGCATTGTCCAACACCTGACGCTCGGCCGGCGCCAACTCGTCGAGCCGCGCCGCGATCAGCGCTCGCAACGAATTCGGCAGCTCACTGGCGGGCCCCTCCTCGGCGACCAGTGCAGCCAACTCCTGCAGGAACAACGGGTTGCCGCCGCTGCGATCGAACAGCGCGCCGAGCAGTCGCTGATCGGCAGCGGCACCGTCGAGTGCTTCTGTGAGCAGTTCGACCGCAAGCTCGTCGCTCTGCTCGCGGTCGAGTGGTTGGAGGTTGATGGACACCATGGTGGAATGTTCTGTGGCTTGCGGCCAGCCCACGTCGGTACCCGGTCGCATCGATGTGACGAGCACGAACGGCACTCGGCTGAGCGCACCGATCAGGTGTTGGGCAAGGTCGACGACTACTTGGTCGGCCCAATGCAGATCGTCGATCCACAGCACCAGCGGGCCTTTCTGGGCGCGTTTTTCGATCACCTTGGTGATGGCACGGTGGATCGTGTCACGCAAGGTGATGACGTCGAGACCCACCAGTAGCGACGGATGGCCGAGCAGGTGGAGGAACACCTCAACCATCCGCTCGACCTCGGCGCTACCGGGATCGATGCCGAACATCTCCGATGCGGCAGCGGCGGCATTGGCGCGAATCTCGTCGGCGGTCGAGCCGGGATTGTCACCGAAGTGCGCTGACAACGCCCCAGCGATGGGTGACCACACGTTGCTCTCGCCGTAGGGAGCGCAGCCGCCTTCGAGCACGAGTGTGCCCCCCTCGTCGAGACCGGTGAGCACCTCTTCGATGAGTCGGCTCTTGCCGACACCGCTCTCACCGATGACGTGCAGCAGCAGGCCGCGCCGCTGGGCCAGCGACATACTGACGGCGGCATCGATGAGAGCAAGTTCGGCCGTTCTTCCGACCAGGCTGAGATCGGTACGACGACGACGCGATCCGGGCGGTGCCACAGCAGCTTCGGCCATCCACACCTCGATCGACTGCTCACGGCCACGAGGCTGCAACGGGCGCGGCTCGCCGTACTGGATGACACCTTTGGTGAGCGCGTGGGTGCCGGGGCCGACTAGCACGCGGCCAGGCATTGCCTCGGCCTGAATCCGTGATGCGATGTTGACCACATCACCCATTGCGGTGTAATCGGTCCCTGCAATGGTGCCGACCAGCACTTCGCCGGTGTTGATCCCGATCCGCATGAGCAGCGGCACGTCGAACGACGATTGCTCGACATGCTGGGCGAGCGATTCTTGCATCCGTAGAGCAGCGCGTACGGCACGCTCAGCGTCGTCCTCGTGTGCAACGGGTGCCCCGAACAGTGCCAGAATGCCATCGCCGAGCAACTTGTCGACGCGTCCACCGAACGAGTTGACGTCATCGACCAATCGCTCGAAAGCACCGTCGACGACACGCTTGACCTGCTCAGGGTCGAGTTGCTCGGCCAGACTGGTGAAACCAACGAGGTCGGCGAAGAGTACGGTGACCACACGCCGCTCTTCGTTCTGCTGCACCGCAGTGTCGTGCCCGCACCTACTGCAGAACCGCGCTCCTGCCTGCAACGGCGCAGAACACGAAGGGCACAGCCCGGTTTGGCCCGACATCACCGTCTCCCATTCGGTCGCAGCATCAAACTTGGAGCGTAGAGGCGATCAGCCCAAGGTAGGACGGCTCATTTGAGTCGGCTGAGTAAGGTTGCAGCGTGATGCATCCCGTGCGGTGGTTTGGCGAGCGACCGCGCACCACCGATGCTGTGCTTGCCGGTTTGATCGCCGTGATGTCCCTCGTCACACATTTCGTGGTCCGCAACGCCGATGGCGGCGCGCTGGCGCAGCCAAGCGTGGTGACAGTAGTGCTGTGCCTCACTGCCACGGTTCCGATCGCGTGGCGGCGACGTTCGCCGGCAGCGGTGCTGCTGACGGTGACGGTGGCTCAAGGAATGCTCGAGGTGATGAATGCAGCCGGGCCGGGGTGGATGGGCGTGCTGATTGCCAGCTATTCGTTGGGGGCGTATCACGATCGGCGGAAGATGCGATGGGTTGCGGTCGCGTTCATCGGATCGGTCACGGTGTTCGTGGTCGGCGCCGCGCTGCATGGCGAAGCGCCGTGGCCCTCTGTACTGCGCACGCTGATCTTGCTGCCAGCGGCGATCGTGCTCGGAGAAAATGTCGCCCTCCGCCGGCACCGTCTGGCGGATCTGATGGAACGAACCGAACGGGCAGAACGCGAGCGCGAGCTGGTGACGAACCAGCACGTACAGGAAGAACGCACCCGCATCGCCCGCGAACTGCACGACGTAGTCGCACACTCGGTGACCGTCATGGTCATCCAAGCCGGTGCGGCCCGGCGGCAACTCGGCACGAACCCGACGCAGCTAAACGTCGTACAAGCAAACGTCGTACAGGCAAACGTTGCGCTCGAATCGATCGAGGCCACGGGACGCTCCGCCATGGTGGAGATGCGCAGAATCCTCGGTGTGCTCCGACAAGACGATGATCCCACCGTGTTGTCGCCTACACCATCGCTTGGCCAACTCGACACGCTCGTCCGGGCAGATCCCGACCTCGTTGTGCAATTGTCCACCGACGGCCGAATGGACGACGTGCCATCCGGGGTGGAGGTCAACATCTACCGGTTGGTGCAAGAGGCGCTCACCAACGTCCGCCGTCATGGCGGACGAGTCGACAAGGTCGTCGTGTCCGTGGCGCGCCGGGGCGACAACATCGACGTCGTCGTGCACGATGACGGCCGCGGTGCAAGCACGCTCAGCACGGCCACACTCCACGCCGCAACCTTCAACGCCGCAGGAACGGTCCGGCAAGGTCACGGGCTGATCGGAATGCGCGAGCGGGTTGCCGCATCCGGGGGGACGTTTTCCGCCGGTCCGTGCACGGGTGGCGGATGGCGGGTGCACGCAGTGTTTCCGGTTGGCACATCATGATCCGAATCATGCTCGTCGACGACCAGGCCATGGTGCGTGTCGGCTTCCGGATGATCCTCGGGACCGAGCCGGAGTTCACGGTTGTGGGCGAAGCCAGCGACGGAGACGAGGCAATCGATCTGGCTACCCGGTGCGATCCGCACGTGATCCTGATGGATGTGCGAATGCCTCGTCTCGACGGCATCGAGGCGACGGCTCGAATCCTGGCTGCGCATAGGTCAGTTGATGCGGGGCCCAAGGTGCTCATCCTCACCACGTTCGATCTGGATGACTATGTGTACGCGGCTCTACGCGCCGGGGCGAGCGGGTTCATGCTGAAAGACGCCCCGGCCGAGCAGCTGATCGACGCGATCCGGGTGATCGCTCGCGGTGATGCCGTGCTCGCCCCCGGCATCACCCGGCTGCTGATCAGCGAGGTAGCCCGACGCCCGGCCATCAACGCGTCGCAGAGCGCCCCCGGTCTCGCTGATCTCACCGAACGTGAACTCGAAGTGATGATGCTCATCGCCCGCGGACGCTCGAACAGCGAGATCGCAGTGGAGTTGTACTTGGGCGAGGCGACGGTGAAAACTCATGTCGGCAAGATCCTCAGCAAGCTCGGCTTGCGCGACCGCGTGCAGGCGGTTGTGACTGCCTATGAATCCGGCCTGGTAACTCCCGGCGACAACGGGGTGTGACGAATCATCCCCTGGGCGCAGCTGAATCATCCGCTCAGGGGAGGCGCAGCATCCAGATCGGCGATACAACACAGGGATGACGATTGAGGCCCACTCCCCGTTCGAACACGCTGGCGCTCCCGGTGCCACGACCAGCACGACGACCAGCACGACGACCCGCACCACGACCGGTGCCCCGCAGCAAGTAGCCGCTTCCACCAGCGATGCGTCGAAGATCTACGGCAAAGGCGACAGCGAGGTCCGCGCCCTCGACGGCGTGACCGTGTCGTTCGAGGCCGGCCGGTTCACCGCCATCATGGGTCCGTCTGGCTCTGGCAAGAGCACCCTCATGCACTGCCTGGCCGGCCTCGACTCGCTCACCGGCGGCACCGCGTCGATCGGGGCAACGCAGCTCGACACGCTCGGCGACAAGCAACTCACCGAGTTGCGCCGTACACAGGTGGGGTTCATCTTCCAGGCGTACAACCTGGTACCCACCCTCA
The DNA here is from genome assembly GCA_025359865.1 of Actinomycetes bacterium. Classification (GTDB taxonomy): domain Bacteria; phylum Actinomycetota; class Acidimicrobiia; order Acidimicrobiales; family Ilumatobacteraceae; genus VFMC01. The sequence continues at coordinate 7,697 of JANYDH010000053.1, read as the reverse complement.
CCGCGCTCGAAAACATCACCCTGCCGTTGCTGCTCGGCGGCCAAAAGGGCGACCAGAAGTGGATCGACACGGTGATCGACACCGTCGGCCTACGCGACCGACTGAAGCACCGACCAAGCGAACTCTCCGGCGGGCAGCAGCAACGCGTTGCTGTGGCGCGCGCGCTCGCCAGCCGCCCGACGATCATCTTCGCCGACGAGCCCACCGGCAACCTTGATAGCCGTACAGGCGCGGAGATCCTCGACTTCATGCGTCGAGCCGTGCGTGAACTGGGTCAGACCATCGTGATGGTCACCCACGACGCCAATGCGGCGAGTTACGCCGATCGTGTCATCTTCTTGGCCGACGGCCGCATCGTCGACGAGATGGCCGACCCCACGGCCGAGCGCGTGCTCGACCGGATGAAGCGCTTCGGAGAGTGACCCCGTGTTCAAGATCGCTCTGAAGAGCACCCTCGCACGAAAAGGCCGTCTACTACTCACCGCCGTCGCCGTCATCGCCGGGTGCGCCTTCCTCAGCGGCGTGTTCGTGTTCACCGACACAATCAGCGGCAGCTTCGATCGGCTGTTCGCGAACGCGTACGCGAAGACCGACGCGTTCGTCCGATCGTCCAACGTCATCGAAGGCGACTTCGGTGCCGAAAGCCGCGACCGTCTACCGGACAGCATCGTGACGCAAGTCCAGGCCATCCCCGGTGTCTCCGAGGCGGTCGGCGATGTGCAGTCATTCGCTCGGCTCGCGACCATCGACGGCACCGTCATCGGTCAGGACGGGCCACCGAAGTACGGTGGCGTGTTTCAGGCCAGCGGTGCCTCACCGTGGAAGCTGTCCGACGGGCGCCCCGCCAACGGGCCGACCGAGGTGGTGATCGACCGACGCTCAGCCAAGGCCGGCGGCCTAACGCTCGGCGATCAGGTCGATGTCACTACCAAGCAAGGCGTGCAACGGTTCACCGTGGTCGGCATTGCCAAGTTCGCAGGGTCGGACACGTCGGGCGGCGCCACGTGGGCGCTGTTCGACCTCGACACGGCCGAGCGGTTCGTCATTGGCCAACCAGGCAAGGTCGACTCGGTGATCGTGCGCAGCGATGGTTCGATCAGCGACACCGAACTGCAGACCCGCTTGCAGCAATCACTCGCCGGCAAGGAGGTACAGGTACTGACGGGCGCCGAAATCACGAAAGAGAATCAGGACGCAATCCAACAGGGCCTCAGCTTCTTCACCGTGTTCCTCACAATCTTCGCCGCCATCTCGCTGTTCGTCGGCAGCTTCATCATCTTCAACGTCTTCAGCATCAGTGCTGCGCAGCGTCAGCGCGAAAACGCCCTGCTACGAGCGATCGGAGCCAGCAGAGCCCAGGTCACCCGGGTGCTATTCATCGAGGCAGCGACCGTCGGCGCTCTTGGCGGCCTGCTCGGGTTCGCGGGCGGAGTCGGTCTCGCCGCTCTGATCGTGAAGGTATTGCAGGCCACCGGCTTCGGGCCGAGCGACACCGCGCTCACCGTCAACATGATGGCATTCGTCAAGACCTTCGTCGTTGGCATCGTGGTGACCATCTTGTGCGCGATCGCGCCCGCCATCCGCTCGGGCCGCGTGCCTCCGTTGGCGGCCTTGCGCGACGTCGCTGTCGATCACTCGGCACTCTCGCGCAAGCGTCTCGTCATCGGTTTCGTGTTCCTCGCGGTCGCCGGACTCGGCACCTTGATGGGGCTGACCAGTAGTGCCGGATGGCTAGGCCTGGGTATCGCCGCACTTTTCGCGGCGATCGTGGTGCTCGGTCCATTGTTCGCGGCTCCGGTGGCTCGGCTACTCACCACACCGTTGCGCGCGATCCGCGGTGTCACCGGTGAGATCGCTGGCCGCAATGCTGCCAACAGCCCGAAGCGCACAGCGCTCACCGCCGGGGCGCTGGGTATCGGGCTGGCGTTACTCATCGGGGTCTCGGCGCTTGGCTCATCGGTCAAGAGCTCTATCCGCGACGCCATCGGAACCCAGTTCACCGGAGACTTCGCGATCAGTACCGAGGACGGAAACGGTTTCGGCGGGCTTCCGGTGAAACTGTCCGACGAGCTCAACGCACTCCCCCAGATCGACGACGCAGTCGGATTCGGCCAGAACCTCATCAACGTCGTCGAAAACGGCACGCCGAAGGGCAAGGCCGTGCTCACCATCGACCCCGTTCATGCCAAGGGCCTGATCGCTCTGCCGTTCGTGTCCGGTGGCTGGGAAGGGCTCGACGGAAATAGCATCCTGGTCGCCAAGGACAAAGCCGATCGCGATGGTCTCACGCTGGGCAGCAAGCTCGACGTGGTGTTCCAGGACAAGTCGACGCGCACCGTCACCGTGGCTGGCGTGTTCGATTCGAACAACTTTGGAAACCTCATCGTCAGCCGCGCCCTGTTCGACGGACAGCAGACCGACTTGTTCGATATCCAGATCTTGGTGGGCACGAAGGACGGTGTGAGCGAGGCCGACGCCGAGGCCGCAATCCGTACCGTGACCGATGCCTACCCGACGAGCAAGGTACAAACACGTGAGGGATTCATCGACGAAACCAGCAAAAGGGTCGACGGGTTCCTTAACTTCATCTATGCACTGCTCGGCATGTCGATCTTCATCGCCGTCCTCGGCATTCTCATCACGATGCTGCTGGCGGTGTATGAGCGGCGACGCGAATTGGGGCTCGTGCGTGCTATTGGAATGACCCGCGCCCAGGTGCGCAGCAGCATCCGTTGGGAGGCATTCGTCACCGCCGTGTTCGGCGCGATCATGGGCGTCATGCTCGGCCTGTCGCTCGGTTGGATCGTGGTGCAGGCCCTGAAAGATCAAGGCATCGCCGTGTTCAGCATCTCGGTCCCGTCAATTGTGATCTTTGCCCTCTTGGGCATCGTTCTCGCTGTGCTGGCGGCCGCGTACCCGGCCAGGAAAGCCGCAAAGGCCGACATCCTCGATGCAATCGCTACCACCTGAGCACCCGCCCCATGCTGCAGATCTCGTTGAAGAACATCGTCGCCCGGTTCGGCCGGATCATGTTGACCGCGCTCGCAGTCATCGCCAGCACCGCGTTCTTATCCGGAACGTTCATCTTCCGTGACACGGTGGGTCGTACCTTCGACGCACTGTTTGCCGACGTGTTCCGAGACGTCGACACGTACGTTCAATCATCGAACACGGTCGAGACGGCGTTCGGGTTCGAGGCTCGCGACAAGCTGCCATTCAGTGCGGTCGACACGGTGCGGCGGGTACCTGGCGTAGCCGATGCACAGGCATTCGTACAAGACGATGCCGTCGTGATCGACAAGCAGGGCGTACCCATCCAGCGCCGTGCCGCCCCCACCTTCGGCAGCACGCTCAACAGCGGACCATTGTCGGTGTGGAAGGTTATCGCCGGTCGAGCGCCCTCCGGCGGCGACGAAGTCGTGCTCGACGACGAGACAGCGGCCACGGGCGATTTCGTTGTCGGCGACCGCGTCAAGGTCAACGCAGAAGGTGGTACGCGCACGTTCACCCTCGTCGGCCTCGCCCAGTACGACGAGATCGCCACACCCGGCAATGCCTCCTGGGCGCTGTTCGACGACCGGACGGCGATGGACTTTGTCGCCAAGCCGGGCTTCATCGACGCCGTACTCGTGAAGGGCGACGGATCGCTCACCGATGCTCAACTCGCCGAACGCATCCAGGGCGCACTCGATCAGGGCCAGGAGGCGCTCACCGGCGAACAGATCACGAAGCAAACGCAGACCGCTATCGAAAAAGGCCTTGGATTCTTCACGATCTTCCTGTCGATCTTTTCCTTCATCGCCCTCGGAGTCGGATGCTTCGTGATCTACAACGTGTTCTCGATCACGGCCGCCCAACGACGTCGCGAGAACGCTCTGCTGCGCGCGGTCGGCGCCAGCCGTCGACAAGTCACCCGGATGATGCTGCTCGAAGCGCTTGCCGTGGGCGTGGTCGGGTCGCTGTGCGGACTCGTCGGCGGGGTCGGGTTGGCAATCGGCATCCGTTCGCTGCTCGACGCATTCGGCGTCGGGATCCCCGCCAGAGGCTTGGCGTTCCAGACCGGCACCGTGGTCATCACCATGGTCGCAGGTGTCTTCACGACCATGCTTGCGGCGGTGGTGCCAGCCATCGTGGCCGGTCGAATCTCGCCCGTGGCCGCAATGGCCGAATCCACGTTCGAACAACCCCGCCCAATTCGCTGGCGGGTCGTGGCGGCGATGCTGTGCCTACTCGCTGGGGCCGGCGCAATCGGCGCTGTCGTAGCCGGTGCCGATGCACTGCTACTCGCTGCCGCCATCACGGTGATCTTTGCCGGTGTGCTGCTGCTCGGACCCGTGATGGCCGGACCGATCGCAACGGTGCTCGGCGCGCCGGTACAACGCGTGCGCGGGGTCACCGGCGGCATGGCTCGCAGCAACGTCTTGCGCAACCCCAAGCGCGCGGCGCGAACCGCAGCACCGGTACTCATCGGCGTCGCCCTGGTCACCGGCGCATCGGTGTTTGCAGCGTCAATCAAAGACCAGTTGCGCGACACGATCGGCCAACAGTTCCTCGGCGACTACGTCATCAATTCGTCGAATGGCGGGGCGCTCAGCTTCAGTCAAACGTTCATCGACGAACTCAACACGCTTCCTGAGGTGGGTACCGCCACAGGGCTCGGCTTCACCCGGCTGCAGCTCGTCGAGACCGGCAAGGGAGCGTTTGCGACCACGATTAACCCCGCAACTGCAGAAGGACTGCTCGACTACGACTTCATCGACGGCTCGTTCGCATCGCTCACGCCCGATGGCATGCTCATCAGCTCTGGCGAAGCAACCCGTGACAACCTGGTGATCGGCTCGTTGGTCGACGTCAAGGTCGGCGGCGAACCGGCCACCCTCACGGTGCAGGGCATCTACGCCTCGAGCGAACTCGCACAGGCTCGCGTGGTTCACCGCGACCTGTTGAATGGCACCTCCGTCAGTAACTCCGCAGGCTTCGTGTTCCTTACCAAGGCGCCGGGGGTCACCGACAGCCAGGTTCGTGGTGCGGTCGATGCGGCGATCGCGGCCTACGGGATCGGCGAAATCCAAGACCGCAACCAATTCATCGATGGTCGCGGCGACATCATCGATCAGAGCCTTGCCTTCATCTACGGCTTGCTGGCCCTGTCGGTCATCATCGCCGTGTTCGGCATCGTCCTTACGATGTTGCTCGCTGTCTACGAGCGTCGACGCGAAACCGGACTGCTCCGCGCAGTAGGGATGACTCGGTCGCAGGTGCGCGTGATGGTGCGCTGGGAGTCGGTGCTGACGTCGCTGTATGGCGCTGTTGTCGGCGTGGTGATGGGCCTGGTGCTCGGCTACATCGTCATCGTGGCGCTACACGACCAGGGGCTCACCACCTACTCGGTGCCCGTCCAGGCCATCGTGGTCATCGTCGTTGCGGCGTTCGTGGTCGGGGTGCTCGCAGCAGTCATCCCGGCGCGGCGAGCGACACGGTTCGACATCTTGCAGGCAATCGGGGCGGACGGATGACCGCACCTCATCAGCTGTCGCCAGAAGCACTCGAGTTTCTCGCCGAACGCCATCACGCCATGCTCACCACACTGCGCGCCGATGGAAGCCCGCACGTCGTGGCCGTCGGGTTCACGTTCGATTCCGCCACCTCACTGGCCCGGGTGATCACCTTCGCCGGATCGGTGAAGGCCCGCAATGCTGGCCGCGGCGGCCACGCCGGTCGCGCGGGTCGCGCCGCTCTCGGCCAAGTGGACGGCGCGCGGTGGATCACGCTCGAAGGCGTGGTGCGTGTGACCAACGATCCTGCTGATGTCGCCAACGCTGTAGCCGCATATGCAGCGCGATATCGCCAACCGGGCGAACGCTCAGACCGGGTTGTGATCGAGATCTCCGTCGATCGCGTGCTCGGCAGCAGCAGAATGAAGCTCCTATGAACACCGTCGGACATTCGGGCACACCGCTCCCGCAAAAACTGGGCATCGTCGACGACTGCGTCTTTCACGTCCGCCACGCACCGGCGGGGTTCACCGACCTACTCGGCGACACTGGTGCGGCGGTCTGCCAGCAGTCGCTGCTCGCACCCGTCGACATCGTCGTCACATTTCACAGTCGACGAAGCGCGCTGTTGACCGAGTGGCCAAAGCTCACTGCAGCAGCACAGCCCGATGGTGTCATTTGGGTTGCATGGCCGAAGAAATCGGTCGAGGGTGCCACGGTGGTGGCGACCGACCTCACCGAAGACATCGTTCGCGCACAACTGCTCCGTACCGGATGGGTCGACAACAAAGCCTGCTCGATCGATGAGATGTGGAGCGCGCTGCGGTTCATGATGAAGGCCAAGCGGCTCCGACCAAAAGATAATGCGCGTCGCAACCGCTGACCTTCAACGTGCGACTGTCAGCCGGCCCGACCTGCTACGAACCCGCGCTGTAGAGGCTCGACGAATGAGCGGTCGCCGATGCCTCCGGGCGGAACTCGATGTCGATCGCTGTTAGGGGCGCGGCTTCTTGCCACGCTTGGCGATGTGCTGCTGATGTACGCGGTCCAGCTTCAGTTGTGTCTCGGCTGGAAGGCGCCCCAGGCGCTTCGCAGCAAGAAGGTAGACATAGTCGTCATCTCGTGCCTCGACGGCTATGACAGCCACGACTTCGAGTACCACTACGCCCGCTTCCTGAAGGACTTGGTAGACGAGACGTCGTGTTGTCGGCAACGCTGTGATGGTTGTCGCTGAACTCATGGTTGTGCCGCAGAAGTCGGCTCAACGTCGGCGACTGACAGCCCGCCCGCCCGGACCTACCCGTTGTTGCGGTGCCGAGTCGCGTCGAGTTATCGGGGCTGGCGACATGAAAGTCGACGCGATCCTCCCCGCACAGCCGTCGTAGTGGCTGATCCAGACTCCCACCACACGCGACTGCCATGCAATGAACGTTCACGCCGCGACGCGTGAGCGAACGCATCGGGCGTTCCAACTCAACCCGAGGCCTGACCTTTGGCGTTGGACTGCTGTCAACAGGCTGTCGCAAAATGCGGGTGGGGTTGGCGGTACCCGATCCCGGTCTCGATCCCGGTCCCGATCCCGGCCGTGCGGTAGCGCTGCAGCGTGAACGTTCGTTGCATGACAGGCGGGCGTGGTGGAAGTCTGATTCAGCGACCACGACGGCGTTGCAGGCAGGATCGCGTCGAGTTACATGTCGCCAGCGCCGATAACTCGACGCGACTCGGCATCGCAGCAACGGGTAGGACCGGCGGGCGGGCTGTCAGTCGCCGATGTTGAGCCGACGTTGAGCCGACTTCTGCAGCACGACCATGAGTTCAGCAACGACCATGACACCGTTGCCGACAACACGACCAGACGGCCAACCTCACCCGCGACACCACCACACAGCATTGTGCGACAGCCTGTTGGCAGCAGCCCAACGCCAAAGATCGGGTGGTGCGACGTGGAGTCGCGAAGTGCAGAACGAGATGGCATTTTCGCGCGTTGTGTTCGTCACTTCGCCCGTGGCTGCACATCGGCGGGCTGAGGTGGTGGTACGCGCGGCTGAGAGGAAGTCAGCTGGGGACCGGGTCTGCGCCGTGGCGAGTTCGAATCGCTGATCGCGGCGACACGTGGAGGCACGTGTCGCTACGTAGGCACACGCGCCTCCACGTGTCGAGCTCGCCACACCACTCACATCAGCGAGGTCGGGACGGGGTGCC
>JANYDH010000048.1 GCA_025359865.1 Actinomycetes bacterium | reverse complement strand
GCAGCGCAACAACGGGTAGGCCCGGCGGGCGGGCTGTCAGTCGCCGATGTTGAGCCGACGTTGAGCCGACTTCTGCGGCACAACCATCAGTTCAGCAACGACCATGACACCGTCGCCGACAACACGACCAGACGGCCAACTTCACCCGCGACACCACTACACAGCATTGTGCGACAGCCTGTTGGCAGCAGCCCAACGCCAAAGATCGGGTCGTGCGACGTGGAGTCGCGAAGTGCAGAACGAGATGGCATTTTCGCGCGTTGTGTTCGTCACTTCGCCCGTGGCTGCACATCGGCGGGCTGAGGTGGTGGCACGCGCGGCTGAGAGGAAGTCAGCTGGGGACCGGGTCTACGCCGTGGCGAGTTCGAATCGCTGATCGCGACGACACGTGGAGCTCGCCACACTACTCACATCAGCGAGGTCGGGACGGGGTGCCGCCACACCGCACCCTCGACTTTTGGCGTTTGGCTGCGGTCTACAGCAACCTGACGCGAACAGGTCAGCGGCGGAAAAGGTCAGCGGCGGAACAGGTGGAGCTTGTCGCCGACCTTGTCACGCAACTCGTGGTCGGTGACACCGAGGCCTTCCTCGGGCGCCAACGCCAGCACGCCGATCTTGCCTTCGTGCATGTTGTGGTGGACCTGGTAGGCGGCCTCACCGGTTTGGTCGAGCGGGAACACCCGGCTGAGTACCGGATGAATCATGCCCTTGCTGATCATCCGGTTGGCCTCCCATGCCTCTTTGTAGTTGGCGAAGTGGCTGCCGATCAGGCGCTTCAACCGCATCCAGAAGTGGCGGTTGTCGAACTCCATCATGAACCCGCTCGTGGCCGCGCAGGTGACGATGGTGCCGCCGCGCTTGGCGACATATGTCGAGGCGCCGAACGTCGACCGACCGGGATGCTCGAACACGATGTCGGGATCCTCTCCGACCAGGCCGCGGATGTCCTTGCCCAATCGGCGCCATTCGCTCTCGTCGTGGGTGTGGTCGTCCTTCCAGAACTGGTAGCCGGCAGCGGCGCGGTCGATGATCGCCTCGACACCCATCCGCCGCAGAATGTCGGCCTTGTCGGGCGAACTGACGACGCACACCGGGATCCCGCCACCGTTGAGCACGTACTGCGCCGCATAGGCACCGATACCGCCGGTGGCACCCCAGATCAGCACCACGTCGCCCTGCTTCATCTGCGCGCCGTTGCGGCCGACGAGCATGCGGTAGCTGGTGGAGTTGCACAGCGCGCTGACCGCCGCCTCTTCCCATGTGAGGTGGGCCGGCTTCGGCATGAGCTGGTTGGCCTTCACGATGGAGAGATCGGCGAGGCCACCGAAGTTGGTCTCGTACCCCCAGATCCGCTGGTTGGCGGCCATCATCGAATCGTCGTGGGCGCTCTGGTCCTGATCGTCCACATGGTTGCAGTGCACCGTCACCCGGTCACCCGGCTTCCAGTTGCGCACCGCGGTGCCAACCTGCAGAACCACGCCTGCCGCATCGCTGCCTACGACCTGATACGGCTGATCGTGGCGTTTGGCCCACTCACTCTCGCGAGCGAGGCGGGCCATCGGGCCGAACGTACTGATCGGCTCGAAGATGCTGCTCCACACGGTGTTGAAGTTGATGCTGCTCGCCATGACCGCGACGTAGACCTCGTCAGGTGCCAACTGAGGGGTAGGCACGTCGCCGATGTGCAGGCTCTGTCGTGGATCTTTGTCGTTCGACGCAACGCCGGCCCACATCTCTTGCTCGGCCTTCAACACGTGGACCGCCCGGTAGCTCTCGGGAATCGTCAGCGCGCCGATGTCGGCGCCGGATGCGTCGGCCAGAATCGCGTCGAGCACGTGCTGCATGGAGTTGTGGGACATCCGGATACGTTACCGACCGGTAGCTACGGGGTTCCAGACGGGCGGGCGAATTGACCGCGACGACCACTGCGGGCGCGCCCGCGGGCACCGTGGGAGCGTGACCGCGTACCATTGGCGAATGACCCGGCAGTCGCAACTCCCTCACCGCGTACCGCCCAACGGTGCTGCGACCGTCCTGACGGGTGCCGCGCGTGCCGTGGGCGCGCTCGTTGCGGTGCTACTGGCTGCAGCGTTGCCATGGCCCGGAGCCGGCGAGCGTGAGGCCTCGGCCACGGCACCGGGCGCACCACGATTCGTCACCGGTTGGGTGCCCTACTACGGCGTCACCGACGGTCTGAAGGCCATCACCGGTGGCAACGAAGGCGTGTTCGCCGAAGTCTCGCCGTTTTCGTTCATGGCAGCAGGTGCGACTGATCTACGCGTAGTTGGCGGTACTGACGCGCTTGCCAAAACCCTCACGGCTCTACGCGCCCAGCACCTGCCCGTCGTGCCGACCATCACCGACGGAACTCCGAAGCTGGCGATGGCGGCGATCCTGGATGATCCGATCACTCGCGCCCAGCACGTGCAGGCGCTCGTCGCCCTCGTCGTTCTCAACAACTTCGACGGAATCGATCTCGACTACGAAGGGTTTGCGTTCGCTGACGGCAGGGCATCGTGGCCTACTACGCGACCCGACTGGGTGGCGTTCATCCAACTGCTCGGCCCCCAACTGCACGCACAGGGCAGGCTGCTCTCGGTCACCGTTCCAGCCATCTGGGACGGCGGAACGTCCGGCTACACCGTGTACGACTGGTCGAACATCATCGGCTCGGTCGACCGGCTCCGGATCATGACCTACGACTGGAGCGTCGCCAAGAAGGGCCCAATCGCGCCTCTGGACTGGGACACCAACGTGCTGTCGTACATCACGTCGGTGATTCCTGCGGCTCAGTTGTCGAAGGTTCAACTCGGTGTGCCCGCCTATGGTCGCAGTTGGGCAGAGAAGCTCTCTGGAACCTGCCCGTCCACGGCGTCGCTCGGCACCATCAGCGTGCAGATGGAGAACGCTTCGAAGTTGGCCGCCGATCATCAGGCCACCCCTGTCCGCGAAGCGAAGTCCGACGAGATGATGTTCACCTACGACCAGACGTTCGCCGGCACGATGAGCACATCACTGACACCTGCGCCATATGTTCCGCCGGCGGTCGTGGCCGCAGAGGTGGACAGCGCCGACTCGGCTGGGTTGCGCCCAGCGGTGCGGATGATCCAGCCCGGTGCGAACGTCACCTGTACCGTGCGCCGCACCGTGTACTACCCGGATGCAATGTCGGTAAAGAACAGGGCAGATGCAGCGCTCGCCAAGGGCCTGTCGGGCATCGCGATCTGGGCACTCGGCTACGAAAGTGCCGACCTGTGGCCGCTGTTGGCCACCAGCGAGAGCGGTCGGCCAGCCGGTACAGCGGTGATCGGCCATCTCGACGCTGCCCACGCACAAGGCGGCTCCGTAGGGCTGACCGGTTGGGCGATCGACCCGGAGTTCGACCTGCCGATCACCGTGCAGGTATCGGTCAACGGGGGCGCGTTCAGCGGACCGATCCTGGCCGGAAACAACCGCGAAGACCTTCCGGCAGCCATCGCCGGTGCCGACCCCCTACATGGTTTCGAGGCAAGTGTTCCGATTCCGACCAACGTCGGCGACAACGTCTGCATCCAGGCCACAGGCTGGGGGCTCGATGCTTCGCCGACGACGCTCGCATGCATGGTTGCCACCGCGTAGATTTCTGGCCATGAGCGACCGCGCACAATCCGACCGGCGGACAGGCGCGAGCTATACCGTCACCGATGACGATCGTGCGGCGTTCCACCGAGATGGCTACGTGCTCCTGCGTGGGGTGTTGAGTCCCGCTGAGATGGACGAGATCGATGCCGTGTACCAGCGCTTCTTCCGGGGCGAGATCGCGGTCGTCGGCAAAGATTTCAATGACATGACCACCGGCGAACACGGCACCGACCCCTCCGCCTACGCCATTGTCAACGTGATGCTGCCCCGCCGGTACTTCCCCGAGTGGCAAGGCAATGTGTTCGAGCAGCGGGCATGTTCGATCGCCGAACAGCTGTGCGGCGAAGGCATGACGATCGACTTCGACCAGTTGCTCGCGAAGTCGCCAGGACGGACCGACGCTGTGTTCGGCTGGCACCAGGATCAGGCGTACTGGATCGATACCGACGACAGGCGGACCGCGACGTGCTGGTTGGCTGTCGACGACTCGACACTCGACAACGGCTGCATGCAGTTCCTTCCCGGATCACACCGCGAGCCGGTGCGTCCACATCATCCGTTGCACGGCGACCGGTCGGCCAGCCACACGCTCGTCACGGATCTCCGCGAGGGTGACGTGCTGCGGCCCGTGCCCATTTCCCGCGGCGACATCACCGTGCACAACGAAGGCGTGCTCCACGGATCGGGCGGCAACACGTCGGCGTCGTCGTACCGACGGGCCTACATCGTGGCGCTGCGCAGCACATCCACCGTCACCGAGGAGCGTCGCCGGGGCTTCACCCACAGCCACAATGACGCCGGCGAGGTGCTCGACTCGGTCGACGGCCTCCACGCCTCACCGTGAAACCCCACCACCAGCAGCTGGATTGTGGGCGCGCACATTGTCGGCCGATGGGCCGTGCCGCGTAGGCTAACGATGGGCCCCCAAGCCGGTGGGTCGGATCCAAAGGGGACGTCATGGCTGGTTCGTACATCGTCGCAGGAGCACGCACACCGATCGGCAAGATGAGTGGGGCGCTCGCCTCGTTCACCGCTGCCGACCTGGGCGGGTTCGCCATCAGGGCAGCGCTCGAGCGTGCCGGGGTCACGGGCGAGGACGTCGACCACGTGATCATGGGACAGGTACTCATGGCGGGACAAGGCCAAGTCCCCTCACGCCAGGCGGCTGTCAACGCCGGTATTCCGATGAGCGTGCCGGCGATCAACATCAACAAGGTCTGCCTCAGCGGCCTCAACTCGATCTATCTTGCCGATCAGATGATCGCTGCCGGCGAGGCCGACGTCGTCGTCGCCGGCGGCATGGAGAGCATGACCAACGCTCCGTACCTTGCCCAGGGGGCACGCGGCGGCTTCCGTTACGGCAATACCGAACTGCAAGATGCCATCATCCGTGATGGCCTGTGGTGCGCATTCGACGCCTGTCTGATGGGCCTCGGCACCGAGCGCTACGCCGCGGGCAACATCACCCGCGAACAACAAGACGACATGGCGATGAAGTCCAACGTGCGTGCGGCAGCCGCCATCAAGGAGGGCCGGTTCACCGACGAGATCGTGCCGGTGTTGATCCCCCAACGCAAGGGCGACGCCATCATCGTCGACACCGACGAGGGCGTTCGTGCAAACACCACGATGGAGTCGTTGGCCGGCCTCAAGCCAGCGTTCGACAAAGATGGCACCATCACTGCGGCCAACGCATCGCAGATCAGCGATGGCGGATCTGCACTCGTACTCATGTCGGCCGAAGAAGTCGAACGGCGCGGCATCATGCCGCTCGGCCAAGTCATCAGCTACGGCATGGTCGCCGGGCCGGATAATGCGTCGCTGCTGCACCAGCCCAGTCGGGCCATTCTCAAGGCGCTCGCCAGGGTGCACCGCACGGTCAACGACATCGACCTGTTCGAGATCAACGAGGCGTTCGCAGCCGTGGGCATTGCCGCAATGGCCGAGCTCGGCATCACCGACGAGGTGGTCAACGTCAACGGCGGCGCCATCGCACTCGGCCACCCGATCGGGATGAGCGGCAATCGCCTCACGTTGACGCTGTTGCACGAGTTGAAGCGTCGCGGCGGCGGCACCGGCGCTGCTGCGCTGTGTGGCGGCGGCGGCCAGGGCGACGCCATCATCATCCGCACGGTCTGACAGCTGGCCACCACCGCCCGAGCTTGGGCGTTGGGCTGTCATTGACAGGCTGTCGCAAAATGTGGGTGCGGTGTGGCGGCACCCCGGCCCGACCTCGCCGATGCACGTGTCGCCGCGATCAGCGATTCGAACTCGCCACGGGCGAAGTGACGAACACAACGCGCGAAAATGCCATCTCGTTCTGCACTTCGCGACTCCACGTCGCACCACCCGAGCGGATTCATCTCAGAACTGCTTGACATCAGATCGTAATACTTGTAACCTTAATGACATATAGATGCAGAGCACGCGAGGCGTTCAACCATCGTAGTCGAGGCATCACCACGATCTGAGGTACCGCTTCTGGAGCTGGCACGTCCGCCCGCCACCAGGTCCAGGGGCGGTACCCCAGTTAGTCCTCCTCGTTGACTCGGGCATAACCCAGGAGGTGGAACCACTGCTCGAATGCTGATCTACAGCGCTGGAGCGAGGTCTACTCGATTTGGCTGGCTGCTGACGGCCCGCCACGCAGGTGGGCTTCTTCACCGTGGGTGGGTAGTGGGTCAGGGCGTAGGCCAGCTCGAACTCGCGCTCAGCTCGAGCACGCGCGGACCTCAGCTGACTTCGCGGCGGCCCTCGAGGGCACGGCCAAGGGTGAGCTCGTCGGCATATTCGAGATCACCACCCACGGGTAATCCGCTGGCAATCCGGGTGACTCGGATCCCGAACGGCTTCAGCATTCGCGCCAGGTACATCGCGGTGACCTCGCCCTCGGTGTTCGGATTAGTGCACAGGATCACCTCACTAATTCCTTCGGCATCGATGCGGGCAAACAGTTCTTTGATCTTCAGTTGCTCGGGGCCGATCCCTTCGAGCGGGCTCATCGCTCCGAGCAAAACATGATACGTACCACGGAACTCGCCGGTGCGTTCCAACGCGACGACATCGCGGGCCTCCTCGACTACGCACACCACGGCGGAATCGCGACGGCCATCGAGGCAGATGGGACACAGTTCGCCGTCGGCAATGTTCCAGCACCGCTCACAGAACCGCACTTTTGCCTTGGCATCGGTGAGCGCATGGGCCAGCCGGTTGACATCATCGGTGGAGACCTTCAGCAAGTGGAACGCGATTCGCTGAGCCGACTTCGGGCCAATGCCCGGCAAGCGTCCGAGTTCATCGATGAGCACCTGTACCGGCATGGTGTAGGTGGCGGCCATCAGCTACGTTCATCCATCAGTTCGGAGCCCGGGAATGCTTGGGCGAGCCGCTCGATCGGCGTCACCACTGTTTCGGGCGGCACATCGACGAGGTCGTCGAGATCGATCTCTTCATCGGGCGCAGTGGCACCGCCAGGATGCAGTTCGATGATGCTCGCCTCGCCTCCCCGATTGGAGGCGGCGCTAGGGCCGACACGCCCGTCGATGCCGTTCTCGGTTCGAGTTGTCGTGCGCGCCTTGACAGGACCGTCGTCGGGGTCTTCGTGACGGTCCGACGAGTCGACCACCAACTCCACCTCGACCTCACCCGAGACCAGTCCGGCAATGGCTGTTTCGATATCGCGGCGATGCTGTTCGCAGCGTTGACGGGTCGGTTCATTCGCCACCGACAGGACGAGAACACCGTCGCGAGGACCCACCAGATGTGCGGCTGCGTACATCGCCCGAACAAACGGCTTCAACGACGGAAGTACGTCGCTCGCCCACAACGCCGCCGCCCGCTCGGCTGCGCCCGCCACACCCCGTTGGTCAACCACGACCCGCAAGCCGGGCACGGCTGGCTCGGAAACCTCTGGCTCGGAAACCTCCGGCTCGGAAACAGCTGGCTCAGAAACCGCCGGCTCGGAAACCGCTGGGGCCACCAGTTCAAGCGGCGGAGTCGGGGGTCGGGACGGGGTGGCGGACGGTGTGGGGGTCGGTGTGGCGGACGGCGTGGCGGCAGGTGGGGATGTGCGCTGGGCGCGGCCGCCGAGCTGCACTCGCCCGGTGGCCGGGTCGATGGGCGCTGATACGGACGCAGCCCCCGGACCGCTACCACCTCCGGCGCCACGCACGGCGCCGGCAGCGACGGCTTGCTCGAGACGCTCGAGCCGGCTCATCAGTGTGGCAACGTCGTTGGCTGCGGCCTCGTGGGTGAGCTGCACCAGCACGACCTCGAGTAGCAGGCGCGGATCAGGGGCATGACGCATTTCGACAAGTACCTCACCGAGGCGCTCCATCGCGCGCACCACTCGTCCGGCGCCCAGCCGGACGGCCTGCTCGGCAACGCTCGCGGCCTTGCCCTCAGGCAGCGCAACCAACTCCGGCGCCATCAGCGACAAGAAGCAGTCGCGCAGGTGACGGACCACGTCCTCGGTGAGACCGCGCGGATCTCGGCCCTGTTGCACAGCGAAGGCCGTAGCGGTGAGCGCACGGCCCGGATCCATCTCGATGAGCGCCTCGACGAACTCGCCGTAGTGCACGGCATCGACGTCGTCGCCGCCTGCCGACGCGACCAGTTCAAGGGCGCTCAAGGTGTCACGCGCCGACCCGCCGCCCTGTTCGAGCACTGACTGGATGGCGGCCTCGCTGACGACGAGTCCGGCGTCGGCGATGACCCACCGGATGTGTGCTTCCAGCTCGTCCATCGGCAACAGATGGAAGCGCAAGTGCTGGGTTCGACTGCGGATGGTTTCGCTGATCTTCTGCGGATCAGTGGTGGCGAGCACGAAAACGACGTGTGGCGGTGGTTCCTCCAACGTCTTCAACAACGCCGCCTCGGCCTGCTTGGACAGCATGTGCACCTCATCGAGGATGTACACCTTGTGGCGGCCGGGCGTGCCGAGTGAAGCCTTCTCGATGAGGTCACGCATCGCATCGACACCGTTGTTGCTCGCGGCGTCGAGCTCATGAACATCGAAGCTGGTGCCGCGCTCGACCGCCAGGCACGAATCGCATTCACAGCAGGGTTCGCCCTCGACCGAGCGCTCGCAATTCAGGACCTTTGCGAGGATTCTGGCCGATGTGGTCTTGCCCGTCCCGCGCGGGCCGGAGAACAAGTACGCCTGCCCTTCGCGTTTGTTGATCACCGCATTGCGCAGCGCGCGCACGATGTGTTCTTGGCCGCGAAGCTCGCTGAAGCGACGCGGGCGGTAGCGGCGGTAGAGGGACTGGGTGGCCATCGGTTCGAGCCTACTCATCCGGTGTACTCACCGGCTGGGGGCGCCGGTGGCTACGCTCGGGAGAGACCGAAGGAGCACCAATGAAGATCCGTTCGATAGCAGCGCTGACGATCACGACGATGTTGACAATCGGCGCGTGCGGCAGCGATGCTCCAAAGGCGCTGTCCGAGAGCGCCTTCCTGGATGAGATGGCCGCCGCGTGCACGACCGTCCAAGAAGGTATCGACAAGCTGACCCCTCCGACCGACGTCAACGACACGGCAAAGTTCGCGAAAAGCACAGGCAAGTTGCTCACCAAGTTGCAGGACACGCTCGCCGGTATCGTCCCGCCAGCCGACTTCTCGAAAGATCTCAGAAAGTTCAAGACCGTCATCGGCGACGAAATCGCACAGTTCGCCGCCATGGAAAAAGCAGGCAAGGCCGCCGACGCAGACGGCGTGACGAAGGCATCAGAGAAGCTCGATGCCCTGTCTTCCAAGCAACGCACCATCGCCGACGACCTCGGCGTCGACGAATGTGCTGGTACCAGTGCCGTTTCAACCGCCACGACGCTGCCGGCGGAAACCCTGCCGCCTACCACGATCGCAGCCATCACGGTGCCCGAGACCGTCGCCCCGCCATTGACGCTGCCAATCACCTTGCCGCCCGCGGTGACGGTTGCGCCGGTCACATTGCCACCAGAGACGCTTCCGCCGATCACGCTTCCGCCGATTACCGCCCCGCCGGCAACAGGCGGCGGCCTTACAGTCGGCAACCTCACCGATGTGTTTGTCGGCCCGGCCGGATTGACCCTCGCCAACACCCCTGCCGACGTAAGCAAGCCATTTGTCGACATCGTCGCCGGCGTGCCGGCACTCGCCGCCGCGATCTCGTCGATCGGTGTGGGAGTGCTGAACGACAGCACGGGCAAGTCCGTCGCCACAGTTGTCGTAGCCGTCGCGTCCGGCGGAACCATGCCGCCGGAGTGGGACCAGTTGCTCTGCAACGCTGGCGAAGCCACCGATCTGACCACCCCGAACGGAATCAAAGGCATCAGCTGTGCGGGCAGCGCAGAGTCGGGGATCTCGCAGGTCTTCTCGCTCACCGAGAACGACCTGGGCTTCATCCTCGCCACGTTCGACCCAGCGGCCTCGGCCGCCGACCTGACCGATGGGTTCTTCGCCGCTAACGGCGGCTGAGGTGGATCCGCTTTGACGTTGCGAGCACTGAGCCGTACAGCCGCCGTACTGTTCGGCCTTGCCCTGCTCGTTGTCGCGCCCGCACGCATTGCCCACGGCGACAACATCCTGGCCAGTTCGAACCCCGCCGACGGCGCCAGCCTGGGTTCGTCGCCCACCTCACTCGTCCTCACCTTCACCGACCCGCTCGGCCCCTCGAACAACGTGGTCGCCAGTTGCAACGGGAGCGTGTTCAATATCGGTCTGCCAGCGGTGAGTGCCGACAGGCTGTCGCTCACGGTGGCGGTCGTGAATCCGATGCCGAAGGGTTCGTGCAACGTGTCGGCAACGGTCAGCGCACCGGACGCCTCTCCGAATGGTTCGGCCCGGTTTGGTTTCACCATCACTGCTGACCCTGTGGCCGGTGTGGTCACGACTCCACAGGCCACCACGGGCCAAGCAGCGACCGTCACGACCGCCGTCGGCGCAACCGGTACCCCTGGTGCTACGGCACCGAGTCCCGAATCGAAAGCCGGTGGCCCGCTCGGGCTCGCCCGCCTGATTGCATCGCTCGGCCTGGCGGCGCTGTTGGGGTCGCTCGTACTCATCGCCACAGCGTGGCCGGAGGGCGTCGAATACATCCTCACCGTCCGCTTCCTGCGAACGTCATGGGGGGTTGCCACTGCCGGCGCCATGCTCACCGTGGTGTTCGCAACGTCCCAAGCCACGGGGAGATCGCTGGGCGGTTCACTCAGCCCCACAGCGTGGCTCGATCTGAAAGATGCCGGTGCTCCGGGACTCGCCTTGCTCTTGCGCGCCGCATTCACGACTGCCTGTTTCTGGACGGTGATTCGACCAGAGCGATGTATCGACCAGTCGAAACAGTTGCCGGCGCTGGCATTGCCGGTGCTGGCCGTAGCCACCTACGGGTTCAGCCGTTCGGGCGGCGATCTTGCTGCGGTCGGTGCTGTGATGGGCATCGGACACGCGCTGGCGATGTCGATCTGGCTGGGCGGCCTGCTGCTCCTCACTCGCGTGGTGCTCGCCGGACCCGGTGACGACGATCTCGTTCATGCCGTTCGCGGGTTTGCGCGCATCTCCACTCCTGCCCTGCTGATCACCGTGGTCACCGGCGCGGTGCAGACGTTTCGGCTCGACCGAGGCACACTGTTCGACACATCACATGGCCAGGTACTCCTGCTGAAAGCGGTGGTGGTTGGGGCGATGGTCTTCATCGGCCTGGCCACACGACAGTTCATCAAGACACGGGTCGGCAATGTCGATGTGATGAATGAACCGTTGGCCGCGCGGTTGCGGCGGGCCACGGGCATCGAGGCGCTCGGAGGCATCGCCGTGCTCGCTCTTTCGGCCTGGCTGATGGCGCTCGTACCGGGTGGCCTCGATGGTTCACGCACCGCTGACGACGGCTACGCCTACACTCAGGGCCGTATCCAGGTTGACGATCTCGACCTCACCGTGTCGCTGACAGGCGTGGTCGGGCCGAATGCTGTGCGGATCACGGTGGCTCAGCCGAGCACCGGGTTGACCAACCTCGTGGTCACGTTCCTCCCGCCGGAGGGCAGCGGCGCGATGCAGGTCATCCTCACCGTTCCACCCGAACTAGCCGGTACCGGTACAGCCGTACTGCCGATTGCGGAGGGTGTCCCGCTGGGTGCACCTGGGGTGTGGACCATCGTCGTCAGCGCGACCACTTCCACCGGACCGAAAACGAAACAGCGAACGCTCACCGTGCCCGTCCTCGGCTGATGCAATTCTCATGAGGGTGCCTGACCGACCAGGTTCCGAAACGGAACCGATGCCGCGACATCGAGTTGGTCGTATCGGCAACTCGCCGGCTGCCGGTCGGTGCGCCACCGCAGCAGCCGTACACCGTGCCGGAACCGCCCACCTTGGAGTTGACCGAACGTCACTTCCGCCACCCGTTCCGCGCGAACCGGCACAAACGAGAGATCCTTTCCTACGTTCCAACGACTCTGCGCACCCGGCATCCGTGTCTCGGCATGTGCTTGTGCCTCGGCCCATTCCTGCCACGGGTGATCGATCAGCGCACCGTCCAACATCGGCGCCAACTCAACCAACAGTTCGGTGCGCCGGACGGCAGTGAATCCGGCGGCGACCCCAACGTGATGCAACCGGCCGGCATCGTCGAACAGCCCCAGCAACAACGAACCGACCCCGCGTCCGTCTTTGTGGATCCGGTAGCCAGCCACCACGCAGTCAGCCGTGCGCTGATGCTTCACTTTGATCATGATGCGCTTGTCGGGTGTGTAGGGATCGTCGAGGCGTTTGGCCACAACCCCGTCGAGACCGGCACCTTCGAACTCGACGAACCATCGCTGTGCTACCACAGGATCAGTGGTACTCGGGCAGAGGTAGACGACTCCGCCGGATGGGTCGAGCGACGCTGCGAGCAAGGATCGCCGCTCACGAAGCGGCACGTCGAGCAATGACCGATCGTCGAGCGCGAGCATGTCGAACGCAACGAACGACGCCGGTGTCTCTTCGGCCAAACGCTTGACCCGTGACGCTGCCGGATGGATCCGCTGTAACAGGGCGTCGAAATCAAGACCTCGGTCGTCGGCTGCGGGAAGCACGATCTCGCCGTCGACCACACAGCGGCTCGGCAACGCGGCCAACAACGGGTTGATCAATTCGGGGAAGTACCGGTTGAAGGGCCGCTCGTTGCGACTGGTGAGCACGATCTCGTCGCCGTCGCGGAACACGATGCAACGAAAACCGTCCCACTTCGGTTCGTACAGCCACCCGGCAGCTTCGGGGACGACGTCGGACAATTTGGCCAACATCGGGGCCACCGGGGGCTGCACTGGCAAGGTCACCGGGCCAGCTTGCCAGAATCTCCGGGGGCGCGGTGCAGGGCGGATGGGCAGGGTGCCCGCGCTGCTGGCTAGCGTGGGCACCCGTGAGCGCCGATCCAATGCAGGAAAAACTCGATGATCTTCTCCAGCGGCGCGAGCAGGCGTATCACGCCGGTTCGGCACGCTCGATCGAGCGTCAGCACGACAAGGGCAAGATGCTCGCCCGTGAGCGGATCGACTACTTCCTCGACCCGGGCAGCTTCCACGAACTCGACATGCTCGCCCGCCACCGGGCGCATGCTTCCGGGCTCGAAGAGCGGCCCTACACCGATGGGGTCATCACCGGCTGGGGCACCGTCGACGGCCGCAAGGTGTTCGTGTTCAGCCAGGACTTCACCGTCTTCGGTGGCGCGCTCGGCGAGGTGTTCGCCGAGAAGATCCACAAGATGATGGATCTCGCGCTCAAGGTCGGCGCGCCGGTGATCGGGCTCAACGACGGTGCCGGGGCCCGCATCCAAGAGGGCGTGGTCAGCCTGGCCAGCTACGGCGGCATCTTCTACCGCAACGTGCTGTCCAGCGGTGTGATCCCGCAGATCTCCGTCATCCTCGGCCCGTGTGCCGGCGGCGCGGTGTACAGCCCAGCGATGACCGACTTCATCTTCATGGTGCGCGAGTCCAGCCACATGTTCATCACCGGCCCCGACGTGGTCAAGACCGTCACCGGCGAAGACGTCACGCTGGAAGAGCTGGGCGGCGCGATGAGCCATGCCTCCAAAAGTGGCGTGGCCTCGTTCGTCAGCCCCGACGAAAAGGCGTGCCTCGACGATGTTCGCTTCCTGCTCGGTTTCCTGCCTTCCAACAACTTGGAAGAGCCACCTGCCGTCGAGACCGCCGACGACCCCGATCGCCTGTGCCCCGCTCTACAGACCATTTTGCCGCCGTCACCGAACCAGCCGTACGACATGAAGAAGGTGATCAAAGAAGTCGTCGACGACGGCGAGTTCTTCGAGTACTTCGCGCACTGGGCAAAGAGCATCGTGTGCGGCTTCTCTCGCGTCGATGGTCATCCGGTCGGCATCGTCGGCAACCAGCCGATGATGCTCGCCGGCGTGCTCGATATCGAGTCGAGCGAGAAGGCGGCCCGGTTCGTGCGCACCTGCGATGCGTTCAACATCCCGCTACTGACGTTCGTCGATGTGCCCGGTTTCCTCCCCGGCGTCGATCAGGAGTACGGCGGTATCATCCGTCACGGCGCCAAGCTGCTGTACGCATACTGCGAAGCCACCGTTCCCCGCATCCAGATCATCACCCGCAAGGCATACGGCGGGGCCTATGTCGTGATGAACTCGAAGTCGATCGGCGCCGACCTGGCCTATGCGTGGCCCACTGCTGAGCTGGCCGTCATGGGTCCGCAGGGCGCTGTCGAGATCGTGTACCGGCGCGAGCTGCAACAGGCCGCCGACCCGGTCGCGCGTCGCGCCGAACTGGTGGCTGAGTACACCGAGAAGTACGCCAACCCGTACAACGCTGCCGAGCGCGGCTACATCGACGATGTGATCGACCCGGCTGAAACCCGCCAGCGGATTGTGGCCGGGTTGCGGATGCTGCGCACCAAGCGCGAGGAGCTGCCTCGCCGCAAGCACGGCAACGTTCCGCTGTGACCCAACCGATGAACGCGTCGTTACACATCTCGCCGGTACCCACCGACGAAGAGACCGCTGCCATCGTGGCTGCGATCGAGGCGGCCCAACCGAGCTTGGTGCTGCTCGAGGCACAGCCGACCACACGTAACTCCTCGTGGAAGTTCAGCGGCCGGTGGTGGGCCAAGCCGCTCGCCGCCCGCCGCGACCGCCCCTTCCGCTAACCCCCAACCACCACCACCAGCACCACCACCAGCTTTGGTCGTGAGATGTCGCTGAACGACATCTCACGACCACGAAGCCCGGGTCGTGGGGGGGACCATCGTCGTGCGCCTGGTTCCGGTACGGCTAGGGTGACGAACATGAGCACGCCGCCTCCTCCGCCGCCGTACAACCCGGGGGCTGTACCTCCCCCGCCGTATAACCCGGGCAACGTGGCGCCGCCTGGCTACCAGCAGTACCAGCAGTACCAGCAGTACCAGGCCGCTCCCGAGTACGCCAGCTTCGGTGGCCGCCTCGGCGCACTCCTCATCGACGGCCTCATCGGTGGCGTCTTTTCCGCACCCGCGATCATCGCACTACTCGCTGGTCCAAAGGCGTACCGCAACTGCACCGTCAACGGCCAAGAAGGCGTTTGCAACCTGCCCACCGGTGCATCTATTGGCTTGGCCATCGGCCTCGGCGTCCTCTTCGGTCTCGCCTATCTCATCATCTTCTGTCGCATGGTCGGCAAGGGCCAGAGTTGGGGCATGAAGGTCGTAAGCATCCGCGTCGCCGATGCGGAATCCGGCCAGTCGATCGGCACCGGCCGGGCATTCGGCTGGCAGATCGCCCACGTCGTTTCCGGTTTCATCTGCTATCTCGGTTACCTGTGGATGCTGTGGGACAAGCGCAAGCAGACCTGGCACGACAAGATCGTCGGCACGGTCGTGGTCAAAGGCGACATTCCCAAACTGACCTAGGCCCTCTCGTCAGCACTACGGTGACCGACCATGGACATCACCACGGTTGCCGATGATCTGATCGTCGCGCACGACGGCCTCGACGTGTACCGTCGAGATCAGCTCCGCCCGGACACTGAGTACGAGATCCTCGGGGAGACGGTTCGTACGTTGGCGCGGCCCGGCGGCGAGTTACTGTGCCGGTTCGGCACCGTCAACGACGTCCATTTCGGCGAGGTCGAATGCGGCCGTGTCGACAACCATCCCGACGGCCCCATCCAGCGTGCCGCGCCTGGCGAACCGCCATATCCCGAGACGATGAACCACGGTGCAGCCGACGAGATGCGCGACCTCGACCTTGCCGCCGTCGTGGTGAAAGGTGATCTGTCAGTCGATGGTCGAACACACGAGTGGGACGCGTTCGAGGCGTGCTATCGAAGCGCGTTCGGCGACCGGCTGTTCGTCGTGCGCGGCAACCATGACGCCTACCACGGCCAAACGAGCTACGCAGGCGACCAGTGGATCCAGTTGGAGGGCGTGGCCATCGCGCTGCTCGACACCACTATTCCGGCCAAGACCACCGGATGGATAACACCTGCACAGTTCGACTGGCTCGACACCATCGCGGCAGCATCGGACCGGCCGATAATCATCATGGGGCACCACCAACAGTGGACAGGCTCAAAGCGTTCCGACGACTACTTCGGCCTGCACCCCGACCCGAGTGATCAACTCACCGAGGTCATCGCCCGCCGCCCCGCGATCGTGGCATACACCGCTGGCCACACACATCGTCACCGCGTGCGCATGGTGGCGAATGGGGTACCGACCATCGAGATCGGCTGCGTGAAGGACTTCCCCGGTACGTGGGCCGAATACCGCGTGTACGAGGGTGGGATCATGCAGGTCGTCCACCGCGTATCGTCCGACGCAGCGTTGCGGTGGAGCGAACGTTGTCGGCACCTCTACCAAGACTTCGGCATCGACTACGAGCACTACGCGCTCGGAACCCTGGCCGAGCGGTGCTTCACCATTCCCCTACGCGACCGACTCTGAAGGCCGCAGTGACCAGCGGACCACTCGGCGGCCTGAAGGTGATCGACATCTCGACGGTGCTGGCCGGACCGAACTGCGCGCGCTATCTGGCCGATTTCGGGGCCGACGTGATCAAGGTCGAGCGTCCCGACGGCGGCGACAGCCTGCGCAACATGGCGTGGCGAGACCCGCGCGACGGAACCGGCCTGTGGTGGAAGCTCGTCAACCGCAACAAGCGCACAGTGGCGCTCGATCTGAAAGATGTCGCCGACCTGGCGGTGTTCCTCCGGTTGATCGATGATGCCGATGTGTTGGTCGAAAACTTCCGGCCAGGTACGCTCGAACGGTTGGGACTCGGCCCTGATGTGCTGCACCTGCGGAACCCTCGCCTTGTGATCACCAGGGTCACCGGTTTCGGGCAGACGGGTCCATACGCAAGTCGTCCTGGGTTCGCCACCATCGCCGAGGTGATGTCGGGACTATCGGCCATCAGCGGCGAGCCAGGCGGGCAGCCGATGCTTCCGGCCATTGCGCTCACCGACGAAGTGACCGGCTTGGTCGCCGCGTTCGCGACGATGGTCGCGCTGCACAGCGGAGTCGGCCAAGTGGTCGACGTCAGCCTGCTCGAGAGCCTGTTCCAACTGATGGGCCCACTGATCAGCCTGTACAAGCTGACCGGTGAGACACAACCACGGCTCGGCGCCGGCCTGCCGTACACGGTGCCCCGCGGCACATATCAGTGCAGCGACGGGCGGTGGGTCGGGCTGTCCGCCAGCGCCGACAGTGTTGCTGCTCGCGTCAACGCGGTGCTCGGTGTCGGCGACGATCCACGATTCACCACGTTCGCCCTGCGGATGCAGTATCGCGAGGAACTCGAAGCGGTGATGGTGCAATGGTGCTCGGCGCGATCGCAGGCCGAGGTGCTGCGGATCTTCACCGAAGCGGAAACTGCGATCGGCCCAGTGATGGACATGGCCGACATCGCCGCCGACCCGCACTACGCCGCTCGTGACGCCGTCGTGGATGTCGATGGCACGCCGATGCAGGGCTTGATCGCAAAGTTGAGCGCCACAGCCGGCTCGTTACGCTGGCAGGGCCGGGCCCTCGACGCCGACGGCGAGCGGATTCGCTCTCACGGCTGGGACTGACCCGCCGGTCGCCCCTGAGGTCAGGCGGTCAGGCCGGTCAGGCCGGTCAGGCGGTCAGGCGGTCAGGCCGATCGGGCAACTAACGCCGGTGCCGCCAAGCCCGCAGTACCCGCCGGGGTTCTTGGCGAGGTATTGCTGGTGATACGTCTCGGCGTAGAAGAACTCGCCGGCCGGGACGATCTCGGTGGTGATCTCTCCGTAACCGGCCGCACCGAGATGCTCGGCAAACATCAGCCGGCTGGCCTGTGCGGTGGCGAGATGGGCGGGGGTCGTGGCGTAGATCGCGCTGCGGTACTGGGACCCCATGTCGTTGCCCTGCCGCATGCCCTGCGTGGGGTCGTGGCTTTCCCAGAACACCTTCAACAGCGAGTCATAGCTCACCTTGGACGGGTCGAACGCCAGGAGCACCACCTCGGCATGGCCCGTACGCGCGGTACAGGTCTCTTCGTACGTGGGATTGGGCGTGAAACCGCCCGCATACCCGACGGCGGTGGAGTACACGCCAGGAATCACCCAGAACTTGCGCTCCGCGCCCCAGAAGCACCCCATCCCGAACACGGCGGTTTCGGTGCCCTCCGGCCATGGTCCGACCAACGGGTTGCCGTTCACAAAGTGCGCAGCTGGCACCGACATGACCTTGTCGGTCCGACCCGGCAGTGCTTCGGACTCGGTGATCATCTGGGTCTTGCTCGTCCCGAACATGTGCGCTCCTCTGCTGGTTTCACAATTTCCGGCCTGCGAACAGACTAGAGCCGCATACATTGCCCAACTGTGAAAATCCGCGAAACGATGTCGTCCGACCTAGTCGCCGCGCTGGCGCTGAACAACACCAACGTGCCGGCGCTCAACGAACTCGACCATCCCGAGATCGAACGGCTCGTCGGCGCCAGCGAGATGTCGCTCACCGCGGAGGTCGACGGTACCTTTGCCGGGTTCTGCATCGTGTTCGCCCCGGGGGCGCCGTACCAGAGCCTCAACTACCAGTGGTTCAGCCGCACGTACGACGAGTTCGCGTACCTCGACCGGATTGCGGTGGATCCCGCGTTTCGCCGTTACGGCATTGGGCGGGCGTTCTATGCCAGTTTGGTCGATCAGCTCACCGGGCGGTTTCCGCTGTTGTGCTGCGAGGTCAACGTACGGCCACCTAACGAGGCATCGCTAGCGTTCCATCAGTCGATCGGCTTCCGAGAAGTCGCCCAACAAGACACCGACGCCGGCCAGAAGACCGTCAGCCTGCTCGCTCTGCCGCTCACCTAACCGCCAGCCCACCCACCGCCGCCCACCGCCCGGCACCCACATGTCCGCGTGCCCACATGCCCACATGCGTTTGGTAGGTCGAGCCCCCTGGGCGGGGCTCGACCTACCAAACGCTTTCGTCGGTAGCGGTTGGGTGGGCGGGCGGGCGGACGGGCGGGCGGGCGGACGGGTGGACGGACTGCGGTACCGGGGGCTCAGGCGGTACCGGCGCCGTGGCGGCCTTCGCCGGCGGCGAAACGGGCCGCGCCGGCGAGGGTTTCGCCGCTACGGATGGTCTGCAGCCCAAGTTCCGTTTCGAGCGCGAGCGCGTCGGAAAGCGACCGGCCCCACTGCTCATAACTACTGGTGCGGTCACGGCGCATGCACCCTTGCGGGAACGCGGCGATCTGTGCGGCCAACTCGCAGGCTGCCTCCAGCGCGCTACCGGGTGCGACGCTGCGGTTGACGAGTCCCATTCGCACCGCCTCGTCACCGCTGACGCCGCGACCGGTGAGGATCAGATCGTTCGCGTGGGACTGCCCGATCAGCCGCGGAAGGCGCACCGTGCCCCCATCGACGAGCGGCACTCCCCATCGTCGGCAATAGACGCCGAACACGGCATCGTGCGCAGCTACCCGCATGTCGCACCACACCGCCAACTCCAGCCCTCCTGCCACAGCGAAACCTTCGACGGCGGCGATGACCGGCTTCGACAACAGCATTCGAGTTGGCCCCATGGGCCCGTCGACGGCAACATCGGGGTCGACCCGATTCGCCCGACCTTCGCCCATCGCCTTCAAGTCGGCACCGGCACAGAACACGCCGGCCGCTCCGGTGAGCACCGCGACCGAGAGCGTGTCATCGGCATCGAACGCTCGAAACGCCGACGCCAGCAGGCGAGCAGTAGGCCCATCAACCGCGTTGCGCACCTCCGGTCGGTTGATCGTCACGACGAGCACCACACCACGTCGCTCGGTGCTCACGGCCTCGTCGGACGTCCCCGTCGTCAAAGTCGTCGTCAAAGTCGAAGTCGAAGTCGAAGTCAAAGTCGAAGTCGAAGTCGAAGTCGAAGTCGAAGTCGAAGTCGAAGTCGAAGTCGAAGTCGAAGTCGAAGTCGAAGTCGAAGTCATCGAAGTCATGAAGTCATCGCCGATCTTGCAGGAAGCGGAACCGGTCGCGCACCTCGGCCACCCGCGCCGCCGACACATCGGCCAGCAGGATGCTCTCGCCGTAGGACGCCGTAGCAAGCAGCTCGCCGAGTGGGTCGACGATGCGGCTGTCACCGCTGTACACGAGCCCACCTCCAGTACCCACCCGGTTGCAACCGACCACATACGCCTGATTCTCGATTGCCCTGGCCTGAAGCAATGTCATCCAGTGGGCGCGCCTCGCTTCGGGCCAATTGGCCGGAACCAGGTAGACGTCGGTGCTCTCAGCAAGCTGCCAGAACTCGTCGGCGAATCGCAGGTCGTAACACACGAACAGCGTCAGCCGCACACCATTGACGGTGACCTGCACGAACCCGTCGCCAGCACGGAAGTGCTTGTCTTCGCCGCCGAAGCTGAACGGGTGGATCTTGCGGTAGCGGTGCTGCTCGCCCCGAGGCCCGGCAAGCACGAAGCTGTTGAACGGGCGTCGATCATCGAACGGGGCGTCCGGGCCGACCTCGGGGCACGAACCGCCGACCCATACGCCGTGAAGCGCAGCCTGTTCGGAAAGGAACCGTGACGACGGGCCCCCGTGCGGTTCGCCGAGGTCGTCTCGATCGGTGGCAAAGCCCGTGGAGAACGTCTCGCTGAGCAACACCAGACCGGCACCACACCCCACCGCGCCTGCGATGAGCGGCGCAAGATGAGCGAAGTTGGCCTCACGGTCGCACCACACGATGTCGTGTTGGACAGCAGCGATCCGCAGCCGACCGATCTCGCTAGAACCGCCGTTCATGCCGACAACGCCTTGAGTCGAACAACGACCTCGTCGAGCACCTCGAACCGCTTACAGAACGCAAACCGAACCAGGTGCCGCCCCTCGTGCTTGTTGGCGTAGAACACTTCGTTGGGGATGGCAACGACCCCGCAGCGGTGCGGCAAATCACGGCAGAACGCCATCCCATCACCGTCGGGCCGCAACGGGCGGATATCGACGGTGACGAAATAGGTGCCCGTGGTGGGGTACACCACGAACCCGGCATCGTGAAGACCTGGCAGCAACCGGTCGCGTTTGGCCTGCAGATCGGCGGCGAGCTGGGTGAAGTACGAATCGGGCAGCCGCAACCCCACAGCGATGGCGGGCTGAAACGGGGCACCACTCACGTAGGTGAGAAACTGCTTTGCGGTTTTGGCCGCAACGATCAGAGCCGCCGGACCGTACAACCAACCGATCTTCCATCCAGTGGTGTTGAACGTCTTGCCACCGCTCGAGATGCCGAGCGTCCGTTCACGCATGCCTGGAAAGGAGGCGAGCGGGATGTGCACGGTGGCGTCGAAGGTGAGGTGTTCGTAGACATCGTCGGTGATGACGATGAGGTCGAATTCGATGGCGAGATCGGCGATGTACTGCAACTCATCGCGGTCGAGCACCTTGCCGGTCGGATTGTGTGGAGTGTTGATCAGCAACAGCTTGGTCTTCGGCGTGATCGCGGAACGCAACTGCTCGCGATCGAAACCGTAGGCGGGCGGGCGCAACGTGACCGGCTTTGCAACTGCGCCGGCGAGCGCGATGCATGCTTGATAGCTGTCGTACATCGGCTCGAACAGCACCACCTCGTCGCCGGTGTCAAGCAATCCGAGCAGCGCCCCGGCGAGTGCCTCGGTGGCACCGGCGGTGACCAGTACTTCGGTATCGGGGTCGTACGTGAGGCCGTAGAACCGCTGCTGATGCTCGGCGATGGCGAGTCGCAGCGCCGGTACACCGAGTGGCGGCGGATATTGGTTCTGCCCGCCGTTGATCGCTTCGATGGCGGCGTCGAGCACCTCACGCGGCCCGTCGGTATCGGGGAAGCCCTGACCCAGGTTCAGGCTGCCGGTCTGGATAGCGAGCGATGTCATCTCGGCAAAGATGGTGGTGCCGAAGCCTTGCAGTTTGGAGGTGAGATACGGAACGCGTCGACTTGCCACGTTGAGATCGTAGGCCCTACGAGCTACGCACTATGCACGGCAGCCTGGCGGGACTAGCGTTGTACGCGAAGCGACAGATGAGCCACCGAGCAGGCGGCCACCCCGGCATGAGCGAGGTAGAACATGCGTAGCGATCATTCGAGTGCTCCACGACGGGCGGCTCGACGGGCGGCTCGACGGACGGCCAGGTCGGCGGTTGCCGGGATGGTTGCGGTCGGCCTAGTCCTTGCTGCGTGCGGCACCGATGCACCCTCGACGCTCTC
This sequence comes from Actinomycetes bacterium, assembly GCA_025359865.1. GTDB lineage: Bacteria > Actinomycetota > Acidimicrobiia > Acidimicrobiales > Ilumatobacteraceae > VFMC01. The sequence goes on along the minus strand of JANYDH010000048.1, from coordinate 18,085 downwards.
GGCCGATGACCTTGCTTCCAAGGCTGACAGCATCTGCAAGAAGGCCACGAAGGCCATCGCCAAGCTCGACCCCTCCGATCCCACTGCGTCGCTCAATGACGCGATTGATCTGCTCTCGGCCGCGTCGGACGACCTCGCAGCACTCACTCCGAGCACCGCCGAGCAGGCCGACTACGATGACTTCACGTCGAGTATCGCCAAGCAGGTGAAGCAATCCAAGAAGGTTGCGACAGCTGCCAAAGGCGGCGACGCCGCGGCCCTTGCCGCCGCGCAGGACAAGATGGTGGCGTTGACGACGGCCTCCGACTCGTTGGCAGACGGTCTCTCGGCTACGAAGTGCGTTGGTCTCGGTCTGGCGGTGGTTGGCGTGGCCGGCATCGGCACGGTCGACTCGACTCTGCCGACTACCACCTGGCCTGCGGACACAGTGCCGCCCACCGTCGCGCCCACCATGGCGCCGGCTACCACTGGCGCGCCGCTCACGTTGCCCCCGACCTTGCCGCCGCAGACGCTTCCACCGGGCACAGTGCCGCCGGTTACTGTGCCGCCTGCAACGCTCGCATCCGACACGGTTCCGGCAGGAACCGCGATCATCCTCAACGTGATGGACGATTGGAAACCCCCCACGGGACACGAGTTTCAGCGTGAGCCGGGCGACATCCTCGGCAAGATCTTCGAAAGTCCCGATGCCGATCCGGTGCTGGGGCCGAACTTCGTGACCTACGCCGTCGGTGCAGACCTTGGGCCGGAGAGCGAACAGTTCAACATGGTGTTCGTGCTTGAGTTGCGCGTCGACTTCGCAGACGCGGAGATCAACTCATTCATCACATTCCATCAAGCAGATGCAGGCAGCGCGATCGAAAGCCCTGGTGGTCACAAGTACTGGGTAGTCCCCGCATCGGGAGACATCACCTGGGACACCACGATGGCGTTTCTCAGCCAATATGGCGTAGTGATGAGAACCGAACCGGGCATCGACGCCGTCAAGATCATGGATTCGTTCGTGGCCAACAACTTCGGCTGACCGAACGGTCGGCTGACCGAGCAGCCGACCTCACTCGACGATGATGGTGCCCGACATCGACGAGTGGATCTTGCAGAAGATCGCGTAGGTACCGGGCTTGTCGATCGTCAGCGTCTCGGTCGCGCCACCGGCGACGCGAACGTCGAACGTGCCGTCCTTTGTACTGACCGTATGAGCAAACCCGTCTTTGTTGCTGATCGAGAACTGGGCGCCGGCTTTGGTGGTGAGAGCGCTGAATACAAGGCCCTGGATCGTGAGCTCGCCCCCTGCGCCCGCCTCGCCGAGCACCGTCCCAGCGGGAGCGGCGGTGGCAGCCGGAGCGGCGGTTGCGGCGGGCGCAGCCGTGGCAGCCGGGGTCGACGAACTCTTGGCGTCGGAGCTACACGCCGCGAGCGCTAGGAACGCGACAAGCGTTACGGAGACGAAACCAGCACGATGTCCGGCACGATGCTTCATATGGGGTGCTCTCTCTTCCAGTTGGTGTTCATACGTACTACGTCGCTGCGCGGAGTGCGGTTCAGAATCCGACGAGGTTTTCTGGACCGAACGATTCCGGCAGTAGTTGCTCGAGTGTAAACGTTGCGCGGACTCCCTCGGGACCAGCGCAATGAATCGGCACAGACCCAGCTGCGAACTCGCGGAGCCGCTGACGACAACCGCCGCAGCAGGTACTCAACCCTTCACCGTCACACACCACGAGCACCTCGACAATTCTTCGTTCGCCCGCTGATGCCATCGCACACACGGCCCCGGCCTCGGCGCAGGCACCCTGGGGATACGCGGCGTTCTCAACGTTGCCCGCAGCGAAGATCCGGCCGGTGTCGGTACGGATTGCAGCACCGACGCGAAAGTTGGAGTACGGGGCATAGGCATGCCCGTGAACAGCCAGCGCGGCGTCAAACAACTCTCGGATCTCTGGGCTCATGAATGCCACACTACGGCCCGCCCGTGGCACGATGTGACCCATGTCCGACGAATCCCGCCTGCGCACGATGCGCCAACGATTACTCGACAACTCGGCGGCACGCACCGTGCTGTCGATCTGGTCGTGGTTCGTTCTCGGCGTCGTGATCATCGTTTGGACGCCGCTCGTCACCATCACGTGGTTGGTGACCGCCCCGTTCGACAAGGGCCGCTATGCGCCCGGTTACCTCTTCCGCAAGCTCGCTGTTGCTCATCAGGTGTTGAATCCGCTGTGGACGTTCCACACCAGCGGCGTCGAGATCAGCGATCCGCGCCGACCCTACGTGGCCGTGGCCAACCACCAGAGTTTCGTCGACATTCTGTTGATCTCACACCTGCCGTGGGAGATGAAGTGGTTGTCGAAAGCCGATTTCTTCCGCTTCCCCATGCTTGGCTGGATGATGCGGATGGCCGGCGACATCAGCCTGGTACGCGGCGAGCGCGGCAGTGCCATCGCCGCGATGAAGCAGTGCCGCAAGCGTCTCGACGCCAAGGTGAGCGTGATGATCTTTCCCGAAGGAACCCGGTCACGCGATGGCGAGTTGAAGGAGTTCAAAGACGGTGCTTTCCGTCTGGCGATCGAGGCCGGTGTGCCGATTTTGCCACTCGCCGTGAACGGTGCATACACGGCGCTCGTCTCAGGCGACTGGCGTCTCGGAGTCAGCAATGCCGAGGTGCGCGTACTCACCCCGATCAGTACCGACGGCTTGACCAACGACGACGTGGAGGATCTCAAGCAGCGCACTCACGCGGCAATTGCCGCAGCCGTCGCCGAGATGCGGTCATGACCAGTATCGAGGTGCGACCCGAGGTGGCAGCCGCGCTTTCCGGCGGCGCACCGGTCGTGGCACTCGAAAGTACGATCATCAGCCACGGGATGCCGTACCCGACCAACGTCGACATGGCCAACGAGGTCGAGGCGATCGTCCGCTCGAACGGCGCTGTGCCGGCCACCATCGCAGTGCTGAGCGGGGTGTGCCACATCGGGCTCGACCATGAGCAGTTACTCACGCTGGCTACCAGCCATGAGGTGCACAAGGCGACCACCCGAGACCTCCCGTGGCTCATCGCCGCGGGCCGACACGGCGCGACGACGGTGGCCGCCACGATGCGGTTGGCGGCGCTGGCGGGAATTCGGGTGTTTGCTACCGGCGGGATAGGCGGGGTACACCGCGGTGCGGCTACCACGTTCGACATTTCGGCCGACCTGACCGAGCTTGCCATGACACCGGTCGCGGTGGTCTCGGCCGGCATCAAGTCAATCCTCGACATCGGCCTCACACTCGAACGCCTCGAAACGCTGGGCGTTCCCGTTGTGGTCAACGGCAGCGACCAGTTCCCGTCATTTTACTCACGCGTGTCTGGTTACGCGTCGCCGCGCCGGCTGGATGGCGCATCCGAGATCGCCGCGTTCCTCGACGCCACATGGAACACCCTCGGTCTCACCACGGGCGTCAGTATTGCCAATCCGGTGCCAGTCGATGACGAGATCGCCGCCGACGAGATCGCCGGTGTGATCGACGATGCCTTGGACGACCTCGACCGTCAGGGCGTCGTCGGTCAGGATGTCACCCCGTTTCTTCTCGGACGGATCGTCGAAATGACGGGCGGTCGCAGCTTGCAGGCCAACCTGGCCCTCGTGCGCAACAACGCCGCCGTCGCAGCCCAAATTGCCGTGGCATACGCGGCTCGCGTACACCGCTAGCTTCTGCGGGTTCGAGGGGGCGCAGGCGGGGGCGCAGCCGGGGGAGTAACGGGGGAGTGACAGAGCCTGGACGACGTGGAAGACTTGCTGGCGTGGCCAACTACCTTCCCAGTCAGCAGTCGGCGAAGTGGGCGCGGGCGCGAATCAAGCCGCCGCCGTCGAGCGTACGAATCGACGCCGCGTACATCGACCTGGTAGCCGCAGTCGACGCTGACAGCCACGCCCACACTGAACGGCAAGACGACTAGCCGACCCGGCGGCTTTGGTCGTGAGGTGTCGCTGAGCGACATCTCACGACCAAAGCTGGAGTGCGCTTCGTCCGGTCAGGGGGCTTTTCGGTACAATTCTCGACGTGACCGATACTGCTGCCCCCGTCCAGGTGCCCCTCGTCGACTATCTCGTACTCGGCGATCAGCCGCATCTCGTAGCCAACGAGTGCACGTCGTGCGGGGCGCGGTTCTTCGACAGGCGTAACGCTTGCGCTGGGTGCTTCGCGACATCGTTCGAGAAGGTAGACATCGCCACCTCCGGCGAGGTGCGGGCGTTTACGATCGTCACGTTCGCAGCACCTGGCGTTCCGGTGCCATTCGTTTCGGCGATCGTCGATTGCGGCGGCACCAGCGTGCGCGCCAATCTCATCAACGTCGATGCGGATCCGGCCAAGTTGGCCCTGGGCATGCAGGTCAGCCTCGCGACCTATTCCCTCGGCACCGACGACAACGGTACCGAGGCGATCGGCTTCGGCTTCGAGCCGGCGTCCTGACCTGCCTGCGGACTCGTCCCGCTTCACCACTACCACCACTGCTACACCCCGATACGCGCTGAGGAGACAACAACATGGCTGAGAACGTGTGGATTCTTGGAATCCGGATGACGAAGTTCGGTAAGCATGCCGATAAAGACATCGTCGACCTGGCCTCCGAAGCTGCGATGGGCGCCCTTGCCGATGCCGGCGTCACCATGCGCGAGATGGGCATCATGGCCGCCGGTAACTTGATGAACGCCAGTGCCGGTATTGGTCAACAGATCCAGAAGCAGGTCGGCCAGACCGGCATTCCTGTGTACAACGTTGCCAATGCGTGTGCCACCGGTGCCACTGCGCTGCGTACCGTGATCATGGCCATCAAGGCTGGCGAGTGCGACATGGGCATTGCTGTCGGGGTCGAGAAGCTTGCGGGTGCCGGACTGCTCGGCGGCGGCGGGCAAGCCAAGAGCGATTCCAAGGTCTGGTCGCCGAAGGGTCGCTACGGCGCCGTGGCAACCACGGATGGTCGTATCGGCACCGATGCGATGCCTGGCACCTTTGCTCAGGTGGGAATGGAATATGGCCACAAGTACGGCGGGGCAACGTTCGAGTTGTTCGCCAAGATCAGCGAGAAGAACCACGCCCACTCCACGTTGAATCCGCTGGCCGCCTACTCGAAGCGGTTCACCCTTGAAGAAATCATGGGTGACATGATGATCGCCTATCCGAATACTCGGCCGATGTGCTCTGCCAACTGCGACGGTGCGGCGGCGGCGGTGCTGGTGTCCGAGTCGAAACTGCGCACGCTGTCGCTCGAACAGCAACGCCGCGCAGTCAAGGTGGCGGCCTCAGTGCTCACCACCGATCCGTACGAAGAAGCGTGCCAGATTCTTCCCAACGTGAACACGCTCACCCGCAATGCCGCCAAGCAGGCCTACGAGACCGCTGGAATCGGCCCAGAAGATCTCGACCTCGTCGAGTTGCACGACTGCTTCGCGACCGCTGAACTGGTGCACTACGACAACTTGATGCTCTGCCCCGAGGGTGGTGCCGTCGACTTCTTCAACTCTGGTGCCCCGTGGCGCGATGGTTCGATGCCGGTCAACGTGTCGGGTGGTCTCCAGTCCAAGGGCCATCCGATCGCAGCTACGGGCATCGCTAATGTGTGGGAGGTCTGTCACCACCTGCGCGGCGAGGCCGGGCCGCGCCAGATCGAAGGCGCCAAGGTGGGTCTTGCTCACGTCATCGGTCTCGGCTCGGCTTGCGGTATTCACGTGTTGGAGAAGTCCGGCCTCTAGCCGCCTCTCGCCGCGGGCGCGTGGCGCGACCGAGCGATCGGTAGCGCCACGCTGATCGTGGCACCAGCACCGGTGTTGTTCCGCGCGACGATCGTGCCACCATGGGCATGAACGAGATCGCGAGCGATGGTCAGCCCCAAGCCTGATCCGCCTGAATCGGCAGCCTTGCGATACCGGGTGAACACGTGGACGAGTTCGTCCGGCGCGATGCCGGGGCCATCATCGGTCACCTCGATCAGCACGACGTCGCGACCGTCGGCTTGTGAAACGCGGTTGACGGTGACGCCGACGTGGCCGTCGAGCGGAGCATGACGGACGGCATTGGCCAGCAGGTTGGTCAGTACTTGACGGATCCGGCCGGCATCGACATCGACCATGTAGGCCGCGGTGCCCGCTGCACCGAGCGAGGTGGTGCCCAAGGCATCGTCTGACACGCCGCTGGAGAGCGTGATCTTGCGCGACTCGGCCGCCATCGCAAGGGCCTCCACGGCATCCCGGACGAGCGCAGCCGCATCGACAGGAGTGCGGTGCAGCGTCAGCGCGCCCGCCTCGGTAAGTGCGAGCGTGTGGAGATCATCGATCAGCCGCGACAGGATCGTCGTCTCATCGGCCAAAGCGGCGAGGTGGTCATCGTCGCGCGGGTGAATTCCGTCGAGTTGTGCTTCGATCCCTGACCGCAACACCGTGAGCGGTGTACGAAGTTCATGGGTGATGTCGGCAAGGAACCGCCGCCGCTCGTGGTCAGTCCGTTGCAGGCGGGCCGTCATCTCGTTGAACGTGCCGATCAGATCACGTAGCTCACGCGGGGCCCCATGTGGGACTTCGACAGGACTCGTTACGCCGTCTGGCGCAGCGGCGCCCACGCGGGCAGCGGCGGCGAGCAACTCGCTCATCGGACGGCTGACCCTGCGCCACAACCAAGTACCGAGTGCCGCCACGATCACCCCCAGAACCACCAGAACAAACAGCCACGGGACTCGTCCGTGATTCATCTCGTCGGTCGGCCGCCGGTGCCGACGATCGTTGAACACCACACCGCCGATCATCCCAGCGCCGATCAACAACACCACCGTGGTGATGATCACGACGAGCAGTCGCCGTTGGAACGGCCGCACGGTCGGTCGGTCGTTCATGACTCGGCGAACCGGTAGCCGACGCCGTGCACGGTGAGCACGTAGACGGGCCGTCGCGGGTCCGGCTCGATCTTGCGGCGAAGGTTCTTGATGTGCGCATCGATCGCCCGCTCGTAGCCCTCCATCGCGGTGCCATGGATCAATTCGAGTAATTGCATCCGGGTGAACACCCGACCAGGCGAACGGGCCAGATGGACTACCAGTTCGAACTCGGTCGCGGTGAGATCGACAGTGTGCTCGCCGATCGTGACCCTCAGTCGGGCAGGGTCGATCGTGATATCACCGACGCTGAACCGTTGCAGCGGATCATCGGCCTGCTCGACACGGCGTAACACCGCTCGGACTCGAGCAACTAACTCCCGCGGGCTGAACGGCTTGGTCACGTAGTCATCCGCACCCAACTCGAGGCCGAGAACCCGGTCGAGTTCGTCTCCGCGAGCGGTGAGCATGATGATCGGCATCCGTGAATGTCGGCGCAGTTCGCGGGCGACATCGAAGCCGTCGATGTCGGGCAGACCAAGATCGAGGATGACGAGATCGGGCGGCAGCGCTCGTGCGCGTTCGAGTGCTGCCGTCCCTGTGTATGCGAGCGATACCTGGAAACCTGCATGCTGCAGGTACTCGGCGACAACCGATGCAATCTTCGGCTCGTCGTCCACGACCAGAATCGTCTTCACTGCACTCCTCGGCGCTCGGCTGCCTGCCGGATCAGTCTTGCTGTTCGTCAGGCACTGTGGGTAGCCCGTCACCACCAACCAACGGCATGATCGGTGCGGCCGGAACAACCGGTGCTGCCGGGCCAGTCGGCATCACCGACGGAGCGACCGGCATCACCGACGGGCCGGTCGGAACCGGGCCGGCGTGCGCCAGACGGTGCCACTCATCGAACTGGCGGTGCTGACGCTCACCGCCGCTGAACCATCCGCGCCGCCACAGCAGCGCGACGATGACGCTGAGCACTACGACACAGCCGATGAGGCCGATGACCGGAAAACCGTGGCGTCCGAAGCCGCCGACATGACGACTCATCCCGCCGGGCCCGTCGTTGTCGAGCACGACGCGGGCGATGCCCGAGGTAACCGTGTTGATGTGTGCTGTGAGTGCCATGTCTGCTCCTTGAGCGTAGGACCCGGGTTCTCTTTATCCGGGGCACTTCCGACGATGCCTCCGAGTTGTGAACCTGATGTGAAGACCACCGGAAATTTTCCGCGCTGCCATCGATGTCGTTGGTGTGACGGATCTGGCACCGCGTGAACCGATCTGTTCCTCCGGCGCTTTCCGAGGCTCGGAGTCGCGTCGACCTTGCGTTGCTGACGAGGGGAAGATCGACGCGGCTCCGCCCGATTGCGACACTGATTTCCGGGAGCTTCCCGAGCAAACTCGAAAAGGGGGAGACGACGCAGGTGTGGTTCTCCACGCTGGCGAAGCCGATCGCCGTCTACGAATGCTCGCTGGAAGACCTTCTCGAGGTCGAGCGGGTTTCTGCGACTGGCCCGTTGTACTTGGGTGCACTAGCAGCGTTCGCCGAAGGCACATTGCAGGTGAAGACGTGGACCCCGAGTGAGCCGCTTTATCCGCGCCGCCGCAGGTCGCCCGTCGGCACGGTTCACCAGTGAGCCGACTCGACGCGCAAACGTTCTACTCCGCTCTCGCGTTGACCAGGGCTCGTTGATGGGCGGTCACATTGTCGGGTAACTGCCGGTACCGGCGCTGACAGTGGGTGGTCATCTCGTTGTCCCAGAATCGGTGGTCGACCTGATGTACCGGACGACCCTGGACCGGTTTGCCTACGCGCAACGCATCACGTCGGTAAGCGAGATGGCCCGGGAGTAACTCCGATTCGCACTCGCACGGCTCGACGTAATGCGCACCCCGTCACTCGAGACGCAGTTGTCTGGCGTGCCCGTCGGCCGCTCCGATTGAAGGCATGCGTCAACCGCCACGAAGGCTCCGCCTGATTGCGACACTGCAGCAACCGGAGGATCGGCGCGGCTTCTCCGGACGTGTCACATTTCCGCCTCCGGCGGCGTCGAGATGTCATGAGTCCGACCGAGATACATCAACAACACCGACAACACCAACCAGTTATCCCGACCGAAACCGACGTCGTGGTCGTGGGTGCCGGGATCGCTGGGTTGTGCGCCGCAATCGCCTCTGCCGAGCGTGGCGCCCAGGTCGTGGTGGTCGATGCACACACGGCCGGCGGGCGGGCCAGTAGCACCGAGCGTGACGGGTTCCGTCTCAACCTCGGCGGTCATGCCCTGTATCGGCGCGGGCATCTGGCGAACCTGCTGACAACCCACGCGATCTGTCCGGCTGGAGGCGTCGTCGATGGCACGACCATCGGTGTGCTCCGTGATGGCGAAGTACACCGTGTAGTGATGGGTCCGATCGGACTCCTGCGCAATCCGGTGTTGCGGTCACGCAGTCGGCTGCGGATGGCTGCGCTGTTCGCCCGGCTGCCGCGCCTCGACCCAGCGGGTCTGACGGGTCGATCGGTGGCCGATTGGCTCGGCGATGAACCGGACGACGTTCGCCAGTTCATGGAGATGTTCATACGACTCGCCACGTACACCAACGCACCGGGGATCTTCGATGCTGGCGCGGCCGTCATCCAACTGAAGATGGCGATGGGCGGCGTCTTGTACGTGGACGGTGGGTGGGGTCTACTCGTCGCTGCGCTTCGCCGGTTGGCCACCGATGCTGGCGCGATCGTGGTGGACCACGCCGAGGTTCGCGCCGTGCGGTGCGACGCGACACCGGGTAGCCGCGTCGAGGTGCAACTCGGCGACCGGATGATCATCGCCGGTGCCGTGGTGGTCTCCGCCGGGGGACCAGACACAGCAGAGCGGTTGACGGGCGCTGCTGTCGCCAACCGCCAGACACTCACCGCGCCCATCACTGCCAGCTGTCTCGACCTGGCAGTTCGCCGAGTCGAGGTAGGGCTCGTGCTCGGGATGGACGAGCCGGTGTACCTCTCGCCACACGCACCGCTTGCCAACCTGGCACCGGCCGGGCATGACCTGATCAGCCTGATGCGATATCTGGTCCCGGGGGAGGCGGCCGGCGACGCGGGCACGGTTCACGCTGGGCTGCTGACCGTAGCGCGCCTCGCCGGCGTGAGCGACGACGACGTGGTGTTCGAGCGTCTGCTCCATCGCATGGTGGTCACCCACGGTGCCCCTACGGCATCCGGTGGAGGCCTCGCCGGACGCCCGACGATCCACGCACTGGGGTTGCCCGGCGTCCTCGTCGCCGCCGACTGGGTCGGCCCATCGGGACTGCTTGCCGACGCAAGTTCAACCAGCGGCGAGCAGGCCGGGATCGCCGCAGCCCGCCTGTGTGCCAACATCAACAGGTGACGAGCTCGCCGGTGCCTGCCGACTCCGGTAGCGCGCAGTTCGTCAACGACATCGATACCGGTGTGTTCCTCACCGAACGCCCTCGCATGGTGGGGCTCGCTTACCGGCTACTGGGCAGCATCGCCGACGCCGAGGACGTCGTGCAAGAGGCATGGTTTCGCTGGGCCGCTGCCGATCGGACGACGATCGAGCGACCGGCCGCATGGTTGACCACCGTGGTCAGCAGGCTTGGCCTCGACCGGTTACGTGCTACACGACGCGCCCGCCTCGAGTACGTCGGCCCGTGGCTACCCGAGCCGATCGTGGTGCCGATGTCGACGAACCAGCCAGAAGACATCGCCGAGATGTCGGACTCATTGACGACCGCATTCTTGGTCATGTTGGAGCAACTCTCCCCCGAGGAGCGACTCGTGGTGTTGCTCGTCGACGTGTTCGGCGAGTCGTTCCGCACAGCAGCGCGATCCTTGGGCCGCAGTGAGGACGCATGTCGTCAGCTTGCGGTGCGCGCCCGTTACAAGTTGCGTGTCGCACCGGGAGGCGAGCCGACGACCGCCGCCACGGGCCTGCGCGGGACCGATGCTGCGCAACTCGCCGTGGCGACCGCTTTTGTCGGTGCAGTGATGCGGGGTGACCTCGACGGCGTCAAGGCGATGCTGACTCCAACGGCTGTGTTGGTCAGCGATGGTGGACCGCACCGCCACGCAGCCCGCCGACCAGTCGTCGGACCCGAGCGCATCGCGCGGTTCGTGGTCAACATCGGTAAGCGGATTGGTCCAGACGTGGAGTTCGAGTCGGTGTGGGTGAACGGTCGACCGGGTGCGCTCATCTCGGTCAGCGGTCGCCCCTACATGGTGACGGCCGTGGATGTGGTCGACGGACAGATCGATCGATACTGGTCGTTTCTCAATCCCGACAAGCTCTACTCCGTCCATCGCCAGCTGAATCTCGTGTGAATGTTGCCTCACCCGCCGCGGGCTCAGTGCCGGCGGACGTCGATCATCACGTCGAAACGCTGTACCTCGACGAGCGACCGTGCCGCTGGTCCGGTCGGTGCCACCAACATGTTCCACTCGGATTCAGCTCGGGTGTCGATGAGCACGCTCGGCACAACCAAGGCCGTTGTGAGGCCAGCGTCGCCAGCTAACCAGTCGGCTCCGACTCGCTGGGTGAACAGTTCATCATTGCTCCAGCCTGTCGCGAGGAGCGCACTGTCAAGCCGCTGAACGTGCACCTCGGACACCTCGACTTCGATGGCGGTATGCGCCATCAGCGCGCCAGCAGCGTGGACGACCACTTCGAGCGTGGCGAGGGCAAGACTGCTCGAGAGGTAGACCACGGCCTTGCCTTGAGGGTTCCATCGCCCGCCATACAGCGCTGCGCCTGTGCCGGTGAACGCCGTGTCGGCATGACGAGTAGGAGTGAGACGCCAAGCGCGCATGGTGTACGGAGCGTTGATCAGCCGAGAACGCCGTGCCCGAGACGTCCGAGCAGGTTGAAGACTCGTTCGGCACCGATCTCGGTTCCTGCGACCTGCCACGGAGTTCGACGGTCAAGCGACGGGTTCGCGACGTGCAGCCACACACGAGCTCCGTCGGGCGAGCCGAGCACATCGACACACCGGTCGAACAGGCGCAACGCCCGTGCAACGCGGTCTGATTCCAGTACGTCGAGTGTGCCCGTGACCTTGCGGCGCGACCAGGTGCGTGGCGAGATGCGTGCCCAATGGAGCAGCTCCGAAAGGGAAACGCCGACATTCGCCGACGCCATGAAAAGTGCATCGATTGCTAGCCCTTCGACAACGTCGAGTTCCGAGAGTGCCATATGACAAACACTAGCACGCCAAATGCCGTCACGTGCCTCAGACGGGAAGGTCGTATTCGGCCAGGTGGACAACACGGCCTTCATCGATCGACCGATGGGCGGCGGCACCCATCGCGACCGACCACAGACCATCGTCGACGGTGACCTCGGCTGGCGCGCCGCTGCGAAGGCAAGCGATGAAGCGCACATGCTCGAGAAACGATGATCCGTGGTGGAACCCTGCGTAGGTGACCGCTGGTGACATCCGAGCCGAAACACTGACCGGGCCGGATCCGTCTCGCACACCGATGAACACCTCGTCACCTGGCACGGTGGTCTCCAGTTTCGCGCGGTCGCCGACCACGGTGATCTGTTGTTCGTACCGACCCCCTTCCGCGAACATCGACAACTCGAGTGCGCCGCGCACCCCATTGTCGAAGTCGACCACCACGAACGCGTTGTCCAAGATGTCGGGCACTCGCCCGTCGTAGACCTCATCGAGGTGGTTCACGTCGTGACCCCCCGATGCATAGACACGTGTGGGGTTGGCGTTTGCAGCAAGACGCATCAGGTCGAAAAAGTGGCAGCACTTCTCCACCAACGTGCCGCCGGTATTTACGTTGAACCGGTTCCAATTGCCCACCTTGACAAGGAACGGAAACCGGTGCTCGCTGATCGAGACCATCCGCGTGGTCCCACACACCCCCGTGGCCAGTTCGTCGAGGAGCACGCTCACGGTGGGCATGAACCGGTACTCGAGCCCAACCCACGTGAGTGCATCACGGTCCAACGCCCGACGACGCACCTCGACGCACTCATCCACGGTGGTACACATCGGCTTCTCCACCATCACGGCCAAGTCGGTCTCGAAGACGTCGGCCAACAACGACGAATGGGTGAAGTTCGGCGAAGCGATCAGCACCGCGTCGAGATCGTCACGCGCCAGCAGGTCACGATGATCGAGATACGTCGCCACCGGATGCCCGACGCATGCGGTGCCCCAAGCGAGGGAACTCTCGACCGGATCGGCCAACGCCACCACGTCGGCGTCGGGGATCTCGGCAAGGTTGAGAGCGTGCTCGCCGCCCATCATCCCGGTGCCGATGATTCCGTAACGCACAGGAGTAGTTGTCATCTCAGCAGCGTGGCACCCAGCAGCACTCGGTCCGCCATCGCATCCTTGCACCAGGCTGTCGCGCTCCGGACTGTCTGACGAGAGGGGTAGGTCCAGCGACTGCACGTTCTCGCTGGTCCCGCCTCGGCTTGGAAGCGACAAGGAGTGCACGGATGGCACAGGCAGACGCGAACGGACCCCGCATGTTCATGCCGTCGTCGCGGTTGATGGCCCGGTCCATTGGCGTGCTGTATACCCTAGGAGCGATCCTCGCAATCGTGTGGGTCGAACTGCCGCACGCTGCGCGGGCTCACGACCGGATCGTTTTGTGCGTGGCTGCACTCGCTCTCGCGGGCGGGGTGCTCCTGACGACTGGGTTGGGCGACAGGCTCGACACGCGGTGGTTCCACGTACTCGTAGCCGGTGTCCAGGTGCTGATCGCCGTCGGCTACGTTTCGGGGGCCGATCCGGCCAACGACCTCCGCCTGTTCTTTGTGTGGGTGGCCCCGGTGGCCTGTTTCTTTTTCAGCCCGCGAGCAGCCATGATCCACACCGCCTCGGTCGCAGGTTTCGTTGCGGTTGCCCTGATCGCCCAAGGCGCCCCACCGGGCGAGGGTGCACGGATCTGGCTGATGACGGTCGGCACCGTGACAGTCGTCGGCGCGCTCGTGCTCTGCACCGCCATCAGCGTGCGTCACCGGGAGCGAGCCCTCTTCCGTGCAGCGCACTACGACCCGTTGACCGGTCTGGCCAATCGAATGGAGTTCGGCCGTCTGGCCGCAGACATGTTGGCCCGGCGCGAGACCGCCGGTGGCCGCGCCGTACTGTTCCTCGCCGACCTCGACCGGTTCAAGACGGTCAATGACACCAGGGGCGACGTGGTCGGCAACCATGTGCTCGAGGCGATCGCGACTGCGATCGAAGCAATCTCGCCGCGTCGGTCGATCGTCGCCCGACTGGGAGGTGACGAGTTTGCGGTGTTGATAGAAGATGCGGACGGCCATCTCGATACCAGGGGCGTGGCTGATGCCATCAGTAGCATCTGGAGCCAGCCGATACTGCTCGCAGAAGGCGCCGTACGAACAAGCGCGTGCCTTGGCGTCGCGACCTCGACGAAGGGCGATACGCCGTCGTCATTGCTGCGCGATGCCGAATCCGCGATGCTGCGAGCCAAGCAGGATGGCCCGGGCACGGTCAGCTTCTTCCTCTTGGAGCAGCGATTGGCCGAACAGCGCCGCTACCAGATCGATCAGAGCTTGCACGACGCGGCGCGTCTTGGGCAATTGCACCTGGTCTTCCAGCCGGTGGTCGACATCGCTACCGGATGGCTGCGCGCGTGCGAGGTACTGCTGCGGTGGACACACCCTGACCTCGGTGTGGTGTCACCGGTCGAGTTCATCTCGGTAGCAGAGGACAACGGCCTGATCGGCCCGATCGGCACCTGGGTACTCGAGCAGTCGATCGCCCAGCTCGGCCAGTGGCGCGCCAGCGGGATTGCCGCACCGGACTTTCGGATCTCGGTCAACGTGTCGGGTCAGCAGTTGCATGCCGACCTACCGGTGTTGATCGGCCGGCTGTTGGATGAACATGGAGTTCCGCCTGAGGCGCTGATGATCGAACTGACCGAGACTGCGATCCTGAGCGCCAGCTCGGAGACCAACGAGACACTGCGCACGCTGCGCGAGATGGGCACCTCGTTGGTGCTCGACGACTTCGGCACCGGGTTCTCGTCGCTCTCGCACTTGCAGCGGGCCCGGTTCGACTGCGTGAAGATCGACCGTTCGTTCGTGGATGGTGTGGCTGATGAAGGCACCGACCGTTCCATTGTGAGTGCAATTCTCGCTCTGGCCTCTGCACTCGACATCTCTGTCGTCGCCGAAGGAGTCGAAACCATCGAGCAGGCCGACATCTTGAAGACGCTCGGCTGTCGCCTGGGTCAGGGCTACCTGTTCGACCGCCCATTGCAGGTGGAGCACTTCACGAGCCGCCTGGCGCGCCCGACGCTGCGGGCTGTGACTGGGAACGACAGCGCTGGGAACGACGACGCTGGGAACGACAGCGCTGCTGGGCCGGCACTCGGCATCGCTGCGAATCAGTAGCGACCGAACTCAGCAACAACCAAACACAGTAACGACCAACACTCAGGCGCCGACGAGACCCATCCCGCCGCCGGCGTAGCCGACGACTGTCACGTCATAGTGCTTGCGACCCTTCGCCTTTTCGACGAGGTCGAGCACGTCCTGCGGTACCCCGTCCACGAGGTCGGTCAGGCGCAGGTGCGGCACACTGGGGCCGTTCAACAAGCGCGACATGATGTTGACCACCTCATAGAAGTTGTCGCGGAGCCCCTCTTCGAGCTTGCCTGCCTCGACGGCCTCTTTGGCAACGGCCGCCGGCATCATCGCCAGCGCAGCACCAGTGGTGGCGGCCAACGAGATATCGGTGATGCACGCGCCAATCAGGCGATTCTTGTCGTCCACATAGAGACCAGTGACAAACTTGTCAGGCTCCTTGGAGAAGTCGACCTTGCTGGCCTTTGTGACCGAGACCGGCTTGCCGAGCAAGTCGCCAAGGAAATCGCGGACATCTTCGGGAATGGGCATGCGCCGGGCAGGGGTGCCGAGTGACATCAGACCACCGAACCCACCACTTCAGCGAAGCGGTCGGCGTCGAACGGCTTGGTCAACAGGAACGATGCACCCGCAGCGATCGCCTGCTCTCTCATGGCCGGATTCGACTCTGATGTCACGAACCCGAACGTGGTCTTGTTGCCGCTGGCGCGTAGCTCGATGAGAAACTCGATCCCTGTCTTGTTCGGCATGTTCCAGTCCGACAGAATCAAATCGGGCGCGAAGCCGGGCACCGCCGCCAGTGCATCCGCACCGTCGACTGCCTCATGGACTTCTTCCACCGGTAGGCCGGTCTGGCGAAGCGTGCGCAGCACGATCATCCGCATGGCCTTGCTATCATCTGCGATCAAGACTCGCATGGGATCCTCCTGGGTCGAACGTCGGGTTGTGTGGATAGTCCAGAGTCGTGTCCCGCATGCCACCAGGATGGCCGCAGGGTTGCCGATGCCCGTCGTGTCAGACGAGTAGGCCGAGCCGTGCGGCCTTGTCGACCGCAGACGTGCGATCGTCGACCTCCAGCTTGCGCAACACATGGGCCACGTGGGTCTTGACGGTTTCGCGAGAGACGTACAGTCGTGCGGCGACTTCGGCGTTGGTCAGTCCGTCGGCCAGGCACGTCAGCACTTCACGCTCACGAAACGACAGCGGGTTGCGCGGAGACTCTTGCCACGCAGCAGCAAGGCTCGACAATGCGTCGTGGTCGAGCACGCATGCACCATCGGCCACGGTTCGCACGGCGTCGATCAGCACCGATGCCGGCGTGTGACTGCGGACGATGCCGGCCACCCCCGAGCGGATTGCTGCGACCACTACATGCAGTTCTTCCGATTCGATCAGCATGACGGCACGAACTGCTGGCTCGATGGCGCGCAGTTCAACCATCAGTTCCACCCCGTTGGCGCCGGGCACCTGCTGTTCCATCAACACGAGCGCGTGGGGATCCTCGCAGAAGGCGCGTATCGCCTGCTGGGGGGTGGCTACCGACGCGATGACCGACAGGTCGGGCTCGGAGTCGAGGCGCAGTTGGAGCGCGTCTCGCACCACTTCGTGCCGATGCAGCAGTACTACAGACAGGCAATCAGCTCGTTGCACCCAGCCGACTGTCCGGGGTCGGTACCGCGATGCACGACACTTCCCGACACAAATATCACCTTGAGTGACGACCCAGATACTTGCCGTAGTATTTGTGCGGGTAACACTATCGCCCATTCGGATGACATCACGATGGGTAACCGCGCAACCACAGAATGAAGCAGAGGCTTCTTCCCTAGCGCCGTCGATTCCGCAATGATGATCCAGCCGACAGGTAGACGGACTTGACGGCAAGGACGGGAGCATCACGATGGCGCGGGAATACACCGGGGCGACAGTGTCGTCCGAAGAGTTCATGGACGGCAATGCCGATTTGTTCCAGCGGCGCAACGAGATTCTGCACAAGATCGCTGACATCGAAGCAGCAGCAGCAGCAGAAGCAGACGGTCCGATGATGAACGGTTCGGGCAACCAGCCCGTCACTCGCCTCAGGCGTCAACTCGACGATGTGACGGCCGAGATCGTCCGGTTCAACCTCGGCCTTGTGCGGTCGTACTGCCGGCGGTTCACTTCGAACTCCAGCCGTGACGACTCCGCCGACTTCGAAGCAGCCGGCATGTTGGGCCTGATGCGAGCGATCGACAGCTTCGACCCCGAGCAGGGTCGCTTCGGTCACTGGGCCTTCAAGCCGATCCAGCGTGAAGTATTGCGTGCCGTGCGCGACGCAGATCACCCGAACGTCAACCTCGGTGATTTCGAGCGGCGGCCCGAGATCCTGCGGGCACACCGGCATCTTCAGGGTGAGGATGATCGCTATAGCCCGACGCATCAGGAGGTAGCCGTGGTGGTAGGAGCAACGGTCGATCAGGTTCGCAGGGTGTTGTCCCCGCCCCGGTTGGAGTCGGTTCACCAACCGCTCGGCGACGCCTCCGAAGGCACCCTCGGCGACACCATCGAAGCCTCTACGCCAGGACCCGAAGCGGTAGTCGTGTCCACGATGACGTTGTCGGCGCTGAAGACCTACGGGCTGGCCGCACTCGACCCCCGCGAGCTGTACGTGCTGGTTCGCCGGTTCGGTCTCGATGGCGAGCCGGAGGACAAGCTCGCCGACATCGGCGAGACCCTGGCGCTGTCACGCGAGGCCGTACGTCAGATCGAGGCGAAGGCAATCGCCAAGATCCAGCACCCAATGGTGCTGCGTAAAGTGCAGCGCCACGGCCGAGCCTGACCATACGAACCAGGCGCAGCTGCGCCCCACCCCCCTGCGGCTTTGGTCGTG
>JANYDH010000021.1 GCA_025359865.1 Actinomycetes bacterium | reverse complement strand
CGGCGTAGCACGTAGGCGGTGATCCACAGCATCACCGCGTACAACGTCTCTGCGGTGATCGTGGCGACAACGGCTCCACGCCAGGAATGGTCGGGGATCAGGGCGAGGCACAGTGCGAGGTTGACGACGAGTGTGACGAGCAACAGCTCGAGGCGTCGGCGTTGATACCCGGCGCCGGTGATGGCGTTGGCCGGGAAGTACTGCAGTGTGCGCAACACCGGCAGCACTGCCAGCCACCTCAGCATCGGCAACGCCCCCTCGAAATCGTCGCCCAGAATCGGACGGGCCAGCGGCGCGAGCGCCACGATCGCCAGCGCTGCCGCCGTCGAATACGCGAGGCTGGGGATCAGCAGCCGTCTCGCCAAGCGCAACGCCACGTCGATACCCGATTTCCCGGCGGTGAACGAGCGGCTGAACGTGGCCACCAGCAGCGCCTGTACCGGCAGGAAGGCCAATGCCGGGATTCGATACGCGGCTGCATACAGACCGGCATCGACCTGCCACCCGAATCGCACCATCAGCGGCTTGTCGATGCCGTCCTGCGCCGAGAACGCGGCGAGCGAGGCCGAGTAGGGGAGCCCCTCGATGACGTCGCGGCGCGCGATCCGGGCGAATCCGGGCCGGATGCCGTGGCGTCTCGCCGTGAACCAGAGCACCGTGGTCGCGGTGATCACTGCGCCGACACATTCGGCAACGGCCCACCCGGTCACGGTCGGATTGCTGAGCAGTAGCAGCAGTACCGCTGCGGAGACCCTGACGGTGTTATCGCCGCAGATGATTATCGCGCTCGCGCGCAGGTCTCCGGCAGCGATCGCGGTGTACGCGCACAGTGAAGCTGTGGCGCCGAACACCAATTCGCCGAGCGACACAGCGATGATCGCGCCTGGAGGTGCCTCGTCCAAGAACACCATCAGCAGTGGGAGCAGGACGGCGCTGGCAACGATTCCGCCGAGCAACGTCATGGTCAACGACGTCTGGAACGACCTGGCCAGACCACGGTCGTCGCGGCGCACGCGCTGTACCAGCAACATCGACGAACCGAGGTTGGCGAACGGCAGCGCGAAGTTGATGGTCGCGGCGATCGCTACGAACAGTCCGAATTGCGCAGGACCAAGCGCGCGCGCGACGAGTAGGAACACGCCGATCCCGGCCACCAGGCGAACCGCCTCAGCCAGGAACGACCAGGTCGTGTCACGGACGATGGACGACCGGCCCATCTGGTCGTTCATCTGGTCGTTCATCTCGTCGTTCATCGGTCGACTACCGTGTCGTACAGGTCGACCACCGTGTCGTACAGGTCGGCGAGCAGCGCTGATTGCCGGGCGAGATCGAAGTGCTCCACGACATGCCGACGGCCCGCCGCGCCGAGCCGTCCGGCGAGCGTTTGGTCGCCCAGGCACGACACCGCTGCGGATGCGATGCCGGCGATGTCGCCCTCGTCGACGAGTAGCCCACCCTCACCCTCGCGGACCACCTCGGTGACGCCGCCCGACCGGCACGACACCACGGCAAGCCCGCAGGCCTGGGCTTCGGCGAACACCAGCCCAAGGCCTTCGCGTTGGCCCTCGGCCGAGACCTTGGACGGTACGCAGAGAACGCTCGCCCGGCGCATCGCGTCGCGCACGTCGGCCGATGGGCGCGCCCCGAGGAAGGCTGCGCCGAGCCCGAGTTCGCGGTTCATCCGCTGTGCCTCGTCACGCAGTGGACCGTCGCCGATGATCGTCAGGGTCGCCGTCGGGATCGCAGCGCGCACAGCGGTCATCGCCGTGAGCAGATCGATGATCCCCTTTGCCGCGCTGAGGCGTCCGACGAACAGCACCTCACCCGGATGGCGTTCGCCGGGCGGGGGCGGAGGCGCGAACATCGCAGTGTCGACGCCGATGTAGTGCCGCACCACCTTGTGCGGTGGAGCGCCCAGGGCGAGCAACCGTTCGCGGACGAAGTCAGAGGCAGCGATCAACAACGCTGCCTGCTCGAACAACGCCTGTCGTCGGCGTAGCCACAGCCGGCCACCCGGGCCGGTTTGGAACTGGTCCGGGCGTGTCGCGTCGTAGCCGTGGAAGGTTGCTACCAGCGGCAATCCGAATCGGCGGGCCGTGGCCATCGCGAACATCGCGTCGGGTCCGAAGTGGGCGTGAAGGAGGCACGGCTTGATCGGACGGATCGCGCGATCGATGACGGGATCGTGCCCGATTAGGAACGCGCTGCGGCGTAGCGCGGAGGTTCCCCAGCCGCTCACGAACGTTCGCTCGGGTGGTGCCGTCGCGTCGCCCGACCGGCCGTGACCGATGTAGTTGGCCACGTATCTCGGAATCGCCTCTGCCTGGCTCTGGATGTACGGTTCGCTGGCGGCGAACAACGCCCGCCGGTAGACCACGTATGGTCGCGCTGCGGTCACCGTGCGGTCACCGAGCCAGGCCAGCGGGCTGCGCAGTGAGCTGGGCGGCCGTGTTGTGGCCGCCGCCGGTGTCGGGCCGGAATGCAACCACCGAAGCGGCGACGAACAGCACCCATTGGTACGAGTGCCAGAGCACGAAGCTCTCCATCAGGTTCTGCGCGAACAAGAACGCAAAGATCAATGCCCACCACCACGATGCCAGCGAGCCGGTGCGCCATGTCCACGCGGCGATGCCTGCGATCGCAGCGAGGGCGATCGCGATGTAGAACACGAGGCCGATCACGCCCAATCCGAGCACCACTTCGAGTACCGAGTTGTGCGCACTCGAGTATGCGTCTCCATGGCGGGCGTACGTTTCGGCGGTCAGCGTCGGCTCGTCCCAAAATGCCCAGAACCCATACCCGCGCCACGGCCGATCGGCGATGAACCTGCGCACGTCGTGCCAGATCTGCGTGCGCCGAGACAGCGTGGGGTCGCGTCCGGCGGCGGTCGCCAGTTCGCCGAGGTGGGTGAACACATAGACCGCGGTGCCGACCGACGCAATGCTGAGACCGGTGCCGACCATCCAGCCCTGCAGGCCAGCACGACGCATCCACCACACCACCGGCAACGCGGCCGCAGTGAAGATCACGAGCGCGAGCGCCATCGTCGACGTGAGCCCGCCGGACTCGCGCAGCGCAACCAGCGCAAGTACGGCGCTGGGGCCGGCCCACAATGCGGCGCGCCAGGTGCGATACATCATCACCACGCCGAGCAATCCCAAGATGGCGAGCACGCACACGGGTGACAGCGAGTTGCGATTGCCGAAGATGCCCTGCCACTCGCCGCCGGGCGACGAATTGCGAGGCGGCATCCGGCCCTGATGAGGCACGAACACCGAGATGAACACGCTGGTGACCACCGCGAACGACATGGAAATCGCCACGGCCCACACCTGCTCGGCGAACCGCAGCCGCCACCCGGTCCAGCACCCGAACGCGGCGATGCCGACACCGATCAGGGCGATGGTCGGGGTGATCAGCGGCGTCACCGACCACGTGGCCGAAAGCAATGCCCAGCCCGCGTACAACCCGACGGCGTACATCGGCCACGGCACCCTGCGCCACCACCCGTGACCCTGCCCGGCCCCCTGTCCGACCACCAGCGCCTGGCCGAGTGCGACGGCCCCGAATGCAGCGACCAGCGAGAACGGATACATGTACGACCAAGCCCGCCAACCGTTGCCCGGTGCCATGTAGTGCAACGAGACGTAGGTGGACGGACCGCTCGTGCAGATCAACAGCCCGAGTGCCGTGACGGCCACATGGGCGGGCCGGATCCGCTCGAGCGGCGGACATGGTGGGAACAACGGCACGGCCGGGGAGGCTAGTGGTTGCAGGCGATCAAGGGGTGCTGCCAGCACCCGCCGCCAGAAGATCCGCCGACGTTTGGCGTTGGGTTGTTGTCAATGACAGCCCAACGCCAAAGCTCAGCGGGTTCGGCCATCGACACTGCCATCGCCGTGAATCCGTGCGGGCGGGCGCGTTAGTTATGCAACCCTGGTCATGGACCGAGAGCACCGATGGGAACGACAGCGATCCCGTCGTCACGTAGGTAACCGAAGCCGGTTCCCGAGATCACGACAAGTGCGGCAGGACGACCGCATTTGTCGGTGTCTACGAGCGAAGCGAATTTTCGCAGCGAGGCTGCGCCATCGTCGACCAAGCCGGCGCCGAGCTTCATCTCGAACGCAGCCCATCGGCCGTCAGCGAGTTGCACGATGCTGTCGACCTCGAGTCCGTTGTTGTCGCGATAGTGGAGGACCTGGCCGCCGAGTGGTTGAGAAAAGACACGGAGATCTCGTACGACGAGGGACTCGAAGAGCAGACCGAGCAGATTCAGGTCGCTCAACAGTCGTGCTGGGCTTGCGGCGAGTGCTGCAACGGCCAGCGATGGGTCGACGAAATGTCGCTTCGCCGAGGACCGTAGAATTGCCTTCGATCTCATGTGCGGTGCCCAAGCGGGCTGGTCTTCGATGATCATCAGGCGTTCGAGAACGTTGATGTAGTCGGTCACCGTCTGGCGCGAGAGTGATCCGTCGGATCCGCCGGCATCTGCAGCAATCACGGTGAGTGCAGCCTCGGTCGCGACGTTGCGGGCCAATGATCTGAGCACCTGACCAACCTTGGCCGGATCCCGCCAGTTGCCTGCGACGCGACCGACATCGATCTGGCGGATCTGATCCAAGTAGTCGCGTGCTGCTCTGGCTGCGTCGATGACTTTACGTCCTTGTTGCGCCGGCCATCCTCCAACCGTGATCCGTTCCGCAAGGTTGGTGACGGTGAGACCCGGGTCTGGGCTGTGCGGCGGTTGCCCCTCCATGAGGGCCGCGAGCGAGACCACTCCGTTGCTGTGCCCTGTCTCGAACAGCGTCATCGGGCGCATGCGCAGGAACGAAAAACGTCCTGCCCCCGTATGGCGAGCGATGTCATCGTCTGGGACGGACGAGCCGGTCAGAATGAACTGGCCGGGGCTGCGTCGATCATCGACGAACCGGCGAACATGATTCCAGACCCTGGGCTCGATCTGCCACTCGTCAATCAGTCGCGGCACTGGTCCGTCGAGAACCAACGACGGATCGACCTTTAGGGCGTTTTGTGCAGAAACGTCGACATCGAGAAGCACCGAACTAGCCGCGATTTGGCGTGCTGTCTCAGTTTTGCCGCATGCCTTGGGGCCTTCGATCACCACGGCACCGGAGGATGCGAGGCGTTGTCGGAGCTCATCATCGACGACCCTGCGCGTGTACTCCATGGTGTTGCCCCGTTCCATTGTGGCCACCGTTCGTCAGATTGTAGCACGAAGAATGCGCAGGTTGAAGTGAATGGAGTATGCAGATTGCAGGAAAAATGGCGAGCAGATCGGACTAATATTCGGACTGACAATCTGACGTGCACTGCCGTGGCGTGGCGGCGCAGGGAGTCACCAGACGGCCAATGGGCAGTTGGCCGAGATCGTGGCATCCTTCGTGAGCAGTTGGGCGGACGCAACCATGGCGTCCGCGACGATCATCCGGTCGAACGGGTCGCGGGTCCATTTGAGCGATGCTGCCGCGTGCACGACTGCGGTGAGGGTGGCGTCGGACAGTTGCAGACCGATTCGTTCGCGGAGGTCGTCGATGATCTCGGCTCCGCTCACGCTCAGTCGTCCGATCTCGTGGAGATAGGTGAGTTCGAGTTGGACCATGGGCGAGGTGATCGGAAGATGGGACTCGATCATCTCGATGACGGTGCGGCTGAGCCTGTCGATCTCGCCGGTGTACAGCCATACGACAACGTGGGTGTCGAGTCGGATCACGGCTGCCACTGGTCGGACCAGTCGAGATGGACGAAGTCGTCGCTGTCTCCGGTGACGACATCGGCTCGCTGGACGAGGCGTCCAAGCCGGCTGGGACGCTCGTCGGCAGTGATCCGCAGGCGGCGCCCGTTGCGTTCGATCTCGACCGGTTCCCCCGTGTTCAGCACATGGTCGAGTACTCGGTAGATGTCGTCACGGAGCTTCGAAGCGGTGAGAATCACAACGGGAAGAGTAGCACGTACGAATCAGTATCACCAGTACGTACGCTGCGGTGCACTACCTGGGCCCGGTTGCGGTTTGGCATGATGGCGGGGTGGATCGCCCTGTCGTCAGTCTCGTGCCGTCTGAGGGGCAGCGTGCCACCATCACCGGACTCCACGGGCGGCCGCAGCCCGTTGGCGTGATCTGTTCGCTCGCCACCGGCCGCCACCGCGAGTTGCTCACCGAGTCGGCCCCCACGCTCCAGGCCTACGCTCGCCGCCACGGGTGGGACATCGTGCTGTCGTGTGAATCGTTGACCACTCGGCCGCCGTCGTGGGCCAAGGTGGCCCTCATCACCGAGTTGATGGCATCGTACGAGATGGTGTTTTGGATCGATGCCGATGCGATCATCGTCGACCTTGAACGAGACGTGCTCGCCGAGGCCGGCGCCGATGCCGATGCCGATATCTGGTTCGCTCGTCATCGGCAAGAACGCGACCCCGATGCCACCGTGCTCAATGCTGGCATCATCCTTGCCAGGTCGTCGCCGTTCGCCCGTGGGCTGTTCGATGCGATGTGGCACGAGACCGAGTTCATCGACCACAACTGGTGGGAGAACGCGGCGCTGCTGCATTTGCTCGGCTATTCGCTCGAGACGCCGTTTGCCCAGGTTCGTGAGAGCCCATGGCACGACCGGGTCGGTGAACTGGATCTCGCCTGGAACAGCGTGCCTGGCTATTGCGAAAGCCCGCAGCCGGCCATCAACCACCATGCGCGCAGCGACCACGACAACTTCGACCGTCGACTCGCCAGCATGGCCAGCGACCGACGAGCGGTGATCGAACGCTGGCCGGCCGAGTTCGGCTATCCGGCCAACGCAGGCCAACGCACGCATGAGTTCGTCGAGGTACCCCATGACACATCGGCTGGCGGCCAACCCTCGCTCGACGACGCGCTTCGCTGGATCTCGTTCAGGTCGTCGAGTCGGTCGATCAGGCGAAGCGCGTCGTCGAGCGAGGGTTGGCCGCCAGCCGATGTGTCATGGGGTACCTCGACGAACTCATGCGTGCGTTGGCCTGCGTTGGCCGGATAGCC
>JANYDH010000013.1 GCA_025359865.1 Actinomycetes bacterium | reverse complement strand
CTGTCACTGATGCGTGTTGCAATCGTGGTCGGGATCTGTGTCGACCACGATGCCATTTCGGCCGCAGCATGCCATCAAGCTGACATCATTCGGAAACTTCCCGGCGTCACCGGTGTCGATCTGTTCACCACCCATCTCGGCCGTCGCGCGCCCTGCAACACGCACGTAGTGGCCAACCCGTGGGAGTTGGTCACCAACGAAGAGTTTCGCGCCTGCGACGCGATCGTTGTCCATTGGGGCATCTACACCCCGCTGTTCGATGCGCTGTGGCTGGTCGACCACACCAGCCACCACGTCGCCGTCCACTTCCACAACGTCACCCCGATCGCGCTGGTCGACGAGGGGTCACGCCCGGTGATCGAGATGTCGCTGAGACAACTCCAAGCCGTTCATGCACTGCCGATCGAGCTGTGGACGTTCAGCGAGTTCAATCGGCGGACCTTGCTCGATCAGGGTGTTGCCGAAGATCGCATCCGGTTCGTCCCGTTCCCCATCGAGCCCCCGCGGATACTGGTGCCCCAACGGCCAGATGATGTCACGGGCTTGCTGTGCGTCGGACGAATGGTTCCGGCAAAGGGCACCAGCGTGCTCATCGACGCTCTCGCGCTGCTCATCAACAAGGGCAAGCACCCCTACTCGCTGACGCTTGCGGGGAATCGAGCGTTGTCGACCGACGACTACGCCTCCGGTCTCGTCGACCGAATCCACCACCTCGGTCTCGACGACCACGTGTCGATCGTGCAGCCCACCGACGATGAGCTGTGGCAGTTGTACGAGACCTCGCACATCGTAGTCAGTCCGTCGCTCCACGAGGGCCTGTGCGTCCCGATCATCGAGGGCTACCTCGCCGGCTGCCACGCCGTCGGCACGACCGAAGGCAACCTCCCTTTCGTCGTCCAGGCCCCCGATCCGGTGGTGGCGCCGAACGATCCGGTTGCCCTCGCGAAGGCGATCGAGTCGGTCAGGGCTCGGCTGTCGAAGTCATCTCGAACCTGGGACAACAACGTCAAACGGCTCGCGGATCAGTTCTCCTCGAAGGCCACGGCCGTGGCGCTCTGCGAGGCACTGGGCCTGCCGAACGCAGCGCGGGGCTAGAGTCGGGCCACGTGGAAACGTCCAATCCTGAGTCGGTAACTCCGCTCGAACTGACCGTGCTCATGCCGTGCCTCAACGAGGCGCTCACCGTGGGCATCTGTGTCACCAAAGCGTTGCAGTACCTCGAGCGGGCCGGCATCTGCGGCGAGGTCATCGTGGCCGACAACGGCAGTACCGATGGCTCTCGCGAGATCGCCGAGCAGCACGGCGCACGCGTCGTACCCGTGGAGGCGCGCGGCTACGGAGCAGCGCTGATCGGCGGCATCGATGCCGCACGCAGCGACTACATCATCATGGCCGACGCCGACGACAGCTACGACTTCAGCGATCTCGACCCGTTCGTCGAGCAACTCCGCAGCGGCGCGGACCTCGTGATGGGAAACCGGTTCAAGGGTGGAATCGACAAGGGCGCGATGCCGGCTCTGCATCGTTACCTCGGCAATCCCGTGCTGTCGTTCATCGGCCGCACGTTCTTTCGCACAAAGATCAGCGACTTCCATTGCGGTCTGCGCGGTTTTCGACGCGACAAGATCATCGCCCTCGGTCTGCAGACCACCGGCATGGAGTTCGCCAGCGAACTGGTGGTCAAATCGGTGCTCGGCGACTTGGATGTCCGCGAGGTGCCGACCCGTCTACACAAGGACGGACGCGACCGGCCACCGCATCTGCGCAGTTGGCGAGACGGATGGCGACACCTCCGGTTCCTGCTGATGTTCAGTCCGAGGTGGCTGTTCTTGATCCCCGGACTCGTGCTCGCTGTGGTCGGTGCCATCGCCACTGCTGCGCTCACGTTCGGGCCGGTCACCATCGGTGGAATCGGCTTCGACGTGAGCGCGTTGCTCTACGCCGCGGGATCGTTGCTCGTCGGCGTACAGGCGGTGAGCTTCGCGATATTTTCCAAGATGTATGCGATCGAGAACGGGTTTCTTCCCCACGATCCTCGGCTCGAACGGCTGACCGACAAGTTCAGTCTCGAGGCCGGTCTGTTGGCAGGGCTTTCGCTCATCCTGTTGGGGATCGGCCTGGCGGTGCTGTCGTTCATCCGCTGGAACAACGCCGATTACGGCGCGCTCGACACCCGGCGCCAGGTGCGCGTCGTGGTGCCCGCTGTGCTCGGTTTCGTCCTGGGCACCACCACG
>JANYDH010000007.1 GCA_025359865.1 Actinomycetes bacterium | reverse complement strand
CAATGGTGGCGGCGAGATTCCGTACGTGCAGGCTGAGATTCAGCCGATCTTCTTCGATTCGGTGAAGATCCCGGTTGCTGACGGCTTTGTGTCTGCTGCTGATGTCTGCAAAGACCTCGAAGACAAGTGCAAAGAAGCAGGAGTGACCGTCGGCTGACGCGTCGATCGTGCTATACGACTAAGAGAATCTGTTCGGTGGTCGCCCTCGTTACAGGGGGCGGCCACCGCCGCGTTTTGTGAGAGACACGATCGAGGTGCGCCGCCGGTCGGGGTAGTAGGTTGCGGCCAAATCTTCATGGGGGGTTGCATGTCAGAGAAATCGGCCGGACCGATCCTTGAGGTCGTGGGAATCAACAAGTCGTTCGGGCCGGTGCGCGTGCTTCACGATGTCAACTTCCGCGTGTACCCAGGACAGGTCACCGCACTCATCGGCGACAACGGTGCAGGCAAGACCACGCTGGTCAAGTGCATCACGGGTATCTACCCTGCTGATTCGGGAGAGTTCCGATTCGAGGGCAAGCCGGTAATCATCCACGGCCCCCGAGATGCGGCCGCTCTCGGGCTTGAGGTGGTGTATCAAGACCTCGCACTGTGCGAGAACCTGGACGTCGTCCAGAACCTGTTTCTCGGGCGCGAGCGTCTGCGAAGGGGGCTACTCGACGAACCCTCGATGGAGGCGGCAACTCGTGAAACGTTGGCAAGCCTCTCGGTGCGTACCGTGAAAAGCGTACGCCAGATGGTCTCGTCGTTGTCGGGTGGCCAGCGCCAGACGGTGGCTATCGCCAAGGCTGTGTTGTGGAACAGCAAAGTGGTGTTGCTTGACGAACCGACTGCAGCGCTGGGCGTTGCACAGACCAAGCAGGTGCTCGATCTCGTTCGACGACTTGCGGCACAGGGACTCGGTGTCGTGCTGATCAGCCACAACATGAACGACGTACTGCAGGTGTCAGATCGCGTGAGCGCGATGTACCTCGGCCGTGTGGCAGCCGATGTGCCGGTTACAGCGGACACCCGTCGTGAGTTTCTCGTCGAACTCATCACCGCCGGCCGCTCCGGTGATGTCGGCATAACAAACAGCGAGGTGAGCGAATGACGAGCGAACGGGTCTCCAGCGAAGCGGCATCCGACTTCGCGCTCGACAGCGTCCAGCACAATTTTAGAACAGCGGTCGAAGACTTCCGGTCGCGAGTAAAGAGCGGCGATCTGGGTTCGTTGCCCGCAATTCTGGCCATCGTGGTGTTGGTGACCGTGTTCGGGCTCGCCCGGCCGGACAGCTTTCTCACGGCGCTCAACTTCTCCAATTTCCTCGAACAAGCCGCAGCCGTCATCGTGATTGCGTTGGCCGTCACGTTTGTGTTGCTGCTCGGCGATATCGACCTTGCTGCGGGCTACACCGCGGGCGTGTCGGCGGCGGTGTTGGCCATTCGATTGCAGGCTGGCTGGTCCCTCCCCATGGCGGTGTTGTTGTCGGCGGTAGTCGCAGTGTCGCTCGGTCTGTGGACGGGCACACTGGTGGCCAAACTGGGCATTCCTTCGTTCGTGGTCACCCTTGCCAACTTCTTGATCTTCCAGGGAATCTTGCTGATTCTTGTCAAAGATGGTGGCAGCGTTCGGATCGACAACCCAGTCATCACGGGTATTGTCGGCGACAACCTCAACCCGACCTGGTCATGGGTGGTTGCTTTGCTCGGCCTTGGCGCCTACGGTGCGGCGCAACTCAGCCGCCGCCGCCGGTCCGATGGCGCAACATCGCTGGCATTGGTGGTCGCCCGGGTGGGCTTGGCAGCGGTGCTGATCGTCGGGATGGTTCTGGTGCTCAACAAGAATCGAGCGTTCGCTTCGGCCGCAAGCGAGATTCGCGGCATGCCGTACGTCATTCCGCTGGTACTCGTCATTGTGTTGATCCTGACATTCGTTCTCAACCGGACCCGCTATGGCCGACATCTGTTTGCGGTCGGTGGCAACAGCGAGGCGGCACGACGAGCTGGTATCAACGTCACCCGCGTCCGGCTGTCGGCTTTCGCGATTTGCGGGCTGGTCGCCGGTATCGGCGGAGCCTTTCTGGCCTCCCGCGTCAACTCGATCGACCCCAAGACGGGTGGTAACGATACGTTGCTGCTGGCAGTCGGCGCCGCTGTGGTGGGCGGTACGTCGCTGTTCGGGGGCAAGGGCCGCATGGTCAATGCGGTGCTCGGCGGTCTCGTGCTCGCACTGATCCCGAACGGTCTGGGTCTCGTCGGCAAGGCGGTGCCGTTCGGCACCGTCTGGCCGTTCATCGCCGTGATCGCTTTGTTCTTCGGCCTGTATGCGGTTGGTCTGTTGCGCTCTCGTGCCTCCGGCGCAAGCATCTCCTCGGAGTTCGCAACACGACTGCTCACGGCCACCGTCTTTGCGGTCGGCGTCTCGACAATTCTCGTCAGGTACAGCGACACCGAGATCGACTTCAGCAGTTCCGGCGTCAAGTTCATCTGCTCTGGCATGGCGCTGCTGTTGGCCGCCTCCGTCGACGCAATCACACGCAGACGCACCGCCTGACCGTTTGGCGGGGCCGTCTCCAACGGCCTTGTCAGCGGACCTCTCCAAGGAGTATTCATGAACGCCTTCTTCAACACGATCCCCGACCGGGTGGCACCAGCAGGAGCCGATGCCGGCGACGGGTTGTCCTACCTCGTCTACGACCCCGACCGCGTCGTCGCCGGCAAGCGGATGGAAGACCATCTGCGGATCGCCGTGTGCTACTGGCACAGCTTCAACTGGCCGGGAAGCGATGTATTCGGCGCCGGGACATTCGACCGGCCGTGGTTGGTCGCGGGTGCCGAGCCGATGCAGGCCGCGTATGCCAAGCAAGATGCCGCGTTCGAGTTCTTCACCAAGCTCGGAACACCGTTTTATTGTTTCCACGATGTCGACATGGCGCCAGAGGGCGCCACGCTGAAGGAATCCCGGGCGAACCTCGACGTGCTCGTCGAGCGCGCCGCGGGCAAGATGCAAGAGTCCGGGGTCAAGTTGCTATGGGGCACGGCGAACTTGTTCTCGCACCCCCGGTATGCGGCAGGTGCCGCGACCAACCCCGACCCGGAAGTGTTCGCTCACGCGGCGGCACAGGTACGCCACATGCTCGAGGCCACGCACCGCCTTGGTGGCGAGAACTACGTGTTATGGGGCGGTCGCGAAGGCTACGAGACGTTGCTCAACACTCGGATGCGGCAAGAGTCCGACCAGTTGGCGCGGTTCCTCACGCTCGTGGCCGAGCACAAGCGTAAGATCGGTTTCACCGGCATGTTGCTGCTCGAACCCAAGCCGCAGGAGCCGACGAAGCACCAGTACGACTACGACTGCGCCACGGTCCACGGTTTTCTCGAGCGCTACGACTTGGTCGACGAGTACCGCGTGAACATCGAGGTCAACCACGCGACGCTGTCGGGTCATTCGTTCCATCATGAGGTCTCCTACGCCCTCGACAACGGCATCTTCGGCAGCGTCGATGCGAATCGTGGTGATCCGCAGAACGGGTGGGACACCGACCAGTTTCCGAATTCGGTCGAGGAGATGTCGCTCGCGGTGTACGAGATCCTTCGCGCTGGCGGGCTCACGTCAGGCGGGTTCAACTTCGATACCAAGTTGCGGCGCCAGAGCCTCGACCGATCCGACCTGTTCCACGGACATATCGGTGGTATCGACACCCTTGCCCGGTCGCTACTGGTGGCAGCCGCGATGTTGGAAGACGGTGCCCTCGAGCAGGCGCGCGACCACCGGTACGCAGGGTGGAGCGGTGACCTGGGAAAGCGGATCCTTGGCGGGCAAATCGACCTGGCCGCGTTGGCCGATCAGGCCGTCGATGGCGACCTCGACCCTCAGCCGGTCTCGGGACGCCAGGAATGGCTCGAGAGCCAGGTCAACCGAGTGCTGTGGTCCACACCGAATTGATCCATGATCGAACGATGAACAATCCTCGCCGTCTCGTGGCAGGGGTCGACTCCTCGACACAGTCCACCAAGGTTGAGATTCGCGACCTGCTCACTGGCGATGTGGTCGGCCGGGCCAGTGCGCCACACCCGACCACGACACCGCCGCGTTCGGAACAGGACCCGCATGCATGGTGGCAGGCATTCGAGCAGGCCTGGTCGGCCGTAGGCGCGCCCTCGGTCGAGGCGATCTCGGTCGCCGGCCAGCAACATGGAATGGTCGTGCTCGACGCTTCACACCAGGTGATTCGACCCGCCAAGCTGTGGAATGACACTGAGTCGGCGCCCGACGCCGGATGGTTGCGCAAGCAGCTACCAGGAGGTGCCACCGATTGGGCTGAAGCGGTCGGCAGCGTGCCGGTCGCCGCCTTCACGATTGCCAAGTTGTCGTGGATGCACCGCAGCGAGCCGGAGTTGTGGGCCCGTGTCGCCAGCGTGGTGCTGCCCCACGACTGGATGACGATGCAGCTCACTGGAGCAACGACGCCGACAACGGACCGCGGTGACGCTTCGGGCACGGGCTATTGGTCGCCGAAGTCCGGCGAGTACCGGTGGGATGTGTTGGCGATCATCGATGAGCACCTCGATTGGACCGGCGTCGTGCCACGGGTTGCGGCACCTGATGAAGTCGTGGGTGAGTGGCGCGGCGCTCGCGTTGCTGTTGGAACCGGCGACAACATGGCCGCCGCGTTGGGACTAGGTTTGCGACCACGCCAGGCCGTGATGTCGCTCGGCACGTCTGGCACCGTGTACACGGTGGCTGATGCGCCGACCAGCGATCCGTCGGGTGCAGTTGCCGGCTTTGCCGATGCCTCGGGGCGCTACCTGCCGCTGGTCTGCACGCTCAACGCCGGCAAGGTGCTTGACGCGATCGCCCGGCTGCTCGGGGTCGATCATGCCGGGCTCGATGCCCTCGCCCTAGCTGGAGGGCAAGGCGCTGGCGGCACGGTCCTGCTGCCGTACTTCGATGGTGAGCGCACACCGAATCTGCCAACGGCGAGCGGGTGGTTGAGCGGTCTACGCAGCGATGTGAGCCGCGAGCAGTTGGCGAGGGCAGCAGTGGAGGGCGTGGTCTGCGGGATGCTCGAAGCCGTCGACGCACTTGCCGCGCACGCGCCGATCGATCAACTAGTGCTCACCGGTGGAGGAGCGCGCAGTCATGCTGTACGAGAGGTGCTCGCATCGCTCTCGGCGCTGCCGGTGGTGGTTGGTGACGCCGACGAGGCAGTGGCCACGGGCGCGGCGCTCCAGGCGGCTACTGCGGCCGATGACGTGAGCCTCGACGAGATTGCCGAGCGTTGGCAACTCGGCCAAACGATTCCAGTCCATATCGGTACTCACGAGCACGCCAGTGAGATCCGGCACCGGTTCGCGGCATTGCGCGAACAGGCGTATCCGTCGGCCTGACGGGTCCGATCAGGTGACCGATCCGTTCGCTGTACTCGGACTCGACCGCGAGGCCGACCTCGGTCAACTTCGCGCTGCCCGGCGGCGGCTGGCGAGGGACCTGCACCCCGACCATGGAGGTGATCCTGCGGCGATGCAGCAGTTGAACGTGGCGTTCGATCTGTGTGTCGGGCACGTCACCGGTCGCCGACCGATTCCGCCGTCGTCAATGAGTCGGCGAGGGTTCCGGGGGGTCGAGCGCGATATGCCGTCGTTCGCCATCGACGCACTCCCAGCCGAGGCCTTCGAGGCGCTGCTCGTGGTCGCATCATGGATTGGCGAGGTACTCGACGACGATCCGCCCTACGTGCTCGAATGCCATCTCAGCGAACCACTTGGGTGCTGGTGCCGGCTCGAGGTGGTGCCGGACGCAGGTGGCAGTACGGTCAGCCTGACCGTCGCCTCGCCCGATGGTGGCGACGCGGTGCATGCCGAACATGTTCGCGACGTGTGGGTCGAGCAACTCAATCGGCTCGGTGGGCCGCCGCTTTGATCAATCGGTCGCGGATTGCGTGGCCTAGCCCCCGTGCCGGTGGGAGTAGTGCTACGACGGCGCTTCGACCCCCGATGTCGGCATCGCGCAGCCATTGGTACAAGTTTTGGGCGTAGTCCGCGAGGTCGACGTCGAGGCCCATCGTGATGCTCCCGGGTGTGGCTGCAGCTAGATCATCCATCTCGTCGCCGTCGCCGGCCAAGAGCACCCTGCAGTGCGGTGCATAGTGCGACGCCAGCATTCCTGGTGCGCGGTTCGGTCCGCTCGCATGAGTCAATCGACCATCGAGCAGCGCGCTGATGTGCTCTGTCGGGATCCCGCCCGGTCGAAGTACCTGCGGGGGGTCGACGGTGCAGTCGACGATCGTGCTCTCGACGCCGACCGGGCAAGGCCCCCCGTCGAGGACGAGATCGACGTCGTCACCGAGGTCGTTGTGGACGTGTTGTGCAGTTGTCGGGCTCACCTTGCCGAACCGGTTCGCCGACGGTGCCGCGAGCCCACCCCCGAACCGGCGTAGCAACTCGCCGGTGATGCGGTGGGCCGGCACGCGCAGACCGACACTGGTCCGTCCACCGGTCACCACATCGAGCACGTGGGCGGCCTTCGGCACCAACACGGTGAGTGGGCCGGGCCAACACGCCTCGGCGAGGAGCGCAGCGCTGGCCGGCAGGTCGTGTGACCACTCGGTCATCGACGCGGCATCGGCGATGTGCACGATGAGCGGGTGGTCGACGGGGCGACCCTTCACCGCGAAGATCCGCCGCACGGCCTGCTCGTTCGACGCGTCGGCGGCCAGGCCATACACGGTTTCGGTCGGAATTGCCACCAGTCCACCGCTGCGGAGAATCGCCAAGCCGTGTTCGATGGCAGCGTGTTCGACAGGATCTGACGGTCGTGGCGGGGCCATTGCGGTCAGCTCGGCACTGCACCGATGAAGTCGAGCGCTGCATCGATGAACCCGAACGCCTCAGGTGTGGCGAAATGATCGACGTTGCGCAGCACCTTCAGCGTTGCACCCGGCAACGCGGCCACCAACGGGTCGCCTGGCCCGGCAAAGTCTTTGTCGCCGATCACCACGAGCGTGGGCACCGTGACCGTGCTCAGCGACCCGGTGGTGAACCGGGGACCGCGGGCCCGCTTCATGACAGCGGTAAGGGCCACAGGGTCGTTGCCCGGTTGGTGCGCGTAGTTGACGAACATCCTGGAAAGGTTGTCATCAGGATCTCCGCGGCCTTCGAGCGCGTCGACGAGGCGTTGGGTGCCGGCGTCGTCATCGTCGAACAGGGTGGATCCGATGCCGGCAAGTACCAGTCGACGAAACCGGTGTGGCTGCGTTGTGGCAAGGCGGAGCAACGTGATCGCACCGAGTGAGAAGCCGATCGCATCGACTGGCTCTGGCGGCAACTGGTCGATGACACGTGTCGTGAGATCGGCGTACGCTTCCGGATCGTGCGGCTTGGGCGCTTCTCCGTGGCCGAGAAGGTCGACGCCAATGACCGTGCGTCCGGCATCGGTGAGCAGGTCGGTGAACCCGCTGCGTTGCCATGTGGACTCGAACGATCCACCCCAACCGTGTACCAGCACCACCGGTGTCGCCATCTCCGCCACGGTACTCGTCGCGGCTCTCAGCCGACGGGTGCACCAGCGGAGGTGCGGACCTGGCCATTTCGCCGTTAGTCTCGTGCGGCCGTTCGAACAGATCGAACGACCGACATCGGACCAGTGGAGCGACCAGGGAGGCCGGGAATGCGATTTCTCGACGACGCCGCATTCGATCTCACCTACAACGACGCGTTCATGGTGCCCAGCCTGTCGGCGGTTCCATCACGATTCGACGTAGATCTCACGACGCCCGACCTGTTGGGTACCACCATCCCGGTCGTCGTTTCGAACATGACGGCGGTGGCGGGCCGGCGGATGGCCGAAACAGTGGCACGGCGCGGGGGCATCACGGTATTGCCGCAGGACATCCCGCTCGACGTGATCGAGATGGTGATCAACTACGTCAAGACCCGTCATACGGTCTACGACACGCCGATCACGCTCGGGCCGCACCACACCGTTGGTGACGCGCTCGGACTGATCCACAAACGATCGCACGGCGCCATCGTCGTCATCGACGATCAGAATCGCCCACTCGGGATCTTCACCGAGCACGATGCCACCGGTTTCGACCGGTTCACACAGTTGCAGCATGTCAGTCGGTCTGAGGTCATCGCCATTCATGGCGGTACTGCCCCGGAGGAGATCTTCGACCGGTTGGCCAACGAGCGCCTGTCGATGGCGCCGATTGTCGACGATGATGGCGTGCTCATCGGTTGTGTCACCCGCAAAGGTGCACTGCGGAGCACGATCTACCGCCCTGCAGTAGACGAGCGGGGCCGGCTCCGGGTGGCATGTGCGGTTGGGATCAACGGCGATCCGGCTACGAAGGCCAAGGCACTCGTCGCTGCAGGTGTCGATGCACTGGTCATCGACACCGCACATGGTCACCAGATCCGGGCACTACGCGCTATCGAGGAGGTACGCGCGATTGCGCCTAACACGCCGATCGTTGCCGGAAACGTCGTCACGGCTGCCGGCACACGCGACCTGATCGAAGCCGGCGCAGACATCGTCAAGGTGGGCGTCGGGCCCGGGGCGATGTGTACTACGCGGATGATGACCGGCGTCGGGCGTCCTCAGTTCTCGGCAGTGGTCGAGTGCGCCGACGAGGCGCGCCGGCTCGGTAAGCACATCTGGGCCGATGGAGGTGTGCGCTACCCGCGTGACGTAGCGCTGGCGCTGGCCGGAGGTGCCGCCAACGTGATGTTCGGTTCATGGCTGGCCGGCACGTACGAGTCAGCTGCCGACACGCTTCGCGCCCCTGACGGGCGGTTGTACAAAGAGAGTTTCGGCATGGCCAGCAACCGGGCGGTGAAGAACCGGTCGCGTTCGGAGTCGGCGTTCGAGCGGTCTCGCAAGGAGTTGTTCGAAGAGGGCATCAGCACGTCGAGGATGTATCTCGATCCTGAGCGGCCCGGCGTCGAGGACATCATCGACCAGATCGTGGCCGGTGTGCGGTCGGCATGCACCTACGCCGGAGCGCGCACCATCGATGAGTTCCACGAGCGGGCTGTGATAGGCATCCAAAGCGCGTCCGGATACAGCGAAGGGATGCCACAGGGCACCAGTTGGTGAACCCAGTTTCCATGAGTACTTCCCGAATCATCGCCATCGACGGTCCGGCCGGCGCCGGCAAGACCACGATCGCCCGCGCCCTCGCTCAACGGTTGGGGCTGCAGTACCTCGACACCGGTGCGATGTACCGGGCGGTCACCGTCGCCGCCCTGCGCCGGGGTGTGGCGACCACCGATGTCGATGCGGTCGGCCTGCTGGCGCAGAACCTGTCGATCGACGTGAGCGATGCCGGCGTGTACACCGATGGTGACGATGTCACCGTGGCGATTCGTAGCGCCGAGGTCAACGCAGCCGTCAGTGCTGTGGCCGCCAACAGCGCCGTGCGGCAGGTCCTCCGCTCTCGTCAGCGTGCATGGGGCGATGAGCGTGGCTGCGGTGTGATCGAAGGTCGCGATATCGGATCGGTCGTGTTTCCCGACGCAATCTTGAAGGTGTATCTCACAGCTTCGCCGCGGGTGCGAGCCGAACGTAGGGTTGCCCAAGCGGGGGGAGACGTCGATGAGATCGAGGCCGCCATCGCGCTCCGCGATGGTAGCGACAGCAGCCGGGTCGACAGCCCGTTGGTGCAGGCCGATGGTTCGGTGATGGTCGACACAACGGGTCTGGGTATCGACGAGGTACTCAAGCGTATCGAAGGGTTCTTGGAGCAGCGATGACACGAGTCAAGACCAAGCTGGCAGGCACATCGTTGCTCGACAAGGCGGCCTATCAGACGATTCGTGGCATCGTCACGACGTTCTGCCGAGTGTGGTGTCGGATGAGCGTCAAAGGGCGCGAGAACATTCCGAAGGAAGGCGCGTTTTTGTTGGCGCCGGTGCATCGCAGCATTCTCGACACGCCGATCGCATCCAGCACGACATGGCGCCGGATGCGGTTCATGGGGGCCGACAAGTACTGGAACTCACCCAGGTTCGGGCAGCTACTCAGCGCGCTCGGCGCCATCCCGGTGACTCGCGGCAGTGCCGACCGCGAGGCGTTGTTGCGCAGCATTCACGTACTGAAATCGGGTCAGCCGCTCGTGGTGTTTCCAGAGGGAGAGCGCAAAGAAGGTCCGATCGTGCAGCCGTTGTTCGAAGGGGCGGCGTACATCGCGATCAAGGCCGGGGTACCGATCGTGCCCGTTGGCATCGGTGGTAGTGGGCGAGTCATGCCAAAGGGCGCGAAGTTCATTTATCCCCGCAAGTTGTGCGTGATTGTCGGCCCACCGATCCTGGCACCCGTGGATTCAACGGGCAGAGCTCCTCGCGCGTTGGTGCGCGAAACAACCGAGAAGCTGCATGCCGAGCTGCAGCGGCTGTTCGATGCCGCGCAGATTGCCGCTGGCTCGTAGGACGACGCTCGGCCTCAGGACAGCCACACTCGTAGCGCCGCAGCGAGCGAGAGCGGATCATGGATGCCGCACAATTCGCGAGCAGAGTGCATCGAGAGCTGCGGCACGCCCACATCGACGGTGGGGATGCCGAGCCTGGTAGCGGTGACCGGTCCGATCGTCGTACCGCACGGCATGTTGTTACGACTGACGAACAGCTGCCAGGGCACGCCGGCTTCATCGCAGGCGCGTTGGAACAATTGTGCGCTCTCGGCCGACGTTGCATATCGCTGATTGCTGTTGACCTTGATCGCCGGCCCGCGGTTGACGACCGGATAGTGGCCCGGCTCGTGGCGCTCCGGATAGTTCGGGTGGACTGCATGAGCGTTGTCGGCGGAGATGCACTGTGAACCGGCAAGTGCGGCCAGGAACGACTCGCGGTCGCCGCCACCGACGAGCACCAAGCGCTCGAGTACCTGCTCCAACAGCGGTCCGCCAGCGCCTGTGGAGCTTTGGCTTCCGACTTCTTCGTGGTCGAACAGCGCAACGATGGAGGTAAACCCGTCAGGGTTCGCAGTGGAGGTGATGGCATCGATCGCGGCCCAGCACGAGAGTTGGTTGTCGAGCCGTCCGCTGGACAGCATGCTGCCATCGGCGCCCAACACTGTTGCCGGTGTGCGGTCGAACAGGCACAGCTCCCACCAGGCAACGTCGTGTGGTCCTACATCGATCTGTTCGGCGATCCACTCCCTGAACGCTCCCTCGGTGCCAGCGCCGGTGCCTGTGCCCCACACGGGCGTGAGGTGCAGTTGTTTGTCGAGTACCAAGCCACGTTCATTGACGTCGCGGTCAAGGTGAACGGCTAGCTGGGGAATCCGACAGATCGGCGCGTCGATGGCGAGGTCGGCTACCGACCCATCTTGCAAAACGATCCGGCCGGCGATGCCAAGGTCGCGGTCGAGCCACGAGTTCGAGAGGATCCCGCCGTAGACCTCGACGGCCAACTGCCGCCACCCGAATCCGCCGGTGTCGGGCCGCGGCTTGACCCGCAGGCACGGCGAGTCGGTATGGGCGCCGATGATATGGAACGGGGCCGCCAGCGTGGCCGATGGCGATGGCGATGCAGGCGGGCGGCGAAACGCAATCAGTGCGCCGCCACGGCTGACGTAACCAGCGGCAGGGATGTCGACCCAACGCTCGTCGAGCGCCAGGCGTTGAAAGCCGGCCCGCTCGAGTCGGTTGCTCGCAGTGTCGACGACGTGCCACGGCGACGGCGATCCGTCGAGGAACGCCATCAGGTCGTACAGGCTGGGTTCGGCGATCTCACTACCGGTATTGGTCATGTCAACCCTCCTGGAACAGCCCCATCGGCAAGCCGGTACGGCGAAGATGCGATGTCTCGTTGACGGTCACGATCGACCGTTCTCCACTTCGTGCCGCGGCGACGCGATGGATGGATGTGTAGTTGGGATAAAAAAATCCTTGAGGGTTCTCCAAGCCGAGGATGTGACCGAGGTACCCGTTGATCACACCACCATGACAGACCACAGCGATGCGGTGCCCGGAGTGGGCGACGATCAATGCCTCGACTGCTGCTACGACACGCGCTCGAAAGTCCGCCGGGGACTCCTCGTGCACGGTCCACTCGCCGCGCAGCATTGCCTGCCACCGCGGATCGTTAGCTGCTCGCAATTCCTCGACCGGCACGTACTCGTTGGAATGGCGGTCCCACTCGGCGATGTCGTCGACAACGCTGATCGACTGGCCGAGTGCCTTGGCGAGGGGTTGCGCTGTTTGATAGGCGCGCCGCAGGGGGCTGGCGTAGATGGCGTCGAGTTGCTCATCGCCGAGGTAATTGGCGAGGTGCTGCGCCTGGGCGTGTCCTGCCTCGGACAGTTCCGGGTCGGCCACTCCCGACTCCAGTTCGCGTCGCTCGGGTAGTCCGTGGCGGATCAGTAGTAGCTCCATCCTCCCTGATTAGCAGGCTGCCGTCCGGCGGTCACGATCCCACGCGTGCGAATCCGCAACTCGTTGCGCATGGAGTGCGATCGGGGGGTGGTCGTCTCGACGTTTGCGGAACGGCTTGAATGGGGTCCATGGAGTCAAAGACCAAGATCGTCGCCACCCTCGGCCCGGCCAGTGAGTCACCGGAGATGCTCGACCGACTGATTCTTGCCGGAGTCGATGTCGTCAGGTTAAACCTGTCGCACGGCACCGTAGACGATCACGTCGCGCGTCTTCATGCCGTTCGTGAAGCAGCGCAACGAACCGGTCGTGTGGTCGCCGTGCTTGCCGATCTGCCCGGGCCCAAGGTTCGCGCCGGCCAACTTCCGCCAGACGGGGTCCTCTTGGTTGAAGGCGCCGTGCTCAACTTGATCCCTGGCGAACAGCCGAGTTCTGTGCGTGACTTCCACGTTGACTACGAGACGTTGCTGCATGATCTGCATGTGGGCGATCGCGTGGTGATCGGCGATGGCGCGATCTCGTTGCGCGTCGAGTCTGTCACAGCCGCTGCTGTGGTCACACGGATCATCACCGGGGGGCGTACCCAAGGCCGCCCCGGCGTGCACATCCCCTCAGAACGACTGCGCCTGCATACCCCCACCGACGATGACCTTCGACTCGCCAAGATCATGGCAGCCGAGGGTGTCGACTTTCTTGCTGTGTCGTTCGTTCGGGCGGCAAGTGACCTGCGTCAGGTACGCGACGCCATTGCACCGCTGACTACTCGGCTGGTTGCCAAGATCGAGACGTTGCCCGCGGTCGCAGCGCTGGAGGAGATCGCAGAGGAGGCCGACGCGGTGATGGTGGCCCGCGGCGACCTCGGCATCGAATGCCCGTTGGAAGACGTGCCCCACCTTCAGAAGCGGATCGTGCGGCACTGCGTCGAAATGGGTGTGCCTGTCATCACCGCGACCCAGGTACTCGAGAGCATGATCACGTCGCCGGCGCCCACACGCGCCGAGGTCAGCGACATTGCCAACGCAGTGTTCGATGGCACCGATGCGCTCATGCTGTCGGCCGAAACGGCGATCGGTCACGACCCGGTCAACGTCGTCGAGACGATGGTCCGCATCGCCGAGCGGGCCGAGATGGAAGCCAGCTACAGCGCATGGGGTAAGCGGCTCGGTCGGATGCAGCGTCGCGAGTGGCCGGACGGACCCGACCGCATCACGATGGCGATCACCCATGCTGCTGGTCTTGCCGCCGTCGATGCGGGTGCCGACGCCATTCTGTGCTGCACCCGTTCGGGTCGCACGGCGCAGGCGATGGCCAGGTTTCGTCCCACGCCGCGACTCGTCGGGTTGTCGCCCGATGCCGACACGGTGCGCTCGATGGCGTTGTCGTGGGGTGTCACCCCGTTGCAAGTCGGGACCTACGCCACGACCGATGAATTGGTCTGGCATGCCGTCGAGACAGCGGTCGCCGAAGGCCTCATCCAGGTCGGCCAAGTGGTCTTGGTGCTTGCCGGCGCACCGGACAAGTCCAGCGGAGCATCCACCGACGTGTTGCGGATCGTCCGCGTCTCGTGACGTCGGCATCGACCGAGTCGCGCAACGCCGGCCTGGTCTGGTCCGATGAGGCCGGGCCTGTCGATGCGCCGCTCGTCGTGCTGATCCACGGGTCGATGGACCGGTCCTCAGGCATGTTGAAGCTGTCGCGTGCCTTGGACAGCGAATACCGCGTGGTGCGGTACGACCGTCGCGGGTATGGCCGGTCGGCATCGCTGCCGATCAACCACACCGGCGAGCATGCAAGCCCTCACCCCGGACCATTCGGGATGAACGATCAGGTGGCTGATCTCGAGTCGCTGCTCGCCGGTCGAAGCGCAGTGTTGGTCGGGCACAGCTATGGCGGCAACGTTGCGCTCGCCACAGCGTCGCGGCATCCGCATCTGGTCCGTTCGGTTGCCATCTACGAGACGCCGCTGTCGTGGGAACCGTGGTGGCCGGGCACCACGGCCGGCGCGGCAGCGGTAGCAGCCGCAGACGACCCCGCTGACGCAGCAGAGCGATTCATGCGGCGTCTGATCGGCGACGATCGGTGGGAAGCGTTGCCGGAACGCACGCGCTTCACCAGGCGTCGCGAGGGTCGCGCGATGGTCGGCGAACTCGGTGACCTTCGCCGAAATCAGCCGTGGACGGCGGACAGTATCCGTGTGCCTGTCATGGTCGGCTACGGCACCGCAGGGGCGGCCCACCACAAAACCGGGATGCGTCACCTCGGCGGGACGATCAAGGGTGCGGTCGTGGTCGAGCTACCCGGCTGTCGTCACGACGCTCCGCTGAGCCACCCTGTGCTATTCGCCAAGGAGATGGTGCTGCCGCTGCTGCGGTAGCAGCCCAAAACTGCCCGACCTTTGGCGTTGGGCTGTCATTGACAGCAACCTAACGCCAAAGCTCAGCCCTGGAGCTCGCCGGTACTAGCCGCCGGTAGCGGGTTGTGGCACGGTGAGCTGCGGGAGCTTCACCTCGGTGCCGAAAAACTTGCATGAGGTTGCGGTAACGCCACCGACGGAGGCCGACGTTTGTACCTTGTCGGCGCAACTCTGCACAGCGACGCGCTGGGTCCACACACCGAGCGCAAGGCCGCCCAGGATGACGATGAAGATGATCTTGGTGATGATCTTCTTGATCACCACCGCCGAGACCACAGCGAACACGGCGAAGCCGACCATCAGCACAAGGCCGATCTTCTTGGCGGCTTCGATGTCAATGGCAAGCATGTGCGAACCATAGGTCGTAGCGTGACCATCGTGAGTGATCCGAGTAGCCACAACGTCAACATGAGCGCCACCGGGTTGCCGTCCACGGTGCTTCCCGCCGAGCCGTCCGCCGTGCGCTCTGCTCTTGCGCAGGCGTTGCAGGCTGCGCCCGAGCATCAGCGTGAACTCGTCGCCGCTGTGGTTGCCGCTCATCCCAAGTCGATCGAGGGATGGGCCAGCCTGGGTGATCTCGGCCGCGACCGGGTCGAGTGCTACGCCGCGTACCGCGTCGGGTATCACCGTGGACTCGATGCGTTGCGGGCCAATGGCTGGCGTGGCTCTGGGTACGTGAGGTGGGCCGCCGAGTCCAATCGTGGGTTCCTGAGGGCCTTGCAGGGCCTCGGGGCTGCGGCCACCGCAATCGGTGAACTCGACGAGGCCGACCGCATTACGATGTTTCTCGCTCAGCTCGACCCCTCCGGCATTTCGTCTCGCACTGCGTTCAACGGCTGATCGCGGCGAAGGAGGCGAAGGAGTGGCCCCGGCTGCACCACACGGGTTGTCCAATGCCCCGGCCGGGGTACGTGCCGTCGTGCTCGCAGGGGGACAGAGCCGACGGATGGGTGTCGACAAGGCCACGATGCTCGTCGATGGTGTGACGATGGCTCGTCGGGTCGCCGACGCGGCCTTGGCGGGTGGGTGCATCGACGTGGTTGCGATCGGGGGCAACCCCGAGATGTTAGGTGCGGTCGGGCTCACCGTCGTTGCCGACCGCTGGCCAGGGGAGGGTCCGCTGGGCGCAATCGCGGTCGCCCTCGAACACACAATCGGCGACGTGCTCGTGCTTGCCTGCGATCTGGTGTGGCTCGACGCCACCGTGGTGCAGCAGCTGTTGCAGTCAGCCGCCGGGGCACCCGAGGTCGATGTGGTGTGCGCCCAAGCTACGGGATCTCCCAAGGCCGAACCGCTCTGTGCATTGTGGCGACCGAGCGCGCTGGCTGTTGTGGCCGAAACCTTTCAATCCGGTGAGCGGGCCGTTCACATTGCGCTGGCGAAGCTCCGTGTCGCATGGTGTGAGGTTCCGGCAGCCGCCGTGCGAAACGCGAACACCCCCGCGGATCTGTAGGGCGGTAGCTCTTGCCCGTCAGGTAGCCTCCGCCGATGGTCATCCACGAAGTGAGTGTCGATGAACTCGACACGATCCTTGCCGCCGGCGCCCGCCTCATCGATGTCCGCGAGACGGTCGAGTACGTCGATGCTCACGTGCCGGGTGCCATCCTGGTACCGCTCGGCACCGTCGCAGAACAGGTCGACCTGTTCCGAGGCGACGGCGCGGCGTACATCATCTGCAGGTCGGGTGCGCGCAGCATGCGTGCCGCCGAGCTCCTCGCCGCGCACGGGGTCGAGGCTGTCAACGTGGCGGGCGGAACACTGGCGTGGATCGACAGCGGACGCCCGGTCGTGACTGGTGACCAGCCTTCATGA
The DNA here is from genome assembly GCA_025359865.1 of Actinomycetes bacterium. GTDB lineage: Bacteria > Actinomycetota > Acidimicrobiia > Acidimicrobiales > Ilumatobacteraceae > VFMC01. The sequence goes on along the minus strand of JANYDH010000007.1, from coordinate 1,183 downwards.
CCTATCGCTGGGTCGGAGATCAGGCGGCGTTCGAGACCGTCATCGACACGTTGTGTAGGGAACCGCGCTATGCACTCGATACGGAGTTCCATCGGGAGCGTACGTACTTCCCGCAGTTGGCTTTGCTGCAGCTGGCGTGGCCGGGAGAGATCGTGCTCATCGACCCACTGGCGGTCGACGTCGCTGCGTTGAAGCGGTTGTTCTCGTCGCCGGCCCTTGCGGTGGTGCACGCCGCCCAACAAGACCTCGACGTGCTCACCCAGACATGTGGAGCAGTGCCTGAGCGGCTGTTCGACACCCAACTCGCAGCGGGGTTCGTCGGTTACAGCACGCCGTCGCTGTTGTCGTTGCTCCATGCCGAGCTCGGCGTGGTCGCATCGAAAGGCGACCGGCTGACCGACTGGTTGCGGCGCCCACTCACGGCCGATCAACAGGACTACGCCGCCAGCGATGTCGCCCACCTGTTCGACTTGCAAGACCGTATCGAGGCCAAGCTCGAATCGATGGGACGGCTGTCTTGGGCGCTCGACGCGTGCGAGGAGCTGCGGGTCAGGCCGACCGGCTCGATCGATCCAGACCAGGCCTGGTTGCGACTCAAGGACGTTCGGGTGCTGAAGGCTCGCTCGCGAGGCGTTGCACAGGCGGTGGCCGCTTGGCGTGAGCGACGTGCCGCCGCGTCGAACATCCCGGTACGGCAGGTGCTGCCCGATCTGGCCATTCTCGGAATCTCACAGAAGCACCCGACAACACTCGGCGAACTGGCGCTGGCGCGAGGGGTCGACGAGCGGCACAGTCGTGGCACGATCGGGTCGGAGATCATTGCGGCCGTGGCCGACGGGCTGCGCCGCGATGTACAGGTGCCCGCGCTTGATGGCGAAGAACTCGATCGCAGCATGCGACCGGCCGTCACACTGGTGTCGGCGTGGGTGAGCGAAGTGGCGCGTACCCAGCGGGTCGACACTGCCCTGCTCGCCACCCGAGCCGACATCACGGCGCTGCTACGCGGCGATGCCGATGCTCGCCTCGCCCACGGTTGGCGTGCCGAGTTCGTCGGCGACGGCATCCGCCGCCTGGTCGAGGGCAGTGCAGGGCTCACGTTCGACGGCAAAGGCGGGTTGCGGCTGATCGACGTGGCGACCACCGCCACCGCCACCGCCACCGCGAGCTAGGCGAGCTTTGGTCG
>JANYDH010000005.1 GCA_025359865.1 Actinomycetes bacterium | reverse complement strand
CGACCAAAGCTTCTAGGTGGGTGGGGTCAGGCAGGCTGATCGGCGTGCATGGAGACGGCCACGGTGCCGTCGTCAGCAATCCCGGCCGAGACTTCCACGGTGAAGGCCCCGGCTGGAAGCCCTGACACGCTCAGACGGTCGTCGCTGACGTTGACGAACATCCCGGGGCCAGCAGTGAACGAGTTCGCCCATGTGGCCATGGCCGCGAACGATCCAGCGTCGCAGTTCGTGTCGAGGCTGATGCTGTAGCTCGGCGGCTCCACGGAAGCGTTGGGCGCGTCGTAGGCGTCGTACTCGACCCGCACGGTCTCGGGTACGCATGGGGCGAGGTCGAAGATGGCGTCGGTCAACTCGGTAGGGAAGGTGTAGGCGATCGTGCCGTTGGGGTCTCTGCGCTCGTTCTTTATCCGCATCACCACGGGCGACTTGTCGTTGCCTTCGGGGCCGATGGCGATGAGCGAGAATCGACCGCTCGGAGCGTTCTCGTCTCCGCCTCCACCGAGGACGCCCTGGAGCCCGTTTCCGGTGACGGTGCCATTGACGACTTCACTCGCCGCGGCGATATCGGTGTCGAAGACATCGTCCAACTTCGCAGCCCACACGCCGACAGCGTCGGCTCGGGCACCTGCCGGTTGGCGATACGTCGTCGAATATTTCGACACGAGTCCGTCGGAGCCGAGCCCGAGCGTGACGCCTACCCCGACGATGTCGCCAGCGGCGAGCGGGTCTGGCAGCACCCACTTGGAGGGAAACCCAAGGCCCGCAAGCAATGCCGCAGCATCGGCCGGCGCGCTGAACTCCTCGGGTGACGACGGGATCACACCGATCACGCCTATCCCCCCGGAACTGTCGATGGTGGAGCCGTCGATCGGCGCGGTGTCGACGGTGGAGCCGTCGATCGGCGCGGTGTCAACGGTGGAGCCGTCCGCCCCATCGTTGGTGTTCTGTTTGAAACTGTCGCTGGTGCACCCGGCGACCCCGAGCGAGAGCAGCCCCGCTACGGCGAGGTGGGTGAAGGGTTGGACGCGCATACTTCCAGAATACGCCGAACGGCAAGCTCGCTCTAGTCGCCGGCCGCCCTCGGCTTTGGTCGTGAGTTGTCGCTCAGCGACATCTCACGACCAAAGCTGCAGGCGGTGGGGCGCGTACAGTGCGGATATGACCATTGATCTTGCTGCCGCCGACAAACTGCTCACCACGACACGGTCGGTTCGTAAGCGACTCGACCTCACCCGGCCCGTTCCGCGTGCGTTGATCGAGGAGTGCATCGAGGTCGCCCAGCAGGCGCCCACCGGCACGAATGCGCAGAACTGGGCGTTCGTGGTAGTGACCGACCAGGCGAAGAAGAAGGCCATCGCCGATATCTATCGCAAGGCTGGCGAGATGATGGCGGGCTCGGGGTATCCGCCGCCGTTGGCCGAGGGTGACCCGCGTGAGCACGTCATGCCGAAGGTGATGGAGAGCGCCTCGTACCTGGGCGGAGTCCTCGAGCAGGTACCAGTGTTTGTCATCCCGTGCGTGCAAGGCCGGATGGAAACCGTGCCGATGATCGCCGCGCAGGCCTCGACCTACGGATCGATCCTGCCGGCGGCGTGGAGCTTCATGCTCGCGGCTCGCGCTCGTGGCCTCGGCACCGTGTGGACCACGATCCACCTGTTCTTCCACGACGACGTGAGCGAACTGCTGGGCATCCCGGCCGACTGGACGCAATCGGTGTTGTTCCCGGTCGCGTACTACACCGGCGATGATTTCAGGCCCGCGCACCGATTGCCCGCCGCGCAGATGACCCATTGGGACACGTGGGGCAACAACGGATGAGTATCCCGGTTCCGCTCGACGAGCTAGAGGCGCAACTCGAGGCCTACCCGTGGGGTTACTTGATCACGGTGTCCGATACGCAGCGGGCGCATTCGTTGGCGGTGCCGACCAAGTTCGTCGATGGTGTACTGATCGCCGATGCGGGTCGAGCCACGAGGTCGTTCGCCGAGGCAAGGCCGAACGTCACCATGGCGTTCCCGTCGCCCACGCCGGGCGAGTACAGCCTGATCGTGGACGGTGACGCGTCGATCGATGGCGACACGGTGCACGTCCGGCCGACCAGCGCGGTCCTGCATCGCCCGGCGTTACCCAACTGAACCGCCGGGGCCGACGAGCCAGGACCAAGCGAGCCAGGACCGAGCGAGCCAGGACAACCGATCAGTCGAGACGGAGTTCGAGCCCTAGCCGTTGGTGGAATGCCTCGTAGTAGGCGTCGTCGTCGGCGATGGCGCCGAGCGACACCCAGTCGGGGTCGCTGATGGCTGCCTTGGCATCGATCAGTTCCTGTGCTCCCCAACTGACGGCATAGTGCAGTTGGGGAGCGTCGGTGGTGACGGCGTGGTGGATCAACTGCGCGACCTCGAAAGGGTCGGTTGCGTTGGCCAACCCGGCCGCATAGAACTGGAACAGTCGGCGGTAGGCGGCGTCGTATGCGCCGGTCTGGTTGGGGGCATCGATGTTCTTGGCGAAGATCGCACTCTTGGTCACCCCCGGCTCGATGATGACGACCCGGATGCCGAACGGTGCCAACTCTTGGGCCATGCCTTCACTGACCCCCTCGAACGCCCACTTCGAGGCGACGTACGGCGATTGGGCAAGCGCGGCGATGCGCCCAGCCACCGAGGTGATGTTGACGATCGCCCCGCTGCGGCGCTCACGCATGCCAGGCAGCACAGCCTGCGCGCAGCGGATGGCCCCGCACACGTTGACGTTGAACACGTCGAGGTACATCGACGGTGGGCACTCCTCGGCCACCGCATTGCCACCGACACCGGCGTTGTTGACGAGCACATCGACCCTGCCCGCTTCGGACAAGATGTGGGCGAACGCGGCAGCCACCGAGGCGTCGTCGGCAACGTCGAGTTCGACGAGTTGAACTTCGACACCGCGCTCGGCGGCCCACGAGTTCAGCTTGCCCGCTCGGTCGAGGCTACGTACGGTGCCGTAGACCACGTACCCCTGCGCTGCGAGGTGTAGGGCTGTTGCCCGCCCGATGCCCGAGTTCGCCCCGGTGACCACTGCGATGTCGCTCATGGTGGGTGATCGTAGGCGAAGGGTGTCATGCTGCGGGCGGGGTCGTGTCGAACCAGGCACAATCAGGGTCGGTTGCGATGGCGATGCTCTGCACGCGTTCGCCATCGACCAAGATCACGTCGAGCAACAGCAGGCCCTGCAACATGTGTAGTCGCCGCAGGCTCTGGTATCCGAGCACATCGTTGACGCACGGTGGTTCTTCGTGTAGTTCGGGCACGACGACGATGCTGATGGTCTGACTGAACGGCACCTCGAGCCCTGGCCCATCGCACCATCCGATGCCACATCCGACCGGCGGCGGTGGGTCGATCAGCATCGCCGTTATGGCGCGATGCTCGTCGAGCAGGACGAGTACCTCGTGGTCGATGGGCAGATCCATGATGCCGAACGCAAGCGCTGCAGCATCGCCGAAGTCGGTGACGGTGATCGGCGCGTCCGGGTCGGGCAGCCATACCTCGCACGACTCGGTGTGGTACTCGAGGGTGATGGTTGGCTTGCGATGGTGTGGGCGATGGCGACGGGGCAGCGACATGGTTCCTCCGGTTAACTGGATCAGCAGTAGTCGGGGGAAGCCGCGTGGAGGAGAGTACCGCCGTCAGGCCGTCGCGCCACCGTCCACGGTGAGCACGACGCCGGAGACGAACGACGCCGCATCGGAGGCCAGGAAGAGCGCAGGACCGACGATCTCACCGGGGTCGCCAATACGCCCGAGTGGTGCCGAGCGGGCGATGACGTCGAGGGTGCGGTCATCGAACGCCTTGGTCACCATGTCGGTGCGGAACGTACCGGGGGAGATGGCGTTGACGCGGATGCCGAGCGGCCCGAGGTCGCGAGCCAGCGAACGGGTGGTCTGCGCGAGTGCGGCCTTGACCGGCGGATACAGGTAGCGACCCGGGGTGCCAGCAGCAGCGGCGATCGACACGATGTTGATGATCGAACCGTGACCGCCAACGGCGAGGTGCTTCTTGGCAGCTTGGATCAGTAGCAACGGGCCGAGCAGGTTGGTGGCGAAGGCCCCGGCAAACGAGGTCGGATCGAGTGCGTCGATGCCGCGGTCGAGCACGGTCGCTGCGTTGTTGACGACGATGTCGACACCTCCGTAGTGGTCGACAGCGGATGACACCAATGCGGCGACCTCATCGGGTTCTTGCATTCGTGCCGCCACGGCGAGGGCCGACCCGCCTGCGGCAACGATCTCGTCGACGACCGACTGGCAGGCGTCGACCTTGCGACTCGCCACGACGACCGAAGCGCCGGCTTTGGCGAACCCGATCGCCATCGACCGGCCGAGCCCGCGTGAACCTCCGGTGACGATGGCCACCCGGCCCGATAGATCGAACAAGATGTCGAGGTCGTGATGCATGGGGTAGCAGTTCATCTCATCGGATGGGTCGAGGTCAAGCACCGCAGCGAGTTCGATCGTTCCGGTGGGTTCACGCCGATCGACGGATGCGTGGAATCCTCGTGAGAGTATTGTAAGGTAGCCCTAACAACTTCTGAAAGGTGCATCATCATGGGTGCAAGCTTCTTGATCACACTGCGCGAGGGCCTCGAGATCGCATTGGTGATCGCCATCGTGCTCGCATACCTCGCCAAGACCGGTCGTCGGGAATTGTTCACCCCGGTGGCCATCGGCGGCGCGGTCGCCGGGCTGGTGTGCGTAATCGCAGGCATCGTGTTCCATCTCGCAGTCGGCAAGTTTGACGGCAAACCCGAGCAGGCGATCGAGGGCACGCTCGCCCTCACTGCCGCCGCCGTGCTCACCTGGATGATCTTTTGGATGCGCAAGAACGCGCGGGGGATGTCGGCGGAACTACACGGCAAGATCGACGCGGCAGCGTCGCGGTCGGCGATGTCGGTCGGCCTCGTTGCGTTTGCAGCAGTGGCCCGCGAAGGGTTCGAAACCGTGCTCTTCCTCCTCAGTGCCGAAAGCGGTTCGGCATCGGGTGCAGCCGTGGTGATCGGCGGACTCCTCGGTCTGGTCGTCGCCGCCGTGCTCGGAGTTGCGGTGTATCGCAACGGTAGTCGCCTCGATCTGCGCAAGTTCTTCCTGATCACCGGAGCGTTGCTGATTCTGTTTGCGGCCGGACTGGTAGGCAAGGCGGTGCACGAATTCGGTGAGTTGTTCGAGTTCGGCGGCTGGATGATCGAACCGCTGTGGCTCATCGAGTCCGGCCCCTTGGCCACCGGCTGGGTGTTTGACTTCCTGAAGGGGATGTTCGGCTGGTCGGCGGATCCGGAGCGGATCAGGGTCATTGCCTACGTCGCGTATCTGATCCCGATTGGGTATGCCTTCTTTGCGGGTGCCCGTCCGCCCGCAGACCGAAACCAAGCACTGCAGTCGGGCGAGCAGTCGGGCGAGCAGTCGCTCCTCGTGGACAACTCGGCACCCTGACTAAAAGCGTACTTGCCGGAACCATTCCCGTTCGCCCCGCGGGCCGTTTGCCCCAATTGCAGTGCGAGACCGACCTGCGGTAGCGTTTTGGCCGTCAGCCACCGGATCGGAGGGCATACATGACTGATGCGCCAGTGGTTGCCGGTGTGGGCACCGCAGGGGCGTATCGGGGATTTCCCGTTGTCGGTATTGGGGCATCGGCTGGAGGTTTGGCTGCGTTCGAGGCGTTCTTTTCGGCGATGCCAGCCGATGTCGATCCCGGTATGGCATTCGTGTTGGTGCAGCATCTCGCACCGGACCACAAAAGCATCCTCAGTGACCTGGTTCGGAAGTACACCCGGATGGAGGTGTTTGAGGTGGAAGACGGGATGGTGGTGCGGCCGAATTGTGCGTACATCATCCCACCCAACCGTGATATGGCATTTTTCAATGGCACGTTGCAGTTGCTCGAACCGGTGGCGCCTCGTGGTCAGCGATTGCCGATCGATTACCTGTTCCGGTCGCTCGCCTTCGACCAGCATGAGCGGGCGATCTGCATCGTGTTATCGGGTAACGGTACCGACGGCACCCTGGGTGTGCGGGCGATCAAGGGCGAAGGGGGGATGGCGATGGCACAGGCCCCCGCTTCGGCCGACTTCGAGGGTATGCCGCGCAGTGCCATCTCGACGGGACTGATCGATTTCGAACTGTCTGCGCAGGAGATGGCGGCGCAGTTGATCAGCTATGTGGCCCATGCCCCGTGGACGAATCAGCGTCCGACTGTGGCGCTGGTGCCAACGCTCGAGAACGATCTCAAGAAGATCTTTGTATTGCTGCGCGCGCAGACTGGGCACGATTTCTCGGGGTACAAGGCGAGCACCATCATCCGGCGTGTCGAACGGCGGATGGCGGTCCACCAGATCGATGGTCTCGAGCGTTACGCGGCGTACCTGCAGCAAACGCCGCTCGAGGTCGAGGCGCTGTTTCGTGATCTGTTGATCGGGGTCACCAGCTTCTTCCGTGACCCCGAGATGTTTTCGATCGTCGAAGCCGAGGTCATTCCCAAGCTGTTCGAGCACCAACATGTCGGTGCGACGATTCGCGCGTGGTCGGTGGGGTGCTCCACCGGTGAAGAGGCATACTCGCTCGCCATTTCACTGCAGGAGCACCTCGAGGTCGTGAAGCAGGGTTTCACGGTGCAGGTCTTTGCCACCGATATCGACAGTCGTGCGATTGCCGTGGCCCGTGCGGGTGTGTATCCGGCGAACATTGCCGCCGACGTGACATCTGAGCGACTGCAGCGGTTCTTCACTCTGTCACCGGACGGAAATTCGTATCGCGTAGACAAGAGCATTCGTGACATGGTCATCTTTTCGGAGCACGACGTCATCAAGGATCCACCGTTTTCCAAGGTCGGTCTCATCAGTTGCCGCAATTTGCTTATTTACATGGATCTTGATCTGCAGCACCGAGTCATCCCCCTCTTTCACTATTCACTGAACAGCGGCGGGTTCTTGTTCCTGGGAACGTCAGAGAATGTCGGCGAGAATTCCGATCTGTTCACCGTCGTCGACCGCAAGGCGAAGGTCTTCGCACGACGAAACAATCCGAATTCGCCTCACCGCTTTGCGTTTGGCCGGTTTGTGCCGCCGATCAAGCCGCCCGAGCTGTTGCGACGGCCCACCGTCGCCAACGTCAGCGGGGACCGCGTGCTTGCGTTGCGTACCTTGGCCGAGCAGGAATTGATCCAGCATGTCGTGTCGGCCGGAGCACTTGTCACCGCGGGTGGCGACGTGGTGTATCTGCACGGCCGGAGCGGGCTCTACCTCGAGCCTGCGCCTGGACCGGCTCCGACCAACAACATTTTGAAGATGGCCCGTGAGGGACTCACGGCCGACCTCACGATCCTTTTGCATAACGCGATAGCCACGTCGGCGGTCGCTCAGCAACGCGGCGTGCGCGTCAGAACCAACGGCGATTTCACGATGGTCGACGTCACGGTTCGCCCGGTTGGGCAGTCCCTCGACACTACGCCGCTGTATCTCGTGGTGTTGGAGGTTGCCGCGCCGGCGACTGAGACACACGCGCGAGCGAGCGGTGGTGGTGGCGGTGGTGGTGGTGGCGGTGGTGGTTTGGGTGACCCTGCCACGGCCGTGGACGACCGGATACTGGCGCTACAGGAGAAGTTGCGTGCCCAGGAGAAGTCTCTTCAGATCGCCAATGGAGAACTCGAAACCTCTAACGAGGAACGCCAGTCGTCGAATCAGGAGATGCAATTCGTCAACGAAGAGCTGCAATCGATGAACGAAGAGTTGGAGACCTCACAAGAGGAGCTGCAATCGGTCAATGAGGAGCTGGCCACGGTCAACGCTGAGCTGCAGGCCAAGGTAGTTGATCTCTCACGCCTCAACAACGACATGAACAATCTGCTCGCAGGCACCGGTATCGGTACCGTGTTCGTCGACCATCAACTGCGGATCTTGCGGTACACGCCAACTGCGACGCGGTTCATCAATCTCATCCCAGGCGACGTCGGGCGACCGGTCTCGCACCTCATGTCGAACCTGATTGACTACGACAACCTTGCCACCGACGTTCAGCAGGTGCTCGACACTCTGGCCCCGTTCGAGCGCGAAGTGCAAACAACGGATGGCCCGTGGTGCACCATTCGGGTGTTGCCCTACCGCACCCTCAACAACGTGATCGAGGGTGCGGTCATCACTGTCGTCGACAACTCCAAGGTCGCCGTCGCCGAGCGAGAACGCAAGCTGGCGCAGACGGTTCTCGAAGTGGCGATGAACCAGAGCCAAAGTGGCATTGCGGTAGCCGATGCACCCGTCGGAAAATTGCGGTATCTCAACGATGCGGCGCTCATCGTCCGTCATGCCGATCGAGCGCTGATGGAGCAGGTGAACGCCGAAAACTATGCAGATGTGTGGCCGTTGTTCAACTTCGATGGTCGGCTGATGCGATCCGACGAGATGCCGTTGGCTCGTGCCGTGATGTTCGGCGAGACATCGTCGGGTGAGTTCGTCGTCCGCAACGTTGCTGCCGAAGATCGTGTTGTGCTGGTCAACGCCGCTCCGGTCCATGACGAACGCGGCGCGGTGGTGTCCGCTGTCGTCGTCTTCACCGACGTCACCGAACGGTACAACCGCACCGGGGTTGGCCTGGGCCAATATGTGCAGCAGCCAGCCGACGTGGTGCCAGCAACGTCACCAACCTCGGAGGCCACCGATGGGCAGTGACATCACCAGCAACGACATGACTGCCGATGACATGGCTGCCGACATGGCGGCCGGGATGACGGATCATGACCTGCGCGAAGCGATGCACGAGTTACACGTGCATCAGGCCGAACTCGAGGCGCAGAACGACGAGTTGCGACAGATGCAAACGGCGCTCGATCTACACCGGGCGCGGTACTTCGAACTGTACGACCTGGCCCCCGTGGCGTACCTCACGCTCGACGAGACGGGAAAGATCTTCGAGGCGAATCTTGCCGCTGGGTCGTTGCTGGGAGTCAACAGGTCGTCACTCATCGGCAGGCCGCTCGCGGCGTGGATCTCGTCGGATCACATCGTCGAATACGAATTGGAACGCAGAGCACTGATCGATTCTGGAGGATCCCAGTCGCCGCAGTTCAAGGTAGTGGTCGCCGACGGTCGCCAGATCTGGGCCCAGGTCGATGCGACTTCAGGGCTCGACGTTGCTGGTGCGTTCATCGCCCGGATCGTGCTGCGCGACATTTCTCAGTCGAAGTCGATCGAGTTCGAACACGAATGCGAACGAGCGGTTATGGCGGCGCTCGCTGCCGCCGGGAGCCTGGCCGACGTGCTGACCAGGGCCTTGCAAGCCGTAGAAGCGGCTGTTACCCAGACGGCCGGATCGGTGCTCGTACTCGACAGCACTGGCCGACACCTGCTCCATGGCGCTGCACCGAGCCTGCCCGTGGCGGTCTCGCTGGCACTTGACTGTATCGCGGTCGGGTCCGCTCGTTGCCCATTCGACACGGTCGCAGTCGGCGACGCAGTGGTGTCGGTCGCCGACATCGACAGTGACCTGCGCTTCGCCAGTGTCCGCAGCGTTGCCATGAATCATGGGCTGAGGTACTGCTGGTCGATACCGCTCGTCGGCGGACACGATGCCGTGGTGGGCGTACTGGCGCTCTTCCTCCGCGAACCGCGCGAGATGTGGGCATGGGAGCGGGCCAGCATCATGCGCACCGCAACCTTGATCGGGTTGGAGATCGAACGTCGCCAGGCCCAGGTGGCGCTGAGCGACAGTGAGTTTCGCTGGCAGTTCGCCGTTGAAGGTGCCGGCGATGGGATGTACGACTGGGACCTGGTCACGGATACCGTGTTCTACAGCGAACGTGCCAGAGCGCTCTACGGTTTCGAGGGTCCACCGGCGATCATCACGGCAACGGACTGGAATGAACGAGTCCATCCTGATGATTGGGTTCACCACGAGGCGCTGTTACACGACCATTTCAATGGTGTCGAACCAGTGTATCTCAAGGAACTCCGCATCCGCGGTCATGACGGCGGATGGATCTGGATCCGCGACCGAGGCATGGTTGTGTCTCGCGACCGCGCCGGTGAACCCTTGAGAATGATCGGCACCATCGCTGACATCACCGAGGAGCGCCGTGTCGCCAAACATGCCGCAGAGCTCGACGCCCGACTAGCAGCGGTAATGAGATTGGACTCGATCGGACGATTGGCCGGTGGGGTGGCGCACGATTTCAACAACATGTTAGGTGTGATCCTCGGTCACGCCGAGTTCGCGATGGACCACATCGATCCATCTCATCCGGTGTATGCCGATCTCTTCAAAATTCACAAGGCCGGTGAACGTTCCGCAAACCTGACACGACAGTTGTTGGCGTTCGCTGCTCAACAGACCGTCGTCCCGAAAGTGCTTGACCCGGGTGACACCGTCTCCGGGTTGGCGACCATGTTGCGCAGCATGATCGGCGAGGACATCAACCTGGCGTTACAGACACAACCCGACCAGTGGCCGATCAACATCGACCCATCGCAGTTCGATCAAATTCTCACCAATCTGTGCGTCAACGCCCGAGATGCCATCAACGACATCGGCCGTATCGATATCGAGGTCCGCAACAGTGTGGTCAATGCCGAGTATTGCATCGACCACACTGATGCGACCCCCGGCGAGTACGTACGGATCACGGTTTGCGATAGCGGTACCGGGATGGACGACCACACGTTGGCCAACATCTACGAACCATTCTTCACCACCAAAGAATTCGGCGTGGGAACCGGGTTGGGGCTCTCCACCGTTTTCGGGGCGGTCACCCAGAACCACGGATTCATCGAGGTGTCGAGCACGGTCGGTGTCGGAACCACATTCGAGGTCTACCTGCCGCGATACAGAACAGAAGTCGCCGTCGAAGTCGACATCGCCGAGCAGGTGCCGGTTCCCGTGCCGGTCAGTGCTGGCCGCGAAACGATCCTGTTGGTCGAGGATGAACCGACCATGCTCGAGCTGTTCACCGAGGTACTCCAACGCACGGGCTATCAGGTGCTTGCCGCAGACAGCCCAAACGAGGCGATCCGGCTGGCACGACTCCATGCGGGCGAGATCCGGCTACTCGTGACCGACGTGATCATGCCCGAGATGAACGGCCAGGATCTGGCCGCTGCTGTGTCGACGATCAAACCCAGCATCGGGCACCTGTTCATGTCCGGATATCCCGCCGATGTCATTACCAGCCGCGGTGTGCTGCCAGAAGGCGTGCACTTCATTCAGAAGCCGTTCTCCATCGCCGATTTCACCACCAAGGTACATGCCATCCTCCATGTTGCACCCGCCGGCTGACACTCGCCTTGCCGGATGTGTCAGGCGTGGTCGCGGAAGGGTCGGTCGGTATCCGAGGAAGGCTCGCGCGGGAGACCGAGGATCTTTTCGCCGATGATGTTCCGTTGGATTTCGTCGGTCCCGCCAGCGATCGACTGAGCGGGGGTCGACACGAGCACCTCGGCGATGACCGCATCGGATGGGTCGTCGCCAGCAGTCAGTAGCGCGCCGGCCCCGGCGATGAGGGAATGCACGCGGGCCGCGCGACGTGCCACCTCGGAAGCGGCCAACTTGCCGAGCGACCCTTCCGGACCCGGTGGGCGGCCAAGAGCGCGAGCGGCTCGCCCGCGGGCGGCGGTCCATTCGCTGGCAAGCGCGAACGACACCAGCCGGGCGATCTCCTGTCGCACGACAGGGTCGGTGTGCACGACCCGCGCCCGGGCCCGATCGACCACCAGATCGGCCCGGCCGGCGCGTTGCGGATACCAGATGTAGGTCTTGAAGTGCTCGGCCGCCTCGGCCTCGGCCTCGACGATGACCGGGTGACGCGGTCCGTCGGTCGCGTACCTTGGTGGGCGAAGTGTGGCGAACGTCCGCTCATGCGCAAGGGTAGTACGGGCGATGCGCCACCCGTCGCCGAGCGTGCCGACGAGGTTCCCGACGGGAATTCGCGCATCGGTGAGGAACACCTCGTTGAACGAGGCGTGCCGATTCATCTGCACGATCGGCCGAACCTCGACACCCGGTTGGCGCATCGGCAACACGAAGTACGAGATGCCGTGATGCTTGGCGGCAGACCAATCGGTGCGGGCGACGAGCATCGCCATGTCGGCGTGACCGGCGCTCGTGGTCCACACCTTCTGGCCGTTGACCACCCACTCGTCGCCGTCGAGGGTGGCGGTTGCGGTGAGTCCGGCAAGGTCGGACCCGGCACCGGGCTCGCTGAACAGTTGACACCACCGCAGTTCACCGGTGAGCGTGGGCCGCAGGAGTTGCTCGTTGAGGTCGTCGGTGGCGTGCTCGAGCAGCGTCGGCGCGGCCAGTGACATTCCGCTGCCGAGCGGCGGACCGACTACGCCGGCTGTGCGCATCTCGTCGGCAACGGTCTTGTCGGCCCACACTGGCAGGCCTTTGCCGTACCACCGCACCGGCCACGACGGCATCGCCCAACCGGACGACACGAGTCGCTCGCGCCATGCGGCCAGCCCGATGCTCGGGTCCCACGCATTGTCCAACCATGCGTTCAGTTCGGCGCGCACGTCGTGCTCGGTGAGTGGCGTCGTCATGGCTGGCACCCGTCGCGTTGCTGTTCGTCGCGTTGCTGTTCGTCGGGTTGCGCCGGTTGCGTTGGTGTTCGGGTGAGGCCGCATGCCCTGACCCAGATGTCGGTCAGGGTGGCCACGGCCTGGTGGTCGTCGTCGTGGTGGTTGTCGTAGTGGTCACCGCCGACATACAGACACTGCGCGGACCCGGAGAGCATCGTCACTAACGCCGCCGCCGTGCTGTCGGTGTCGATGCCTGGGTCGGCGAGGCCGCGTGCCTGCCACCGGCGGATCGAGGCAGCGACGCGCGCCACGTGCCGCTGCCGTGAGCGCAGCCGGGCCTTGTAGACCGTGTCGTCGTACGCGGCCACCTGATCGACCAGTCGGTAGAGGTCGGCGTTGTCGCGAACGACAGCCAGATAATTGCGATTCGACAGCTCGAGATTAGCAACCGGGTCGCCTTGGCGAGGTCGGTCGAACGAGACAACGGCACGTTCCACCCGCTGGTCGATGAGCGCAGCCAGATGGCCGAAGATGTCGGTCTTCGATTCGAAGTAGGTGTAGAAGCTGCCACGCGCCAGCCCGGCTTCGGTGACGATGTGATCGACGTTGGTGTCGAGGTACCCGCGGCGCGCGAAGACCGCGCGCGCCGCATCGAGCAGGCGTTGGCGGGTGCGTGTGGCTTTCGCTCCCGGCGAGGCAATGAGCGTTGCCCGACGTCCGGCGGACGTGCCGGTGGGTGCCCAGCCGCCACGGGTCGGTTCTTTGCCGCGGGGCAGGTCGTGTCGGTCGCGCCGGTTCTGGGCGGGCATCAATGGACCATGGTGACGTCGGCGCGGGTGAGGATCTCGGCAAGGGCTTCGATCGACCGAAGGTAGCCGTCGAGCGTGCGCTGGCGAGGTTCGGGCACGAGATGGGTAACCCCGATCTCGCGGTAGTGATCGAGTTCAGCCAGGATCCCGTCGGCGTCGTCTTCGAGTGGATCCCAACGGGTACGCATCGAGATCGTGAACTCGGCTTCGGGACGATCCGCACGCAACCGACTGACGCGTCGCCGTGTCTGGTCGGGGGTGAGGAAGGCGCCGTGCCAGCCGTCGCCCACGCGGACAGCGCGGGCGAGCGCGACCTCGGCATGGCCGCCGATCCAGATCGGGACGTGGCCGACCGGCTGCGGCTGGGCGCGCATCGAGACGAAACGGGAGCCGTGTACTGGGAACTCGGCGGTGATGTGGTCGTCGGTCCACATTCGCCGGAGCATCTCGATGGCCTCGTCGGTACGGGCGCCGCGCTCGGCAAAAGGAATGCCCAGCGCATCGAACTCTGCCTCCAACCATCCGGCCGCCGTGCCGAGAATCATCCGCCCGCCGCTCATCCGGTCGATCGACGCGACCGACTTGGCAACGACGATGGGATTGCGCATCGGGAGCACCAACACCGTGGTGCCGAGGCCGACCCGGTTGGTCGATGCGGCGACCCACGCGAGCGCCGTCAACGGTTCGAACACGTATGCAGAAGGAGGGTACGCAGCACCTGTGGGGACCACGAGGTGGTCACTCACCCACACATCGGCGAAACCGAGTTCCTCGGCCAGCACGGCTGCCCTCCGCATCGCCTCGCCTGATGCCGCCGGACCCGCTTGGGGGAGATGGACTCCCGCCGTCAACTCGCCGTTACCTGCCATGAGCCGTACCGTAGCTTCGATTCGACATGAATGTCGAATTCGGGATAGTGTTCCGTCCATGGTCGAACACGAGATCGAGATCACCACCGGCGAGGGTTCGATGACCACGTTCATCGTCCATCCCGAGACGGGTGGTCCGCACCCCGTAGTGCTGTTTTTCATGGACGCGCCCGGCAAGCGCGCGCTGCTCCACGACATGGCTCGCACCCTGGCCGACCACGGTTACTACGTGATGCTGCCCAACCTCTACTACCGCGTCACTCCGGCCTTCCAGCTCGACTTCGCGAGTCGAGAGTCGTTCGCCCGGATGACCGAACTCATGCGCGCCGTGGGCAACAAGATGGTCGCCCGCGATGCCGCTTCTCTGTTCGCTCATGCCGACGACGACGCTGCGGCCGATGCCAGCCGGGTTGGCTGTGTGGGGTACTGCATGAGCGGCCCGTTCGCAGTGTGGGTTGCGGCCGAGTTTCCCGGCAGGGTGCGGGCCGCAGCATCGTTCTACGGCGTCCGCTTGGTGACCGACGGGCCCGACTCGCCGCACTTGCGCCTTGGTGAGATCTCCGGCGAGGTGTACATGGGCTGCGCCGAGCACGACGACTACGTGCCACTCGACATGGTCGACCGGTTCGAGGCGGCGATGCAGTCGGCAGGGGTGCGTGGACGCGTCGAACGGTACTGGGGCAACAATCACGGCTTCGCCTTCAACGACCGTCCCGCATACGACCCGGTGGCCGACCAACGGCACTGGAGCGCGCTACTCGACGTGTTCGCCCGCAACCTGCACATCCAACGAGATTGAGGGATTTTCGATGACCCAGATGATCGTGTTGGCCGGTACCGGCGAGTTCACCACACGCGAAGGCCGTGATGCATGCGTGCTCTCCGGTGCTCACTTTCAAGCGCAGACCCGTGCCGACGAGCCCGGCTGCCTGGCGTACTACTTCACCGCCGATCCAGTGGTCGAGACGCGGATGGTGGTGTTTGAGTTATGGGCCGACGAGGTAGCTCTTGCGGCGCACTTCCAGCATCGCAACTATCGCGACATGGGCGGGCACTTTGCCAAGCACGGATGGGTCAAGGGCGACTTCAAGAAGTACCGGGTCGACCTCACCTCTGCCGTGTACGACGAGACATTCACCCCGCGCGCCGATTTCTTCACCAGCACCCCATGAGCAACACACCTGACACACCTGACACACCTGACACGCCTGGCCCGATCGTCACGGTTGCCGCCGTCGACGAGCACGAGCATGTGCACGCCGTCCAGTTGCGTCGGCCACCGCACAACTACTTCTCGCTCGACATGATCGTGGCGATTGCCGACGCGCTGGAGGGGCTCGACGCTGTCGACGATTGTCGCGCCGTGGTGCTGTGTGCCGAAGGCAAGAATTTTTGTGCCGGTGCAGACTTCTCGGGATCGGGTGCGGCACCCGCGTACACCACGGCCGATCTGTACAGGGCAGCGGTCCGCTTGTTCCGCACCCGCAAGCCGATCGTCGCAGCGGTGCAGGGTGCCGCGATCGGCGGGGGCCTCGGCCTCGCGCTCGCGGCCGATTTTCGCGTCGTCGCGCCCGAAGCCAGGTTCAGCGCCAACTTCGCCCGCCTCGGCTTCCATCAGGGTTTCGGCCTTTCGGTGACGCTGCCCGCCCTCGTCGGCCAACAACGTGCCGCCGAACTGCTGTACACGGGTCGCCGCGTCGACGGTGAGCAGGCCGTCGCCATTGGTCTCGCCGACCAACTGGTACCGCTCGAACAGCTTCTCGACCGGGCCGCCGCGTTTGCGGCCGAGATCGCCGGGTCGGCACCGCTGGCGGTCGAGTCGATCCGGGCGACCCTGCGCGGTGACCTGGCCGACCGTGTGGCCGTCGCCACCGACCGCGAGCTCACCGAGCAACTCCGGTTACGCGACACCAGAGATTTCGTCGAAGGCGCCCGGGCAATGGCAGACCGCCGGACACCGCGTTTCACCCGTACCTAGTTGCTGCGCCGCTGAAGTTGGCTGAACGTCGGGGTGGACTGGGTTCCAAAGGACTCTCTCCGATGGGTTACAGGCAGAATCTCGTGACGTTTGGCGTTTGGCTGTCATTGGCAGGCTGTCGCAAAGTGCTGTTTGGTGGTGCG
>JANYDH010000078.1 GCA_025359865.1 Actinomycetes bacterium | reverse complement strand
CGCGCGGGCCGCCCTCGAATCGCAGCGAGAGCACTTCGCCGACGTCGGGCACCCAGAAGTCCTCATACGCGGCGATGGTTACCGTGATCGTGGCTGTCTCACCGCCGTAGTCGCTCGGGATTTCGCTGCCCATCCGCTCGAAGTAGCCCGAGTTCAACGTGGACGGTGTGTCGTCGCGGTAACTGGGACGCCACACTAACCCGTCATAACTGTCCATCGTGGACAAGCGGATCTTGGCCCCCTTCGGGAGGCCCCCGATGGTGAACATGACCTCCTTCTTGGCGACGGCATCCTTGACGTAGTACCGGTAGGCGCTGAGCGGGCTTGGGTACTGGCGTGGGTCGAACGGCGGAGTGACGGTCTGGCGCCACACCGTGCGATCAGTCGCCTCGGCTCGCGGTAGCGATGGAGCCACGTACCAACCCGCGGCGGTGGACAGAGCCAGGAGTGTGACCGCAGTCGCAAACCGGTTGGCGTTGAACTTGTGGCCGGGTAGCCGAGGGCGGCTGCGATCCTGGCGGATCGACATCCACGCGATCGCGACAGCGGCGAAGAACCCTCCTTGTATCAGAGGGGCAACCGGCCGCTGCACGCCGGCGACGATGCCGACGCCGAGCACGACGAGTGCCGGCACGATCGCTGCCGCATACAGGCGCTTGTTGCGCATCAGCAGCGAGCCGAGCAACGCCGCCCCGTAGCCGCACAGGAACGGGAGCATCATCAGCGTGCCGGTTCCGCCGACAGGCGGGTTGGTCGTGATCAACTCCTTCCAGCCGAACACTGCGGTTCTTGCCGCTCCGACGATGGTGTCGACGCTGGGAATGAACCCTGCGATCGCGCGGTCGGAAAGAGCGACAACCCCGCCGATCAGCAGGTAGCCGAGAGCAATGGTGGCGACTGCCACGACCACCGGGAGTTTCGCCCGCACCAACACGTGGGCGAGCATGAGGCCGAACAACACCGCCACCAACCCGACGATCATGAACACTATACCGCCGTACGACGACTTGAACCCGAGCAGTGCGATCGCAACCAGCACTCCGGCGGCGACTGCGTCGATGGCTTCGGAACGGGTCGGTTTCATCCGAATGAGGAACGCATGCATCACATCACCGCCATCACGCCACGGCGCAACGCCTCGAGCGAGTTGAGATGCACGAAATAGGTACTGCCGATCGCCCGGTAGCCATTACTGCCGTCGAGGTTGCATTGGACCACGATCACCCGGGTGCTTAGTGACGCTCGAGTAGCAGCTTTACGGATGTCGGGAATCAACGGGACCCTTCCCACCGCCACCGTGGTGACACTTGCCTCGTTGGCTAGTCTGCGTGCGGCCGCGAAGCAGGTATCGATACCACCGCTGCCATCACGCCATTCGATCCGGCTGAACTGATCGAGGACGTTGCGTGGGTTGATGGCCGGGATTTGCTCGCCGCCGACGATCACCGTCAGCGTCTGTTCGTCGCGGAACGCCTGCATCGCGACCGATGCGGCAACCGACACTGCCACCTCGAACTCGTCCTCGTCGGCGTATTCGTTGCGATCGATGCTGAGCAACGAGCACACGTGCGAGCGACGTGTGTCGACGTATTGCCGAACCATCAACCGGTCGAGCTTTGCCGACGTCTTCCAGTGCACATGGCGACGGTCGTCGCCTGGCACGTAATCGCGTAGCGTATGAAACGCGACGTCGCTGGTGGTGAGGTGGTTGGTAGTCTGGCCTTCGAGATCGCGGATCAGCCCTGCCGCCATCGTCTCCAAGATCACCGTCGTCGGATGGACGAAGATCTCGTAGCTGTCGGACCAGATGCGGGTGCGCCGAATGATGCCGAGCGCATCGCCTTGCACCGTGGTGACCGGTCCCACCGGGATCACCGCACGTCGCGATGTCGGCACGACGAACAGTTCGTCGTGCTCTGCCTGCGATGCCATTCGCGGAACGTCGAACAATGCCGACGAGTTGCCGACAGGGAGCTCGACCCGAATCGCCCGGCTGTGGCGTGATGACCGGTTGTGCATGGTCATCGAGCCGGCGGCACGCTCGCCGACAACCACCCGTGCTGGCTCGACCTTGAGGCTGGACGACAGATCCAACTTGCCCAGCGTGGAGAGTGCAGCGACCACGAGGAGGATCACCCCGGTCGCGGCGATGATCATCATCTCTCGCCAACCGAACCGTGATCCGACGATCCACGCGCTGAAGGAGAGACCGAGGATGGTCCAACCGAGGGCCGTCACGACGCGCAACGACCCGGTCGCTGAGCGAGCTGCCTTGACGACCGAGGTGAGTTGCTTCATCGCAGCGCTGGTGCTGCCGCGGCGCGGTTGGCGGGCGGCTGGATGTCGGCGAGTACCCGCGACAGCACCCCGATCACCGTCGACCCCGAGAACTCGGCTTCTGGCTGCAGGATGATCCGATGCGACAGCAACGGCTCGACAAGCTCCTTGACATCATCGGGAACCACATAGTTCCGACCGTTGGCAGCCGCCCACGTCTTGGCTGCCCGCACATACGCCAAGCAGCCGCGCACGCTGACGCCCAGTTTGACCTCTGGGGCACGACGGGTCTCTTCGGCCAACCGCGTGATGTACGACAACACCGAGGCATCGACATGCACACCCGTCGCGAGTTGCGCCATGTCGCTGACGGCCTTGGTGGTGATCAACGGTGCGACACCACTTTCGCGATGGCGATTGGCCGCATCGGCCAACAATGCCACTGTGTTCTCGTGATCCGGATACCCGAGCGTGGTCTTCATCATGAAGCGGTCGAGTTGAGCTTCGGGTAGCCGGTACGTGCCCGCCTGCTCGATCGGGTTCTGGGTGGCGATCACCATGAACGGAGCACCCACCGGGTGGGCGACGCCGTCAACGGTGACCCGGTTCTCCTCCATCACCTCGAGCAGTGCCGACTGTGTCTTCGGTGAGGCACGGTTGATCTCGTCGGCAAGCAGGATCGTGCTGAACACCGGCCCCTTGTGGAAGTTGAATTGCCCCGTGCGTTGGTCGTAGATCGTCACCCCGGTCACATCGCTCGGAAGCAGATCCGGTGTGAACTGGATGCGGTTCTGCGTCCCTTGCACCGTGTTGGCGATCGCTTTGGCGAGCATCGTCTTTCCGGTACCCGGCACATCTTCCAACAGCAGATGGCCGTCGGCCAATAACGTCGTCAACGCCAACCGAACCGTATGGGTCTTGCCCAACACGGCGCGTTCGACATTGCTCACCAATTTGCCGAATGCGTCAGCAAACCAAACCGCCTGTTCAGGAGTCATGTTCCTAAGCTTTCTTTGATCGATGATGAAGTGAAAACACGTCCACACCTTGTGTTGTCGGAGTGTCCCGCTGAAGTGGCGAGGTGGACAACGACGGCGCCGGTCCGGTTGCATCCGACGAGGAAGGACTTTTCGAGACGACATCCGCAGCGCTCACGGTGATACTAGGTCTTGATGCCGCTGCTGTACCCCGGATCACCGGTGCATGTCCCAGCCTGAGCGCCGCCAGGCGCGGCCACCCACTCGAACTCTCCGGTCACGGCGGCAGTCCATGCGCGACCGTTGTCGCCTTGGTTTGCATCCCATGTCCAGGTGATCACAGTACCGTTCACCCAGCTGGAAATAATCGGTTGGCCAAGCGGGAGCAACACAGGTGAAGTCGTACCAGCCGCCGCGATCAAGGGCGTCGCCGTGGGCGAAGTGAGTGGTGCAACGGCAGTCGTCGATGCGACCGGCACGGTCCCGATGGTGCTGGTGGTGCGGTCTCCACCAGACGAACAACCCACGGCCGGAACATTGAGCACAAGACCCAGGACCACCCACCGGACGACTCGTTGGATGCAGAGTGCCGTGGAGTGCCGTGGAGTGACGTCGGTTCATCGTCGAGTTGAGGGCGTACACGCCGCCCGTCAAGCTACATGCGACCTCGAAGACTGCAGCGTGTTGTGCTTCCGACTTTCTGGACGTTCCTCGTTCTTGATCGGTCGTCATGGTTGCGCCCAGGCTCCGCTGGTCGTGGAGGCAGAGACAGCGGAATTATTAGATTCCCGAACCGTGATGTCCTGAGTGATGTTCCCGTGGAAGCACACCGATTGGCCAACGCCGCTCCCTGACCCGTCCGTCGCGAACAATGCGTACCACTGAGAGCCCCCGCCGCAAAAAACCAGCAACTGTTGGCTTGAACCGAAGTTCTGTACAGAGACTCTTACATAGTGGCAACCTGGACAGCCTGCAACAGAGATTGCGCTACCTTGAGACGTGGAGATCGACGGGGGGGGTGGGGTCGAGTCCGTCGCCGAATTCGAGACGGTGGCAACGTTGGGGGCGCTCACGGTGATCGTCACAGTTTGGGGACCGCTGCTGTAGCCAAAGTCATGTGAGCAGCTTCCTATCTGTCCGGCGGGCGAGGCGCTGCCGGAGCAGGACGGGCCGGAAATTGACGCTGTCCAGTGCGAGGTTCCCGTACCAGGCTGGTTGGCGTCCCAGTTCCACGTGATCACGTTGCCATTTCGATTGGTGGTGATGCGCGGTATCGCTAGGGGTGGCGGGTTGCCGATCGCGATGGTCGACGTGGCCGATGTCGACGCGAGCGTGGGGGCGACCACCGTGATCGTCACGGTCTTGTTGCCGCTGTTGAAGTCGTACGGCATCGTGCATTGGCCGATCTGGACGCCACCGAAGGCCAGGCTGGCACTGCACTCGCCCGACACCATTGCGGTCCACAACCTCGTGCCGGACAGGCTTTGATTGGCGTTCCAACTCCAGGTGATCGAGGTGCCGTTGATGCTGCTCTGCATCGTCGGCACGATCAACGGAGGTGGTGGTGGCGTCGAACTCGACGACGTCTGGGTCATCGGCGCGACATCCGGTGCCGTGATCGTGATCGTCGCCGTCCTGAGTCCGCTGCTGTAGCTGGGGTTGATCGCGCACGTACCGCTCTGAATACCGCCCGGTCCGACGGTCCACGTGCACTCACCGGTCACAGTGGCGACCCAGGCACGGCCGTTGTCGCCCTGGTTGGCGTTCCAGGTCCAGGTGATCGATTGCGGATCCGGGCTGACGCTGCTCGTGATGGTCGGCTGGCCGAGCGGGCCATAGGGGATCTGGGCAATGTCGGGCGCGTTAGTACTGCTGCGTTCCACGCCGCCAGGCACCTCACAGTTGGCACCGAGGGTCACCCGCGCCGTCACCGTGTACGAAGTGCCGTTGTGGAGGCTGCCGAACACACCAGTCGGCTGCCAAGCGCCGCCGTTGAGCGCATACTCGAGGAACGAGGTGGAACAACCACCATTGCTGCCCATCGTGGCAGCAGCAGTGAGACGGTGGTCATCCGATGTCACCCCGGTCAGCGACGGGGTCGCTGGCCTGACAATTCCCTGGACGATGTTGGAGGCTGCGCTGGCGTCGGAGTCGCCCCTATTCTTGTCGCTGTTGGTGGCGATCACAGTGAAGGAGTTGTCCGACCCAGTCGCTGCCGTGAACGTGACCTGGCGGCTGGCATCGCCGGCCAAGCAGTCGCTACCCGACTGAACACGGCAGACCTTGTAGCTCGTGATGCTCCGTCCGCCGTCTGACACGGGCGCTGCCCAGGTGACCTTCACTCGGGCGGTGCCCCCATCACCAGCGGTGACGGCGGTGACCCCGGTTGGCGTGTCGGGGTAGCGAGAGGGTCGCTCGGCTACGGACGAACTGCTGAAGGCGCCCAACCCACCATTGGTGGTTGCGGCGTTCTTGGCGCGCACGGTGAACGA
Source organism: Actinomycetes bacterium (assembly GCA_025359865.1). GTDB lineage: Bacteria > Actinomycetota > Acidimicrobiia > Acidimicrobiales > Ilumatobacteraceae > VFMC01. The sequence continues at coordinate 1,849 of JANYDH010000078.1, read as the reverse complement.
GTAATCAACGCCGTTGGTCAAGCCGGTCTTGACGAGCTCGGTGACCTGGCCGTCGACCGGGATGATGCCGAACCCGGCGAGGTTGACTTCGTAGCCGCTGATCGGGCTGTAGCTGGCAGCGTTGGCCGGCGCGTCCCACTGCAGTGTCAACTGGCCATCTTGGTAGTCGGCGATGCGCGGGTTGATCGGAGCGTCGGGGACACGGTCAGGGATCGCGCCGTTGGACTGCTGACTCACTTCGCCGTTGCCGGGCACCTCATTGACGGCATAGACGGTGAAATGGAACGTCTTCGAGTTTTCCAATCCATCAAACGCGATGGCGGTGGTGGTGCTCTCCTTGGTCTGGCCGCTCTCGATCGCGGTGATCACGTACTTCACCAAGGCACCGCCCTGCATGTCCGCCGCCGACCAGGTGAGGTTGACTGTGCTGTCACCGACCGAGCCGATCTGGGGAACACCGGGAGCAAGCGGTAGGCCTTTGACCACGTACGTGATCGTGGCGGTGGCTGTCTGGCCGAGTTTGTCCTTGACGACGTAGTGGACCATGAACGTGCCAGGCTGGTTCGGCGTGAACACGATCGGGCTCTGCCCGCATGCTGCGATGCAGCCGACACTGCCAGAGACTGACGCAGTGGCGCTCTCAATTGTCAGGGGCACGTCGGGGAACGGGTTCGTCGTCTGCGCGATCACATCGACAGCCGCTGCAGGCTGGCCGACCATGGCCTCGATCGGGCCGATGTCGGCGGCCACTGGGCGGCCTTTGTTCGTCGGGGTGACCGTGACGACCAGACTGCCCTGCACCGGAGCATGGCCTGGCAACCCATCGGTTGCCGTGAAGAAGATCGTGAACGACGCGCCGACCTGGACGGCCGGATCGGTGCTGGTGATCGTCAGCAAGCTCGAATTCGATTGCTGAACCGCGAAACCAGGCAGTTGTGTCGGGAGCACGAACGTGAGCAGATCTTTCTGATCGTCACGCATCAGCGGTGCGAGGTCGTAGGTGACCGGCTCATCGACCTGCGGGACGTTTACCTGGCCTGCTCCGACGGAGACCGGTGGGGTGTTGCCCGGCGACACCGGGATGAAGATCGTCAGGGTCGATTTCATCGATGTTTCGTTGCCCGGGCGGTCTTCCACCTCGAACACCACCTGCGCGGTGTAGACCTCGGTCGCCGCGTTCGGTGTGAACGTGAATGAGGTTGCATCCACACGTGTAATCGATCCGGTACCTGCGGGATTGATCGGGGTGTCGGTCAATGCCACACCCGGGTCGAGATCAGGGTCTTTGACTACATTGGCAAGCCGGATCGTAATCGTGGTCGGCGGGCTCGCCTCGATCTTGAAGTTGGTCGGATCCTTAGCGAACTCGGTGAGTACCGGGGCATGGTTCTCGATGCCCGGCACATGGATGATGGCATACGACGTGGCCGGCGAATCAGGGTCTGAATCGGTAACGAGGTAGACGATCACCTGCGGATGGGGCGTCAAGGTGACAATCACGTGCGAACCATCAGTTGTGGCCGCCACACCAGGCATCGACTGGACGGCCGGCAGCGTGACCCGCAGCGTCGCTCCGGCATCATCGGGATCGAAGTCGTTCTTCAACACGTCGACGACGACAGACTTCTGCCCGCTAGCCTCCTCGATGGTGACGACGTCCGGCCCAGCGATCGGCGCGGCATTCGGCGCGTTCTTGTCGGGAATCACTTGGACGTATGCGTCGGCCGTGTTGGCGCCATCGGTGATGCGATAACGCTCGGAGATGAGCGGTTCGCCCGCGAACGGGACCGTGACCTGGAACCGGCCGCCGCCCGCTCTGTGCGGGCGCGGCATTCGCAGTGCGAATGCC
>JANYDH010000058.1 GCA_025359865.1 Actinomycetes bacterium | reverse complement strand
GTTGCTAGCAACAGCCCAACGCCAAAGGTCAGGCGACCGTACCTCGCGTCCGGCGAATGCTGGCGACGATGGCGCCGGTGAGGATGGTGAGAATGATCCCGAGGGAGACGTAGGTGTTGAGATGGAACCAGTGTGATGCGGCCATTTTCAGACCAACGAAGATGAGGATCCCGCCGAGCGCATGCGAGAGGTAGTGGAACCGACTCTTGGCATCGGCCAGTAAGAAGTACATGGCTCGCAGGCCGAGGATGGCGAAGGCGTTGGACGAGAAAACCAAAAATGGTTCGCGGGAGATGGCAAGGATGGCCGGTACGGAGTCGACCGCGAAGATCACATCGGTGACTTCGATGACAACCAGTGCTGCGAACAGTGGGGTAGCGGCTCGTCGACCGTTGGCCATGGTGAAGAACTTGTGGCCGTCGAGAGTGTCGGTCACCGGCATCACTTTGCGCAGCAACCCGAGCCCTGCTGTCTTTGCTTCGGTGCCTTCGTCGGCGGTGTGTCGAATCATCTTGGCACCCGTGAAGATCAGGAATGCACCGAACAGCAGCAGGACCCACCAGAACTGGGTGATCAGCGCTGAGCCGAGGCCGATGAAGAGCGCTCGGAGCGTGAGGGCCCCGAAGATTCCCCAGAACAGCACCCGATGTTGGAACTTGAGCGGGATCGCCATGGCTGTGAACAGCATCGACCAGACGAACACGTTGTCGACCGACAATGACTTTTCGATCAGGTAGCCGGAGATGTATTCGCCGAACGCCTGGCTGCCGAGCGTGATCCACACCACCACGCCGAACGCCAGACCGCACGCCACCCATGCGGCGGATTCCTTCAGCGCTTCTCCGGGGCTGGGTTCGTGATCGTCGCGATGCCGAAACAGATCGATGGCGAGCATCAACCCGATCACTGCGGCCAGCGCCGCCCATGCCCACAGTGGAATGTCCAGGTCAACGAAGTTGGACTGATCTGACGTGGCGGCAAGCAGCATGTGGACTCCTGGAGGAACGCGTTGAACGGGTTCCCAGGTCTCTCCGCCGCGAAACGCGACTGGCCTCACCGGGTGCGAATGATCGCACCGTACTGACGACAGGCCTCGAGGGATACTCCCCTGGAATTGCTGTCAGAGACTATCAGCCGATCGGTCGAGTCGAGCACCTCGTCGGATACTGTCGAGGTATGCGCGCAGGTCCGGGAGCCGATGCCGACACGCCTCACGTCGGCCCGCTCGCTGGTCTGCGCGTGCTGGCGCTCGAGCAGATGCAGGCACTGCCGTTCGGTACCCAGTTGCTTGCCCGCCTCGGTGCCGACGTGGTCAAGATCGAGCATCCGCGCACCGGAGACCTTGGTCGCGGCTCATTACCGGCGATGGTCGACCCTGCCGGCAGGAAGGTCGGCGCAACGTTCTTGCGCAACAACCTCGGCAAGCGCTCGGTATGTATCGACCTGAAGGCGCCCGAGGGTCGTGATCTGGTGCTGCGGTTGGCGCCGCGTTTCGACGTGGTGTGCGAGAACTTCAAGCGCGGCGCTCTCGCCAAGCTGGGCCTCGGGTACGACGACGTGCGCGCCGTTCACCCCGCCGTGGTGTACCTGTCGATCTCGGGGTTCGGCAACACGACCTCCTCGCCCTATGGCACCTGGCCTGCTTATGCCGGGGTGGCCGAGGCGATGAGCGGTCTCTACGAGTGGAAGCGCCAACCGGGCCAGCCGCCCACAGTTTCGCCGGTGGGCGCCTTGGGCGACATCGGCACATCGTTGTTCGGGGTCGTCGGCCTACTCGCCGCACTTCGTCAACGTGATGCGACCGGGGTCGGACAGTATGTCGACGTGGCGATGTTCGATTCGATGGTTGCGTTCGCCGACGTGGTCACGAACTATTGGTCGATGGGGGAGCGACCCGAGCCGGGCCAGGGCCTCAAGATGATCCTCGACGGGTTTCGTGCCGCCGATGGATGGTTCATCGTGCAGGTCGGCCGCGAGCACGAGTTCGAACGGCTGGCGACACTGGTCGGCCGGCCGCAGTGGCTCGACGATGAACGGTTCGCCACGCGAGCAGGTTGGCGCGAGCACATCGAAGTACTGCGCGAGGGCGTCGCCAGTTGGGCGGCGGACAAGACGAGCGTCGAGGCCTGCCACGCGTTGGCGAATGCGGGTGTTGCGGCCGGCCCGGTGTTCAGCGCCGCGCAAGTGATCGACGACCCGCACCTGCGCGAACGCGACATGATCATCGAGATTGACCGCACCGACGGCGTCGCCGAACCGGTGGTCACTCCCGGCAACCCGGTGAAGCTCTCCGGGTGGGCCGAGACATCACCACCCAGACCTCCGTGGCAAGGTGAGCACACTGACCAGATCCTTTCGGCTGAGCTGGGCTTGTCGCCCGATGACTTGGCCCACCTCCACGACTCAGGAGTGATTGCATGACCGTCATGCCAACCGAGCAGCGAATCCTCGACCGTGATCTTTATGCCACCGATCCGCACCCGTTCTTCACCTGGTTGCGTGCCAACCGACCGGTGTACTGCGACCCTGTCGGAGTGTGGACGCTCGCTAAGCACGAAGACATTCGCACCGCAGAGCGACAGCCTCACCTGTTCTCGAACGCCATGGGATCTCGTCCAAACGTCCCGCCGCAACCGTCGCTGATCGACAGCGACGACCCGTGGCATGCAGCACAGCGCCGGTTGGTGGCACAGGGGTTCACCCACCGGCAGATGCAGCTGTATGAGACGCATGTGCGTTCGGTCGCAAGCCGACTCGTCGACGAAGTACTCGACTCCGGCTCGTGCGACGTGGTGACGGCGTTTGCCAAACCGCTGCCGATGACGCTCATCGGTGAGATGCTCGGGGCACCCCCTGCTGACTACGAACAACTCCAGCACTGGAGCGATCAGATGATCGGGGGCTCCGACGACCCCTCCTGTGTCACAGACGAAGTCGTCAATGCCGCATTCGCCTATTTCGCCTACATCACCGAGGTCATCGCGAGTCGTCGCCTGGAACCCCGCGACGACCTCGTGAGCACGCTTGTGCATTCCTCGATCGACGGCGAGTCGCTCGACGACGATCATGTTGTTGGCAACTCGCTGCTGTTGCTCGTCGGCGGTAACGAGACCACTCGCAGCGTCATCACCGGCGGCATTCACGCACTGCTCACCAACCCCGATCAGTTGGCGATTGCAATCGCGATGGCAGAGACTGGCACGGTGGCTGCATCGGTGGTCGAGGAGTGTCTCCGGTGGGTCACCCCGCTCAACAACATGAACCGGGTCACCACCGGCGACGTCAAGGTGCGCGGCGTCACCATCCCTCAGGGGGCGCAGGTGTTGATGTCGTACATCTCGGCCAACCGCGACGAGGAGGTGTTCGTCGACCCGTTCCGGTTCGATGTCACCCGCGACCCCAACCCGCATTTGTCGTTCGGGTTCGGCCCGCACCTGTGCCTCGGCGCACAGCTTGCCCGCCTCGAGTTGCGGGTGATCTTCACCGAGGTGCTCACGCGCCTGCACGATCTCCGACTTGCCGACCCCGACTTCGTGCCCGTGTACAGCCATTCGTCGTTCGTCCGCGGCATCGCGGCGCTGCCGGTCACGTTTACGCGCTGATCGGCGGCGCGGCCTCGCGTGTGGGAGTCGGATCGAACGCGCGCAGCCTGCCGGTCATGACTACCCAGCTGCTCACGGTTGCAACCAGCGCAGCATCGGCGAGTAGCATGGCACGCACACCCACCGCATCGATGAGCGCGCCCAGTACCAGCGGGCCGACCGCAATTCCGGTGAGGATCGCCAACAGGTAGAACGAGATGGCGCGCCCGCGCAGATGATCGGGCGTCTCCAGTTGGATCAACGTGTTGACCTGTACGGCGAACGTGAAGTGCGCGAGCCCACCGACGAAGTACCCGATCAGAGCGACCGAGAAGGTTCGGCCGCCGGCCGCAATCAGCGGTGCCACTACGTACATCGCCAGAGCGCAGAGCATCATCCGGTAGCGCGAGTACCTACGCGCCAACGGACCCGCGGCGAGGCTGGCGAGTAGCGCTCCGATGCCGAGCGCGGTCAGTAGTCCGGCACTGTCGGTGCTCTCGCGTCCGAACCCGCGGTTGGCAACAGCGGCCGCAACGTACTGGAGTGACTGACCGGTGAGTGCAGTGAACAACGCGAGCAGGACGGCAAGCCTCACCCCTGGGTGGTGCCAGACATGGCGGGCACCGTCGGCGAAGGCCCGTGCCGAACTGTGGCGCACATCGAGCACCTGCGCGTTGGGGCGGACCACCACGAGCACGCCGATCACCAGTAGGTAGGTAGCCGCGTTCAGCGCGATCGCTGCGCCGACTCCAAACGTGGCCACCACCACACCGGCGGCCGCGGGCCCGACAGCACGCGCGACGGTAAACTGCGTCGAGTTGAGGCGTACCGCTTCGAGCATGTCGTCCTCGGGGACCAGGCTCGGGACGAAGGCCTGCCAGGTCGGAGTCTGGAATCCCGTCGCAATGCCGTTGACGAATCCGACCACCAGAATCGACAGTGGCGAGATGTGATCCGTGGCGAACAGCCCCCACAGCACGAACGTGGCCACCATCGCGACGGACTGGGTGGCGATCAGGATCATCCTTCGATTGACGCGGTCGGAGAGCACGCCCGCCCAGGGCGTGAGTGCGACTGCGGGAACCATGCCGACGAACGTGGAGAGACCGAGCCACGACGCCTTGTGGGTAAGGTCGAACAGCAGCGCCGGGACGGCAACGAGTTGCATCCAGGCGGCAGCGTTCGAGATCGACGCGGCGACGAAGAACGCAGCAAATGATGGCTGGCGCAGTATCGAACGGCGTCGCGCCGCAGGGGCGGTCACGGTGTGGTGATGTCGGGGATCGGCAGTTCGAAGTTGGTGGTGCGCACACCGCCGTCGACAGCAAGGATCTGGCCGGTGACGTAACTCGATGCGTCGCTGGCCAGATAGAGCACAGCAGCCGCGATGTCGTCGGGTTCGCCCAGGCGCCGAAGCGGTGTGGCCGCCTCGATCGCTGCTTTGATCTCCGGATTGGCCGCAACTGCCTGCAATGCCTCGGTAAGTATCGCCCCCGGTGCGACCGCGTTGACTCGAATTCGCGGGTTGAGGTCGGCGGCCATCAATCGGACTGCCTGATCGAGTGCGGCCTTTCCTGAGCCGTACGCCACGTAGCCACGCCCCACGTTGTGGCCGATCGCGCTGGAGACCATCACCACGCTGCCGCCGCCGGTGGCCATCATGTGGGGCACCGCTTCACGAACCAGGCGCAGACCGTTGACCACGTTGTTCTCGAATCCGTTGCGCAGGTCTCGGTCACTGGTGGTCATGAACGGCCGCGGCATCGATCCTCCAACAACACTCACCACGATGTCGAGCCGGCCGAGTTCGGCCAGCACCCTGGCAACGGCGGCATGTGTCGCCTCAGCGTCGTTGGCATCCGTCGGGATTGCGATCGCACGGACCCCGAATGCACGGGCCTCGGCCGCGACGGCCTCGATCTGCTCGGCGGTACGCGCCAGCACCGCAACATCGGCCCCCGCCTCGGCAAGTGCCAACGCGCTCGCCGCGCCGATGCCGCGCCCGGCTCCGGAGATGATGGCAACCTTGCCGTGCAGGCGGAAACGGGCGAGCACGCTCATCAGTGCAGCCACCGCGAGATCGATTCGATCACGCATGCCGGCTTGGCGTTGCCGAGGTTATCGATCGTGACCGTCATCGTGGTCTGCAGTCCACCGCTGACCCGCGTGACATCGGTGAGCTCTACGCCGGCACGGATGCGGGCGCCGACTAGGACCGGTGCTACAAACCGCACGCGGTTGGTGCCGTAGTTGACGCCCATCGCAAAGCCTCTGACCTCGACGATCTGTGGCAGGAAGTAGTTGGACAGCGACAGTGTGAGATAGCCGTGCGCGATCGGTCCACCGAACGGACCAGCGGTGGAGCGTTCGATGTCGACGTGGATCCACTGTTGGTCGCCGGTGGCTTGTGCGAACTTGTTGACCCGCAACTGGTCGATCAGCAACCAGTCACTGTGGCCAAGGTGGCGACCGACCGCAGCGCATACCTCATCGTCTCCATCGAGCACCGTGACCGTCACGGTCAGGCGCTCAGTCGGGCGAGTGTGGCTTCGGCCTCGGCGATGATCCGATGGACGAGGTCGTGACACGACGGCAGGTCGTCGATGACGCCCACCACTTGTCCGCTGGCCATCACACCGCTGGATGTGTTGCCATCGACGAGCGCTGCCTTCAACAACATCGGGGTGTTGGCAGCCATCACCATCTGTGTATAGGAAAGACCGCCGGCCTTGCGCATCGCCGCCCCTTCGCGCAACATCTGCCTCAACGACAGACCGGTCATCTGCTTGAAGCGGTGGGCGTTGAGCAAGGCACGCGGCAACGCGAGGATTTTGCCTCGGCCCGACTCGAGCTGGTCGATGAGATCGGTGTTCAGCACCCGATGCGGCACTCCGTCGACCTGCCTGGTGACCGTGGTCTCGGCAACCCCTTTGGAGAGGTAGAAGTCCTTCACGGCCTGCGGTACGGCAGAGTCGCTGGTGAGCAGAAATCGTGTGCCCATTGCGATGCCGTCCGCCCCGTACGCCAGCGCGGCGACGAGGCCCCTGCCGTCGAAGAATCCGCCGGCGGCGATCACCGGAACTCGGCCCTCTACCGCGTCGACAACTTGCGGCAACAAGATGCTGGTCGGCACCGACCCGGTGTGCCCGCCACCTTCGCCGCCCTGCACGAGCACGGCATCGACACCCCATTGCAAGACCTTCTCGGCGTGGCGTTTGGCACCGATCGAGGGGACGACGAGTACACCGCCATCGTGCAGTCTGGAGATGATGGTCTCGGTCGGCGCCTGGGCGAACGAAGCGACGCGCACCCCTTGGTCGATCAGCAGCGCCACCCGGTTGTCGATGTCGTGGGCGTCGGCGCGTAGGTTGACCCCGAACGGCTGCTCTGTACGTGAACGAACGTCGGTCACTGCCGCTCGCAGCTGAGCGAAGTCCATGGTGGCGCTCGCCAGAATGCCTAGGGCACCCGCGTTGGCCGTCGCCGAGACCAGGCGCGGACCTGCGACCCAGCCCATGCCTGTCTGCACGATCGGAACCTCGATCCCGAAGAGATCGCACACGCTCGTGTGCAGCCTGGGATGCATCGCTACAGCGGCTCGGGGACTTCGCGCAGGCGCAGCCCCGTCGGGTCGAGGCGGCCGAGCGCGGCCAGCTCAGCTTCGGATGGAGCGCGGCTGGCAGTCACGTCGTCGGGGATCACCAGCTCGAAGCCGGTGGCGGCGACCACGTCGGCGACCGTGACGCCGGGGTGAACGCTGCGCAACCGCATCCGTCGTTCGCTGCATTCGAAGTCGAGTACCGCAAGGTTGGTGATGACTCTGCGCAGGTCGTGATGGGCCTTCACCCACGGCCCCAATGCCTCGGCGCGGTCGTAGCCGATGCCGCTGACCATGTCGACCGCCGCAGTGAACGCCGCTGGCGAATGCTTGGGGATCCAGAAACTGGTGGCATGGTTGATGGTGTTGCCGGGCCCACCACGTACGCCGAGGAGTTGCGTCTTCGGTTTCGACCACGGGCCGATGTTGGCGATGTTGGTGTTGCCCCTCGCATCGATCTGGGAGGCGCCCATCATCACGTGACGGCGTCCGCCCCACAGGGTGTCGAACACGGTGCGGAACGGGATCCATCCTTCCACGAGCTTGTCGGTGCCACCGATCGGGAGTTCGTTGGCGATGTAGAACGCTTCGCCGTCACTCACCATCAGGTCGGGCTCGAACGTACTGCGCGCAAGGCGTGCCCCGAGCATCGGGATCGTGCCCATGCCGGACGCGAAGATCTCACCGTCACCGCGGAACGCCTCGGCGGCAGCAATGACCACGATGTCTGCCAGCTTGGTCACTTGGCTGCCCTCCACTCGGCGACTGCGGCCTGGTAAGCGGCCTCGTCGCCAGCCAGGAATCGTTCGTGGAACACAGCCCACCGATCGACATCGGTGGCGGACGTGGCGTACTCCTTCTGGAATGCCTCGTCGCGTTCGTAATCGGGTTGACAGTTCGTGAAGTGTGCCCCGTTGGGTGCCTCGATCACGCCGTCGACCATCGAGCGATTCACCCGCAGCGTGTGGAACGTGCCTTCGACCAGCAGTTGATCGGTGCTCACGACTCGTTCACATGACACGAAGCGGCGGCCCGGCTCGCAGGCGTTGAGGAACAGATCGTCGAAGTAGAGGTCGGGTCCGAGAAACTGGGCGTTGCCCGATTGATCGGAGCGGTTGAGGTGCACGAAGGCCGCATCGAGGCGGATGGCGGGCACCGCAAGCAGTTCCTCTCCGTCGGTGTAGGGCGAACGCACGGTGCGTAGCGATGGGTTGACCTCGACCACGCCCGAACCGAGGCCGGCACGGGTGGGTAGGAACGGAAGACGCAGTGCGCCAGCGTAGAGCGCCCATTGCAACATGCCCTCGTCGTACTCGACGCATTCGGCGATGGTGCCCTGCTGGCGGGCGGCACGAAAGTGTGGTTCGAGCGGAATCGAGTCGAGCGACACGAACCCGTAGACCAGCTTGCGGATCTTGCCCGCCGCGGCGAGCAGGCCGACATCGGGGCCACCGTACGAGACGATGGTGAGACCCGTGAGGTCGCTTCGCAGCAGTGCGCGGACGAGCGACATCGGCTTGCGCCGACTGCCCCAGCCGCCGATGCCGATGGTCATTCCGCTGGTGAGCGTGGCGATGGCCTCGTCGTGGGTGATTCGCTTGTCGCGGCTCATGTGGCCTCCGGGCTCGCGTGGGCCTTGTCGGTGCCGTCAGCCTTGCTGGTGCCGGCGAAGTCGTCGCGCAGTTCGTCCGCGACACCACTCAGGTTGAGTTCGAACGTGAACCCTTGTTCGAACCGGTAGCTCTTCTTCACGTCCCACAAATCGATGCCGTTCAGGCTCTCCTTCGCGGCCCGGATGACGGTGGTCGACTTTGCCGCGATCTGGGACGCGATCGCCATGGCAGCGTCGCGCAACTCGCCCCGTGGAACCACCGAGTGAACACTGCCGTAGTGGTGCAGTTCGGCGGCTGTCGCCGTGGTCGACGTGTACACCATCGCCCGCATTTTGTGCTGCGGCACCAGACGCGACAGATGAGTGGCCGCACCGAGGGCACCACGGTCGACCTCGGGGAGCCCGAAGTAGGCATCGTCGCTGGCGATGATGATGTCGGCGTTACCGGCCAGACCGATGCCGCCGCCGAGGCAGAACCCATGAACGGCTGCAATCACAGGCACGGCGCAGTCATACACTGCGGCGAACGCGGCGTAGCAGCCCTTGTTCGCTCCGATGAGGGCGCTGAACCCGGTGGTGTTCTGCATCTCTTTGATGTCGACGCCGGCGTTGTAGCCCTTGCCTTCGGCCCGAAGTACCACGACGCGCACGTCGCTGTTGCGTCCCGCGGCCGTGACCTGATCGGCCACGTCGAACCATTGGGCCACCGTGAGCGCGTTGACCGGAGGGCAGTCCATCACCACTTCGGCGATGCCGTGATCGTCGATGTGTGTCGAGATGGTGCCCACGCCGCCGATGGTAACCGGTATCTGACGCGCCGTCAGATACCGGAGGGCTCAGATGTCGGCCGAGGACGAGGTGGAGAATTGCTCCCGCTGGCAATCCGCGCAGATGCCATGGGTGAACTCAGCATCGGTGTGTTCGCGAATGTAGAGCTCCAACTGCTCCCATGAGCCAGAATCATTGCGGATCCGACGGCACCACGCACACAGCGGCAGTAAACCGCGGAGCGTGCGAACCTGCGCCAAGGCGGCCTCTGCCCGGCGCCGTGCCTCGAGCAACTCCCGTTCGTATGTCCGGCGTTGCGTCGCGTTGGCGATCGTGACGCGAGTGAGTTCGACCTTCCCGGAGGTGGTCGACACGACCCGACGAACGGCATCGATGAGGACCGGCATCGGCGGTTCGTGGACACGCACGAGATCGAGGGAGAGCTGTCGCACACTGCCCTGCATCGTAAGTAGTGGTGCGATGTGGGTCTCGTAGTAGACCCGTCCGCCGACGGTTACGAGGTCGTGGAAGCGACTGCCGACGACCGACTCGACCGGCCGACCGATCCAGTCGCACGCGGTCCGGTTGACCTTGATCACTGTCGCATCGGACAACATCGACAGGTAGCCGCAGGGGGCATGCTCGTAGAGGTCCTCCAACGATTCCGCTAACAGCGCCGGGTCGAGCATCGAGTCGCTCATGCGAGGAACGACCGCATCGCAGCGATTACCTCGTCTGGGGAGGAGAGGTGCGGACAGTGACCGGTAGCGGCGAGCTGCACCAGCTCGGCAACAGGCAGATGTCCGCGCAGATACCGCCCGACCGACTCTGGCGCCACGATGTCAGCCGAGCATTGCAATACCAGACATGGTGCGAGCACCGCCTGGAGATCCTCCCGGTTGTCCCCAGTGAACGTCACCCGTGCGAACTGCTCCGCTACCGACGGGTCGGTGCGACAGAAGCTGTTCTCCAGCTCCGCTGCGAGCTCGGGTCGATCCGGGTTCCCCATGATCACACCTGCCATCTGAGCCGACCAGCCGAGGTGGTTGTCCGCGAGCGCAACCAGCAACTCCTCGACGTCGGTCTGCGAGAACCCTCCTACGTACCCGGTGTCCGGATCGTCGATGTACCGCGGAGACGGCGCGACGAGCACCAGCCGTGAGAACAGGCCAGGGCGTAGTTGCTCGGCGACCACACCGATCATTGCCGCCACCGAATGCCCGACGAACACAGCGCCACGCAACGCGAGATGGTCGACCAGTTCGACTAGATCCTCGGCGTACCCACGCAGACTCGAGTACTTCACCGGGTCATAGTCGCTGACGTTCGAAGACGTGCCAACATGATCGTACAACACCACATCATGAGTCATCTCGAACGCCGGCGCGACAAGGCGCCACATGTTCTGGTCGCAACCAAACCCGTGCGAGAAGATCATCGGGACAGCGCCAGGCCCAACGCCCGTCCGGTGCACGTTGAGGCGTCGGTCGACCGGTCTGACCACGATTCCCTCCCGGAACGAGCTAGGTTGTCGGACCTCATCCTAGGAGCGTGGAGGGTGAGACGAAACCGCCCGACCTTTGGCGTTGGGCTGTCATTGGCAACAACCCAACGCCAAAGCTTGGCAGTCGGCTGGGGTTCGGATCTCGGCACTGGCGACTGTGAATCGTTGTTCGCGGCGACAGCACGCCAGAACCGACCCGCAATTTGCGACAGCCTGCTAATGACAGCTAAACGCTAAACGCTAAACGCCAAGAAATTCTGCCTGTATCCCATCGGAGAGCGTCTTTGGACCCAGTAGACCCCGACGTTGGCTCAACGTCTGCGGCCCGTCGGACCGAAGACGGTTGGCGAATCCGGTCAGCAGATCTGTGCCCACTTCGCGCCGCAGTTCGCGATCGACAGTGTCGGTGGGTCTTTCTTACTCAAACGTGTGTTCGTCTGACTGGGTAACACCCCTTTGGGATGATGGTCGGATGAGTTCGTTTGTTGTGCCTGATGTTGATGCAATCGGTGGGATGTCTCCGGCCGATCTTGAGGCGTGTCTACGTGTGTTCGATGGTGAGCGTCGCCGTCTGCACGCGCAGATCGCGACGTTCGTGAATCGTGTCGAGGTGACGGGCGCGTTTGTGCGTGATCATCACCGGACGGAACCGAAATCGGCTGGCGCGCCGACCTCAACACCACCAGCCCGGTCACACCCCAACACCCCGACGCGGGCCACAACGAGACCCAACACCCGGCCGCATGATCGACGCCTGGCCGACGCCTGAACGACGCACGACGACCATCGATACCCTGCTGGGCCGGTATCCGGGGTCGAGTTACGGGGCCCGGTTGAGCACCGTCGGCGGGATCAGTCGGGCGTCGAGCTTGTATTCCAAGCTAGCTCCGACGTCTTCAGCAGACTTGTCCGGGTTGCAGCCGTGGAGCGCGTTACCGGGGGTGATCTACCAACGGCCGTCGACTTTCTGCCGTTCCGACGGTTCGTTCCTCCGAGGCAGGCTGACCACGTTCCGTCGCTGGTGCTGCCAGCCCTCCTGCGGCCAGACGCGGGTCCCGCCTTCGCATACGCGGACAACCGAATGGACGTAGACATGTACGCAAGGCGGGTGTAGTTTAAATTGCGATTCATCGTCATGAAGATCCTCATCACCAACATTCAACTGTGCTCAAGAGGGGGAACGGAGATCGTGGTGCGCGATCTCGAGCGTGCGCTCCGCGGACGGGGGCATTCGGTATGCGTCTACACACCAGTACGAGGTGACTTGGCGCTGGAAATCGAACAGGCGGGTGGCACCGTGGTCACCGACCTCACCAACACCCCGTTCAGGCCGGATGTGATCCACGGTCATCACCACGTCCCAACCACTGAAGCTGCGGTAAGGTTCGGCGACACCCCGGTCGTGTACGTCTGTCACGATAGAATCAATAGCCACGATATCCCGCCGATTCTGCCCACGATCCGTCGCTACGTCGCTGTGGACGCCAACTGTCGAGAGCGCCTCCTCGTCGATGTAGGCATCGACCCGAGCCGTGTTTCACTGGTCCACAACGCAGTCGACCTCGACCGGTTTCGGACGCGCCCACCACTCCCAAATTCACCCCGTTCGGCGGCCGTTTTCAGTAACCAAGCCCGACCGGGCGGCTACCTCGACATTGTCATCGAAGCCTGCAGATACGCCGGACTCGAGGTGCAGGTCATTGGTTCCGGAGTCGGGCGCGTCGAGGTTCATCCAGAGCGAGAACTCGCCAAGATCGACCTCGTATTCGCAAAGGCCCGGTGCGCGTTAGAGGCGTTGGCGGTCGGTTGTGCCGTCGTTCTTCTCGACGCTCCGGGGCTCGGGCGCATGGTCACGAGCCCTGACGTCGCGTGGCAGCGCGAATGGAACTTCGGTGCCAGAACGCTGCAACTCGTTCCTACGTTGCAGTCGGTGCTCCGCGAAATCGAGCGGTATGACGCTTCCGATGCGAGCCGAGTGAGTAGCTGGGTGCGTGAACGGTGCGGGCTCGACCTCGCCGTCGAGACGTGGGAGCAGATATATCAGGATTCGATCACGGACAGCACCGGTCAGCTACGCACTCACTGGGTCGACTCGGTTCGGTCCCTCGCTGAACACGTAGGGCACCTGGAGGTTCTCGTCCGCGCCGTGCACACGGGGCCTGCGGCCGTGCCGATGATGAGACCGCCACTTCCGCCCTCGATCGGAGAAGCGGTCGTGCTGAGCATCGTGGAGTGTGAGCGCGAGGCCGAGTTGTCCACCGGGATCCGCGTGGAGGTAGACATCGACAACCGATCGAACGAGACGATGATCTCCGTCGGGCTGACACCCGTCCAGATTGGCTACCACTGGATCGATGCGGACACTGGGGCTGTGTTACTGTGGGATGGCGATCGCACCCAACTGCCAAGACCGATCTATCCGGGCGACCGAATCAGGCTGTCGATGCAGATCAGGACCCCTGATCAACCGGGCATGTTCCACCTCGTCATCTCGTTGGTTCAAGAGCACGTGTTCTGGTTCGATCAGTTACCAGGTGCGGTTGTGCAACGCTCCACAGTCCGTGTTCGTGCGAGCGACTCACCCGTCGGAATGGTCAGACTGTCGTTGTTGGCCTCTGACCTAGGCCTATCGGTTCTTCGTGATGCAACGATCGGAAACCTCGGCTTCCTGTCGGGAGTTGTGCCCAACATGCTCTCCTTCGCCGAGTCCGTCAGCTTCGTGCGGAAGGCGATCAGTGCCCAGGCAGCCGCTCTCATCGTACCGGCGTCCTTGGCCGACCAGGTACCTGACCATGTCGGAGTGCTCGTCCACGAAGCCCCACGGGAAGTCTTTGTGCGCATGCACGAGTGGCTGGTCGAGCAAACGAACTTCTACGGATCGGACTCGGCCACCTCGGTCGATGTCACGGCCAGAGTCCACCCCACCAGTTGGGTCGATTCCAGCAACGTGGTCATCGGGGCTGGCTGCATCATCGGACCGAATGTCACGATCACAGGTCGCGTCGTGCTCGGTGAGCGTGTCTGCATCCATGCTGGGGCCATCGTCGGAGCCCAGGGCTTTCAAACTGCGCCGAGCAACATCGAGTCGATCGAAGTGACGCACGCTGGGGGCATTCGCATCGGGACCGGAACGCAGGTGTTCTCGGGGGCGGTCATCGCCCGTGGTGTCTTCCGCGGCGACACTACGATCGGCGAGCGCTGCAGGATCGGCAATAATGCATTCGTCTCTCACCACTGCAGAATCGGTTCCGACACGCATGTTGGCCACGGTGCAGTCGTCAATGGCAACGTTGTGACCGGATTGGGGACGTGGATCGGTCCGGGAAGCACCATCGCGAACAACGTGGTGCTCGGTGATCGAGCAAGGATCAGTCTCGGTGCAACCGTGGCCGGTGATGTGGGGACGGACCAACACGTGACTGGATCGATAGCGGTCGATCATTGGTCGATGATGCGGGCGACGGCGGCCCTTCGTAAGCGCGGACCGGCGTCACGATGAGTGTTGCATCTGCGTCCACGATCCGGGCGATGATTGCGGCTCGACCACCCGACTCGCCGCTTGTGACGGTGCCGGATGGGTCATCGTGGTCATCGTCGTCGGCATGTGAGCAGTTCGATACCACCGATTTGCAACTGACCACGGCGAGGATCACCCAACGCGATGTCATCGCACTAGTGCTTCCCAACGGAGCGTTGTCGGGTTTGTCGCTTCTCTCACTCCTTGGCTCATACGCATGCGCTCCGCTCAACCCGAGGTACACGGAGGCGGAGTACGAGTTCGCCTTCAAGGACCTCCACACGTCGGTTTTGTTGTCGGTGCCAGGGTTCAGTCCAGCGGCGGAGCGAGCGGCAAGATCACACGGCATGGCGCTTGTCGAGGCACGTCTTCGGCCTGACGCCGCAGGAATCGAGCTGATCCTTCGTGAGCAAGGATCAGTGATGGCCCGGGGTTTGTCCAACGAGAGCGGTCCTCAATCCGAGGCCCGCACCGGCTCGGCATTGTTGCTTCACACGTCCGGGACCACAGCCAGACCAAAATTGGTCGGCCTCAGTGAGCGGCAGCTACTGCATTCGGCCCGGTCGGTGGCCGGTGCAATAGCAATCGGCGAAGCGGACTGTTGTCTCAACGTGATGCCGTTGTTCCACATTCATGGGATCGTCGGAGCTCTTCTTGCCAGCGTCGTTGGGGGAGGCTCAATTTTCCTCACCGACGGATTCGATCCGTTTCACTTCGAAGGTCAACTCGATGCGAGCGGCTGCACATGGTCGACTGCAGTACCTTCGATGTATCAGGCCATGTTACTTCGGTCTCGCAACCGGAAAGATGGTCGCGGTATGCGATCGTTGCGAGTCATGCGATCGAGCTCAGCGCCCTTGCCACTCTCGACCGCAGCCACGCTGGAAGCGAGGTTCGGCTGCCATGTGATCAACAGCTACGGAATGACCGAGGCCGCTCACCAAATGGCAAGTCAGCCGTTGGAGCCGCTTCAGAGGCGGGTCGGTACAGTCGGCAGTAGTGCTGGCGCCGAGATTGCAATTCTCTGCAACGGCGTTGTGCAGCGAAGCGCTGGCGGCCAAGGAGAGGTGGTCGTTCGTGGCGCCGGTGTGATCGATCACTACCTGTCACCAGCGCCATCGAACGATGCCACGCATGTGGACGGCTGGTTCCGAACTGGCGATGAGGGCACTCTTGACACTGAGGGCAATCTGTCGCTCCTCGGTCGCCTCAAGGAGTTCATCAATGTTGCCGGGGAGAAGGTCTCACCGTACGAGATCGAAGCCGCGCTCGACCAACATCCTGACGTGGTGCAATGTGTGTCGTTCCCAGTTCCTGATGCCTTGCGCGGCGAGCGGGTATGCGCTCTTGCGGTAGTACATCCCAACGGGACAGGCAGCGCCGACAGCGCCACGCTTCGGTCATTCCTGCGTGAACGACTGGCGGCGCACAAGGTACCGGACAAGATTCTCCTCGTCGATCAACTGCCGGTCGGTCCGACTGGCAAACTTCAGCGCCGACTTCTCGCGGACCAACTCAATCTGGGCACTTGTTGTCCCGACATCGATACGTGATACACGTCCCTGGTCCACAGTTTGCGACGCTGCAGCCAACCCCGAACCGGAGGACATCATGACAAACACCATGACAGCGAACGACGAGGGAATCTTCATGACGCGCGTCTTCGACGCGCCGCGAGAGTTGGTGTTCAACGCATGGATCACTCCAGCATCGTTCGCAGCGTGGTTCGGTGGACGCGACGCGGTGATCCCGCTCGACAGTTGCACTATTGATGCACGCGTTGGCGGCGCGTGGTCGGCGATGATGATTCTTCCGGACGGGACCAGAATCAACTGGGACGGAGAGTTTCAAGAGGTCGTGTTCCCCGAGCGGCTTGTCCTTACGATGCGCGACCGCCCTGGCCCCGATTTCGAGCCGCTCACCGTGGAGTTTCGGGACCTTGGCGGCACGACCGAGATGACGTTTCGTCAACGCGGCGGCAACATGGACGCCGCCGGATACGAGCAGGCCGGCGCCGGTTGGATGATCTTCTTCGACACGATGGAGAGTGCCTTCGTCGCCGACTGACAACGACGACGGCCGACCGAGAGGCCCGTCGTGACGCGCTCCTGATGTTGCGCGCAATCGTCAGTACGCCGGTGGCCGCCTGTACCCGTTCCATTCCTGCTCGAGTAGTTGCGCGAATTTCAAGGTTGTGCGGTCCTCGAGGTACGGGCCTAGCGCCTGCAAGCCAAGAGGCAGTCCGGCCGCGTTGAGTCCGGCAGGAAATGCTGTCGCGGGTTGGCCGCTGAAGATGGCCCAATGCGGGTACACGATGTTCGACATGTACGGCACTTGCCGACCGTCGACGGTGAGCGTGCGGACGGCCTGGCTGCCCTCGGCGTGGGGGAACGCTGCATCGAGGGCAGTGGGGCACACCAGCACATCCCAGTCGGCGAAGAACGCGCGCCACAGATGGCGCACTGCTTCTCGTCGACCGAGCAACTGGAGAAAGCCGGTGGCGTCGATGGTCATGCCTGCAGCCTGGGCAACGAACAATTCATGGCCAGAGTCGAGCATGTCGCGTGCGGCGGCTTCGCGCTCGCCGCGGCTCATCCCCTGCGACAGGATGATGCTGAGGAGCGTGAGGTAGTCGCGCAAGTGTGCGTCCTGGTCGATTGGTGGCATGGCTTCGCCGACGGTGGCGCCCGCTTCACCCAGAAAGTCGGCGAGCTCGCCGACCTTGGCCTGCATCTCGCCGGATGCCTGCACGATCGCTCGATGCGGCATGACCGCTACGCGGAAGCCGCCGAGTCGGTCGTACCTCGATGGAGGCAGCGCGAGCCGCCACCCTGTGTGCTCGCCCTGCTCCGGTCCTGCGATGACGTCGAACAGCAACTCGAGGTCGAATGCACTGCGGCTCAGGGGGCCTTGGACGCCCATCACAGCGGCCGGATTCGGCGCATCGGCGAACGGGAAGGCCCCGGATCGCGGCACAGCGGTCTCTGACGGACGATGCCCGTAGACCCCGCAATAGGCTGCCGGCACCCGGATTGAGCCGCCGATGTCGCTGCCGATCTCCAGGGGCGTGAGCCCGGCCGCAAGGGCCGCTGCACCGCCGCCGGTGCTACCGCCAGGCGTCCGGGCATGATCCCATGGGTTGACCGTCCGACCGTAGACCGGGCTGTCGGCCTGCCAGTCGGCCAATGCCACCGGGATGTTCGTCTTGCCGAGCAGGCACGCGCCGGCCGCGAAAACTGATGCAGCCACGGGACCGTCGTTGGCGGGCCGATGGCCAGCCAACGGGGGAATCCCGGCCGACTGAGGCAGACCAGCCGTTTGCGTCGACTCCTTCAGTGTCATTGGCAGACCCAATAGCGGCGCACGTTCCCCGGATGCGCGCCTGCGGTCGGCGCTACGTGCTGCGTCAAGTGCCCGGTCAGGTGTGCGCACGGGAATCGCGTTCAACACACCGTCCAACTGCTCGATGCGCGACAAATGCATCTCGGTCAACTCGACAGAACTGATGACTTTGGCGTTGAGCGCCGTCATCATCTGCGTCGCCGTACTAAAGGTATCTATCCCTGTTTCCATCAAAGCATTCTCACACACCTTCCGCAGCGATCTCGTCGAGGAAGTCGGCGAGATCGGAAGCCGGCACGGTGGTGATCCCATCGCTCGTTACCCATCGTCTTGGCTCGAGACAGACGATCGCATGAGGACGAACGGTCTGGTCGACAGCCAACTGGCGGAGGCCCTTGAGATGGGCTTCGATGATGTTCCGACTTGCCTTTGCTTCGATGATCACCATATGTCTCTCGGAGAAGCGTTGTCTTGCCGACCTGTCGAAGGCCCCAGAGGAAGAGGGTCTCGGTCCCCGCAGCGGGCAACCGGAATCTCAGTGCACCGTTGTAGTGCGGTGCTGTTCCATCCAACCCACGGCGAAGTCGACCAGGTCGCGCATGGAGCACGACGTCACTTCGCCGATACCTAGAGGAATGGTCACCTGGTCGCCACCAGCGGCCGCGAACGCAGCGCCGATCTCGGGGAAGTCCGTTTCATCCCGATCGAGATCGTCATAGGTCACCCACTGTCGGACGCCATCCACCACGAGCGGCACACCCAGCTGCACCGTCTGCTTGCCCATGTAGACGGCTCGATGCTCGGCCAGATGCAATGACGTGTTGTTGCCGTGGCCGACCCCGAACAACACGATGCGGGCATCCAACTCGTAGAGGCGACCAAGTGGCGACGCATCGCCCAACGCGTGTGCGAGCGGATGCTGGACCACCACCGCGTCGGCGTGCGGGCCGAGCGCGACGAACGCTACAGCGGGGTGCCCGCTGTGGCGTACGCCAGGAAGGCGACGAAAGCATTCGACTACGCCTCCCATCGCCCGCATCGGGGTGAGGGCCGCGTCGAATGCGGGTGCGGCATCACGGATGACAGCACACCACGCTTCGGGCACGGGAGGGTTGACCCAGCTGGCAGGATCGCTCAACCCGGTGTGTGCGGGCATCACGATCGTGCCGGGCTCGCCTACGGCCAGGCGCAGCGCTTCGACCACCGTTTGAGCGTCGCCGGCCACCCACCCGACCCGCGACAACGACGAGTGGACCACGACGACCGATCCCCGGCATACGCCGGCCGATTCGAGCGCTTCGACGATCATTGCTGTCGTGATCGGCACGGTGCTCCGTGTGATCGCAGTAGCTTCGCCACTGGGTGTTGGCAATGGCTTGACCATCACGACAGCCGGACTTCCGGGCCACAGGTCGAGCACCTCACCTAGCTGCAGATAGCCCAACGCAGCGTAGAAACCTCGGGTCTGCGCGTACCCCTCGTCGGGATCCGACGGACCCGACGTCTTGACGTGCGTGAGTCGAAACCCGCGGGTCGACGACTCTGCCTCGAAGGCGGCAACGAGCGCTCGGCCGACACCCTGGCGATGCCGGAGAGGTGACACGACCAACAAATAGATCTCCGCCGACTCGGCGTGATCGAGTGGTGCCAGCAAGCCGATCACCCGGCCGGCCTCGTCGACGGCGCTCCACGTCGGGTGCGTCGCCACGAACGTGACGTACCCGTCATTTGCCTCGGGGACTGAAAACCGCTGCGGCAACGCATCGAGCAACACTCGGGCAGCCGGCCCGAGCCCGAGCTGGGGTGCAACGATCTGCACCTGATGGTGAGGATGGGCCGTCATTGCTAAAGCCTCGCGCCCGTCGACCCAACTTGGCCGACCGGGGCACACCGACTTCATCGTTGTGGATGCTCGCTCGTAGAGTGCAGGCGTGGGCACGGCGACGTTCGACTACGGCGGGCATGTCGTGCTGATCACCGGGGGCACCCGTGGTGTCGGTCGTGGCATTGCTTCGAGGTTCGAGCAGGCGGGAGCACAGGTGGTCGTGTGTGCGCGCACGACTGGCGATGAGCCGCTACCTGCAACGTGGACGTTCCTCGCCGCCGACATCCGCAACGGCGATCAGGCATCGGCAATGGTCGACGAAGTGGTAGCAGCCCATGGACGGATCGATGTGGTGATCAACAACGCGGGGGGTTCACCACCGGTCGATACCACGACCGCTTCACATCGCCTGAGTGAACGCATCGTCGCACTGAACCTGCTGGCGCCGATCTTCGTGAGCCAACGCGCCAACCACCACATGCAACGTCAGCCGGGCGGCGGCGCGATCGTCAACATCGGCAGCATCGCGGGGCAACGTCCCGCTCCGACTGTCGCGGCCTATGGGGCGGCCAAAGCCGGTCTGGCCAACTTCACGATGACCGCCGCCCAGGAGTGGGCTCCGAAGGTACGCGTCAACACCGTCACCGCCGGGCTGATCCGGACCGAGCAGGCGCTCATGCATTATGGCGATGTGGCGTCGGTCGCCCGCATCGAGCAGACCATTCCTGTCGGCCGCCTGGCCACGCCCGACGACATCGCCGACGCGTGCCTGTTTCTCGCCTCGTTGGCAGCCGGCTACATCACCGGAGCCAACCTCGTGATGCATGGTGGCGGCGACCGGCCGGCCTTCCTCGATGCCCTCGGGGGCTGATATCTGACACGGTGTCTGCCACCTCGTCAGACAGATTGCGTCGTGCACCGGCGGGCCTGGCTACCATCGCGGCAATGCCGATCCTTCCGCTCGGGCGGGCCTTCACCGAGGCTGCGCTACGCGATCCTGATCGCCCGGCGGTCACCGTCGGCGAAGTCACCATTACCCGCGCAGCCCTCGAGTCACTGTCCAACCGGATGGCCAGAGCGTTTGCCGCCCATGGGGTGAAGCAGGGCGACTACGTCACGATCGGCCTGCCCAACTCGCCGGAGTTCTTCGCAGCCACGCTGGCGGCGTGGAAGATCGGCGCAGTACCGCAGCCGGTGTCACCGCGCTTGCCGCATCGCGAGCGCGAGGCGATCATCGAACTCGCCGGTTCGCCGTTGGTGCTCGGTGCAGCGCCCGGCGAACATCCGGGACGCCTGTGCCTGCCGGTCGGATGGCTGCCTGACGAGTCGCTCGATGACTCGCCGTTGCCCGACGCGATCGCGCCTACCTGGAAGGCACCCACCTCCGGGGGTTCCACCGGCCGGCCGAAGCTGATCGTGTCGGGCGATCCGGGTGTGATTGACACTGAAGCCGACCCTGGCATGGGTGTGCAACGTGACGGCGTGATGTTGGTGCCAGGGCCGATGTACCACAACGCTCCGTTCAGCTACTCCACCCGAGGACTGGTCAACGGCAACCACATCGTCACGATGGCCCGCTTCGATGCCGAGGCGACATTGGTCGCTGCGCAGCGCCACCGTCCGGACTGGATGTTGCTGGTGCCCACGATGATGCTGCGGATCTCGCGCGTCGAGAACCATGGCAACCATGACATGTCGTCGCTGCGGGTGGTGTGGCACATGGCTGCGCCGTGCCCGCCATGGCTGAAGGAGGCGTGGATCGAGTGGCTCGGGGGAGAGAAGATCTTCGAGCTGTATGCAGGCACCGAGGCCCAGTCCGTCACCGTGATCCGTGGAGATGAGTGGATGTCCCGTCGCGGTTCGGTCGGCAAGCCGATCTACGGCGAGATGAAGGTGGTCGATGCCGAGGGCAACGACGCAGCTGCAGGTGAAGTTGGCGAAATCTACATGAGGGCGCCTGCCGGCCGAGTCACGTATCGCTATGTCGGTGCCGACGCGAAGCGCAACGATGAAGGCTGGGAGTCGCTCGGCGACATGGGCTGGATCGACGCTGATGGCTACGTGTTCCTCACCGATCGGCTGGGCGACATGATCCTCTCCGGCGGAGCCAATATCTACCCGGCCGAGGTGGAGGCTGCGATCGACGAGCATCCGCTCGTGTTGTCGAGCGCAGTGATCGGGCTTCCCGATGATGATCTCGGGAGCCGGATCCATGCACTCGTGCAGCCCGAGCCGGGCGCTGTTGTCAGCGACGACGATTTGCGCACCCACTTGGCCGAGCGGCTGGTCCGCTACAAGATTCCGCGCACGTTCGAGTTCGTCAGCGAGCCACTGCGCGACGATGCCGGAAAGGTTCGTCGCAGCCAGCTACGTGCCGATCGTCTCGACCCCGCGTAGGGCACCAGGGCAAGACTCATCACATTCTGATAGCGTTTGGGTATGGCGTCTACTCGCACCACGTTCACGCTCGACGATCAGTTGGCCGAGCGCGCACGCCAACTCGACATCAACATTTCCGCCGCTGCACGCGACGGTGTCGAGGCCGCGGTCCGAGCGGCACTGATCAACGCCGACAGAGCTGCCTACCAACGGAACCCGGAACGGCCGGACCCGTTCTGGAGCAATGCTGAGGCGTGGAACGCGCCGTGACCCGATCCGAAATCTGGATGGCCCAGGTCGGCCGCAAGACACGACCGGTGCTCGTCCTGACCCGTTCGGAGGTGATCGATGTGCGTCAGCTTGTCACCGTTGCCGAGATCACCACCCACGTCCGCGGACTCGCCTCCGAGGTCACCTTCGACCACGACGAAGCGGGACTCGACCACCCCTCGGCCATCAACTGCGACGGGCTGCACACCATCAGCCAAACCACGCTCACGCGGCGGGTCGGCAACGTGGACGACATCACGATGAACAGTGTCTGTCGAGCCGTCAGCTACGCACTCGGCTGCTGAAGATCGCCCACGCCGCGACGCAGACCCCGTCGAGCAAGGTGTCAGGCGTGTTGCGAGCTGACGCTGATCACTTCACCGGTCATGTACGAGCTGTAGTCCGACGCGAGGAACACGATCACGTTGGCGATCTCCCACGGTTCAGCGGCACGGCCAAAGGCCTCGCGTGACGTCAGTTCGGCGAGCAGTTCGTCAGAGGTCACCTTGGCCAGGTTGGCGTGCATGGCCAGACTCGGCGCGACGGCGTTGATGCGCACACCACGTGTCGCGGCCTCGATCGCCGAGCAGCGGGTGAAGGCCATCACGCCGGCTTTGGCCGCCGCGTAGTGGGCTTGTCCGGCCTGTGCTCGCCAGCCGAGCACCGATGCGTTGTTGACGATGACGCCGCTGCCGCGCGGGTACATGTGGGCCAGCGCGGCGCGGGTGACACGGAACGTGCCGGTGAGCGTGACGTCGAGCACGAGCGACCACTGCTCGTCGGTCATCTCGTGAACCTCGGCCGTGCCGCCGAGGCCCGCGTTGTTGACGAGTACGTCGATGCCGCCGAGGGCTTCGGCCGCGCTGCGAATCATCGTCTGCACGCTCGCCTCATCGGTGACATCGGCGACGATGCCTTGGACCCCCAACTCGGCGGCTGTCTCGTTGAGGCGCCGCTCATGCTTGTCGGCAATCACCACCCGAGCACCTTCCTCCAGGCATCGACGCGCAGTAGCCGAGCCGATGCCGCTCCCGGCTGCAGCGGTGACGAGCACACCTTTGCCGAGCAGTAGACCGTGGGGTGCGGGGGGTGCGGGAACGGTAGTGGGTGCAGTCATCGGGGTTCTTCTTCCAGTGGCGTGTAGGGAAAAGCCATCAGCGCGGTAGGCCGAGTACGCGTTCGCCGATGACGTTACGTTGGATCTCGTTCGAGCCGCCGTAGATCGTGTCGGCACGGGTGAACAAGAACAGCTTCTGCTCGATCGACAGTTCGTACGGCCATCCACCTGCGACCAAACCCGCTGGGCCGAGGAGGTCGATCATCAAGTTGCCGAGATCACGATGCCAGGTGCCCCAGAACAGTTTCGAGATGCTCGCCTCGGGCCCGGGCACCCCGGCCCCCATCGACCGCGATGCGTTCCACCGCATGATCTGCAACCCGGAGTGCGCTGCCATCAGCCATTGACGCACCACAGGGTCGTCCAACCGGCCATGGTCACGGGCCAATTCTACGGCGTGAGCGAGCTCGCGCTTGAAGCCGACCTGCTGAGCGAGCGTCGAGATACCGCGCTCGAAGCCCAATAACCCCATCGCCACACGCCAGCCGTCACCGGGCGCCCCGACGACCAGGTCGGCGTCGGTACGGGCGGCCGTGAAGAACGTCTCGTTGAACTCGCCACCGCCGGTGAGTTGTACGATCGGGCGCACCTCGACTCCGGGCTGATCCATCGGTACCAGTAGGAACGTCAGCCCCGGATGTCGTTGTGAACCGGCCACGCTACGGGCGATCACGAAGCACCAGTGGCTCACATGGGCGAGCGATGTCCACACTTTTTGGCCGTCGATAATCCACTGGTCGCCGTCCAGTCGGGCGCGCGTCTGCACGTTGGCCAGGTCGCTTCCGGCGTCGGGTTCGCTGTAGCCCTGACACCACCGCTCGGTGCCGTTGCGGATCGCGGGCAGAAATCGGTCGCGCTGCGCGGCGGTGCCGAACTCGATGAGTGTTGGCGCCAGCAGGTTTTCGCCCATGTGGTTGACGCGTGCCGGTGCCTCTGCGCGTGTGTACTCCTCGGCCCAGATGATCTGCTGGCTCACGGTTGCGGCGCGTCCGCCGTGCTCCTCCGGCCACCCGAGACCGATCCAACCTGCATCGCCCAGCGCGCGCTCCCAGCGGACCCGAATATCGAAACCGATGTCCTCGTCACCCGGACCGCCGCGACCGCGCAGTTCGGCGAACTCTCCGGTGACGTTGTCGCCGAGCCAGTCTCGAACGACGCAGCGGAACTGATCGTCGGAGAGCCCGGCGAGGGATGCCATCATGCGTTGGGCATCTGCTTGGCGTCGGCAGCGCGCTTCATCTCGGCCACCATGTCGAGGAACGGCAAACGCTCGTACTTCACGGTGGCCATCAACCGCTCGTCGATCAATTCGGGTGTCCACCGGTCGTCGTTGTACATCGCCCGCGCTTCTTTCGGTTGGCTCCACACCGCGATCTTGTTGCCGACCACCGAATAGACCTGGCCGGTGATGTGCTTCGACTGATCACTCAACAGATACACAGCCATTGGCGCGACGTCTTCCGGGTCGCCGTTCTCGGCCAGTTGCATCGGCACGTTGGCGCTCATCCGCGTGCGCGCCACCGGCGCGATGACGTTGGCCCGCACGCCGTAACGCTCGAGGCCGACTGCGGCCGAATAGGTGAGTGAGACGATGCCGCCCTTAGCTGCGGCATAGTTGGCCTGTGCCACCGAGCCGAGCGCCCACACGCCCGAGGTGAACCCGATGAGCGATCCGCCGCCCTCTTGTTTGCGCATCACCGCAGCTGCAGCGCGGTACACGGTGAACGTGCCCTTGAGGTGCACGCGGATGACATCGTCGAACTCGTCTTCACTCATGTTGAACAGCATCCGTTCGCGGAGAATGCCGGCCACACACACAGCGCCATCGAGACGGCCCCACGTGTCCATCGCCGCGTCGACGATTGCTTGACCACCCGCCATCGCGCCGACGTCGGCTGCGGTGGCAATAGCTTCGCCGCCGGTTGCCTTGATCTCGGCAACCACCTCGTCGGCCACCGTGGAAGACGGCTCGCTGCCGTCCATCGCCACTCCATAGTCAGCGACGACTACACGGGCACCGGCCCGAGCGGCATCGAGCGCGATGCACCGGCCGATCCCTCGACCAGCCCCGGTGATGGCGACGACTTTGCCTACTAAGAATCCGGTCAACGTGAGCTCCCGTGGTTTCTGACGAACCGTCAGAAACTAGCATTCGCAGTCGTGGAGGCCGTAGCGGGGATGAGCGACCGGATCGCCCTTGCGGACGTTGGTGACTATGCACGCAGGGTGGAGGCGCTCGGCTACGACACGCTGCATGTGCCCGAGACCGTTCACGATTCGATGATGGTGTCGCTGCTCGCGTTGACGGCGACCACGCGCCTTCGGGTCACCAGCAGCGTCGTCCTTGCGTTCGTGCGCAGCCCGATGCTCGTCGCGTACACAGCGTGGGATCTTGTCGCGGTGAGCGGCGGGCGTTTCGAGTTGGGACTCGGATCGCAGATCCGCCAGAACATCGAAGGCCGGTATTCGATGCCGTGGACCGAGCCGGTCGGGCGGATGCGCGAGTACGTCGAGTCGCTGCGCGCGATCTGGCAGTCGTTCTCCACGGGTGACCCGCTGCACTACGTCGGCGAGCACTACTCGTTCACGCGTCTGCAGCCGTTTTTCAATCCTGGCGACCACGGTCACGCGGCACGTCGGATCTGGCTCGGGGGAGTGAACGAGAGAATCTGCGCACTCGGCGGATCCCATGCCGACGGGTTCGTCACCCATCCGACGAACTCCGGCCCGCGGTACCTCCGCGAGTTCTGTCTACCCCGACTCGATGCCGCCGCCGTTGCGGCTGATCGCCCGCGCCCGAGACTGATCACCGGCAGTATGTTCATCACCGGCCGCACCCTCAACGATGTGGCCACCAGCCGCCAACACCAGCGCGCGATCCTGGCGTTCTTGTATACCACGCCTGCGTATCGGCGATCACTCGAACTCTTCGGATGGGCCGAACTCGGCGAACGCCTGCAACGCATGACCCGTGAGGGTGGATGGGGCCAGCTCGACACGCTCCTCACCGACGAGGTGCTCGACGCGATCGTGCCGCAGGCCACCTGGAGCAACTTGTCAACCGTGATCGACGAGTGGTTCAGCGGGTTGGTCGACGGGGTGATGCTCCCGCTGCCGACCGATCCGGCCGGAGACGGCGAATTCGCCGAGGTCATCGCAGCCGTTCGGTTGCTCGAATCTGACGGTGTGTCAGAAACCGCGTAGGATCATCTCGTGTACCTCGCCGAGTCGCCCGAACAGCACGCGTTGCGGATGCAACTCCGCGCCTACTTCGCTGATCTGCTCACCCCGGCGGTGCGCGAGCAACTCGGCACACCCGGCGAGGGCAGCCCTGAGTTTCGTCGAGTGGTGCGCCAACTCGGCGCCGATGGTTGGTTGGGGCTCAGTTGGCCGGTCGAATTCGGCGGTCAGGGCCGACCGGCCACCGATCAGTTCATCATGTTCGACGAGATCCAGCGTGCCCACGCACCCTTCCCGTTCGTCACGGTCAACACCGTTGGCCCGGCGATCGTGGCTCGCGGGACCGACGAGCAAAAGGCGGCGTACCTGCCCGGCATCCTCGCGGGCGAGATCAACTTTGCGATCGGCTACACCGAACCCGAAGCCGGTACCGATCTGGCCAGCCTGCGCACCTCAGCCGTACTCGACGGCGACGAATGGCTGATCAACGGCAACAAGGTCTACACGTCGGGCGCCAATCAGGCCGACTACATCTGGCTCGCCTGTCGCACCGACCCTGAGGCACCCAAGCACAAGGGCATCAGCATCATCATCGTGCCCACTACCTCGCCGGGGTTCTCGTGGACACCGATCACTACGGTGGGCGACGTTCGCACGACCGCCACGTACTACGCGGATGTACGCGTGCCGGTCGACAACGTCGTCGGCGAGGTCAACGGTGGCTGGGGACTCATCACGATGCAGCTGAACCACGAACGCGTCGGGCTCGCAGCGTTGTCTGGGCTCACCGCGCGGTTGCTCGACGACGTCACCGCATGGGCGCGCATCACAGCGGCCTCGGCCGACGGCAGCGCGACGCGGATGATCGACCTGCCGTGGGTGCAGATCGATCTCGCACGGTGCCATGCGTTGCTGCAGGCGGTGCGGCTGATGACGTGGAAGCTCGTACGGGCGGTGAGCGACAACACGTTGGGCCCGGCGCAGGCATCGAGCGTGAAGGTGTTCGGCACCGAGAAGGTGGTCGACGTCTACCGCATCATGCAGGGGGTGCTCGGCCCGCTGGCCAACATCCGCAGCGGTTCACCGGGTGCAGTACTGCACGGCGAACTCGAGCGTGCCGCCAGGGCAGCCCAGATCAACACGTTCGGTGGGGGAGTCAACGAGATCCAGCGCGACCTGGTGGCCACGGCGGGCCTCGGGCTCACCCGGTCGCGCTGAGCGCGCCCGTTGCCATCGTCATCAGGTTGGCGACCCAAACGTCGTGAGGCACCGCCGGTGTGCGACTGGCGTCGATTTGTCGTGCCCTCGACCCCAGCGCCTGCGAGATGAGTTCCAAGAAGCGTGTGACTCGTTCGTGGCGCACGTTGTCGGCCAGTGCCGGCGACAACAGCTCCTTGATGCCAAGGAAGGCACGTAACGCCTGCTCCGGTGTGCTGCCATCTTCCCACCGATCGAACAGGTCGCTGAGTTGGCTCACAATCGATAGAAAGGCACGGCCATCGGGATCGTGAAGCAGCGAGGCCTGCGGTAGCACCACCGCCGAGACCAGTTGTCCGAGCGTGACCTTTGCCGGCGTCGTGTCGAGCAGTCGTTGCCGCTCGTGCTCGATGCGCGAGTTGTGGACGTCGATGATCGCTGCCAGCAGGCCGTCGCGTCCACCGAAGTGGTAGTGGAGCGCGGAGGCGTTGCGTTGCCCTGCCGCCTCGACCACGGCCTTCAGCGACGAGGCGTAGACACCGCGTTGTGCGAAAAGTCGGCGCCCGGCGTCGATGAGTCGCTGGCGGGTGTCGGCGGCGTCACGGGGCATCAGATCCTCTGGATGATGGTCCCCGTAGCCACCGCACCCCCGCAGCACATCGTGATCATCGCGAACTCGGCATCGCGGCGCTCCAACTCATGTAGCGCAGTGGTGATGAGACGGCTTCCGGTGGACCCCACCGGATGACCGAGAGCGATCGCCCCGCCGTTGACGTTGACCTTGTCCATCAGATCTTCGTCGGTCACGCCATATACCTGCGCCCACGACAGCACCACCGAAGCGAACGCCTCGTTGATCTCGACGATGTCGATGTCGTTCATCGTCATTCCGGTCATCGCGAACAACTTCGCTGTGGCATCGACCGGCCCGTCGAGGTGGTAGTAGGGGTCGGAGCCGACAAGACACTGGGCTACGAGACGCGCTCGTGGCCGCAACCCGGCTGCTTTGGCCCGGTCCTCGCTCATCCACAGCACTGCGGCAGACCCGTCGCTGATCTGTGACGAGTTGCCGGCCGTGTGAATGCCGCCAGGTGCCACGGGCTTGAGTGCAGCAAGTTTGTCTGCTGTGGTCTCGCGTAAGCCTTGGTCACGGTTGACGGTCATGGTGGTGCCGTCGGCCAGGGTGACATCGACGGGGATGATCTCGCGTTCGAAGCGCCCCTCTTCGGTGGCGCGGATCGCCTTCTGCTGAGAGATCAGCCCGAGCATGTCGACGCGTTCGCGGGTGATGCCACGCCGTTGGGCGATGCGTTCCGCCGCACCGAACTGATCGGGCAGATCGATGTTGAAATCGGCAGGCTTGGACGAGCCGTTGATGAACGTCGTGTCGTCGACACGGGGAACGTTGGCACCCAGCCAGACCTTGCTCATGTGTTCGACGCCGCACGCCAGGCCCACATCGATCGCGCCAACGCTGATCAGGTTGGCGACCATGTGGTTGGCCTGCTGTGATGAACCGCACTGGCAGTCGATTGTGGTGCCTGCCACCTGGTACGGCAAACCCGCCGATAGCCATGCTGTGCGTGTGACGTTGCTGGCCTGCTCGCCGGCCTGGGTGACGCAGCCGCCCACCACCTGACCGACCGTCGCTGGGTCGACCCCGGCACGGTTGAGCACGCCCACTTGGGCGCTCGACAGCAGGTGCGCGGCATGTACATCGGCAAAGAAGCCATTGCGCTTGCCGACGGCCGTGCGGCCGGCTTCGACGATCACGGGGTTGTTCATGGTGGGCCTCCAGAGTGGGAACCGGGCCACAATAGATCCGGCAAGGTCGAGGTGGGCAGTTGGTCGAAACTGGGCGGGTGTCGTCCAGAAAGTCATGTACGATTCGTACATGATCGAGATGGCAGTGAGCGAGGCCAGGAATCACCTGGCCGACATCATCGACAGAGTCCGTGCATCGGGAGAGCCGATCTTCGTCACTCGGCGGGGTCGGCGGGTTGCGGTCATCTTGGATGCACAGGTGTTTGACGAGATCCTCGAGGCTGCCGAGGACGCCACCGACCGACGCGAGCTCGAGGCCGCCCGAGCCGACGATGACTACGTCCCCTGGGACGAGGTCAAGGCCGACCTCGGACTTGTGTGAGTTCGTATCAAGTCGAAGTCTCGCGTCGAGCGGTCAAGGTGATTGCGACCTTACCCAGAAAGGAGCAACAGCGGGTTCGGGCGGCCATCGATCTCCTTGCGAACGACCCTCGCCCACCTGGGTGCGCAGCGCTCGCTGGACAGCGCATGCCTACCGGGTGCGCGTTGGTGACTACCGGATTGTGTACGACGTGTTCGATGACCGACTCGTCATACAAGTCGTTCGCGTGGGACACCGCAAGGACATCTACCGCAATCTTTGAATCGGTCTGGCCCGTGGCTGGACGGCTGCCAACCCTTGGTCATCGTCCCGGTATCGAGTGAACGGGTGGTCGCTCGGCCAGATTCAGCGGTACGACTGATCCGTCGGCACGGGTGAGAGCGGGGGCTTCGAAGGCGTGGCCAGGACTGATCCGCGTGAGCGCGCTGGCCATCACCTCGGCTGCTTGGACCGACAACGCATGCAAGCTCCGGTGACGGTGGTGACGCACACCGAGGTCGACCTGGGCGATCGTGTCGGCGCCGAAGACACGCGCCACGTCGAACAACATCGCGATCTCGACGCCCCAACCCTCGACGAACGGGATTGCTTCGAGCACGCTGCGTCGTCCGGCAAGCTCGCCCGACAACGGCTGAGCCAGCGCTGACAGGTCGGGAGCGAACAGCGACAACAATGGCCTTGCGACGAGTTCGGTGGTACGCCCGCCGCCGCCGGCGCTGGTCGGCCGATCGTACGAAGCCTTGACCAGGCCGACGTGATCATCGGCAACGAGCGGAGCAAGGAGGTGCACGACCCAGTTCGGTGTGAACGATGTGACATCACCGTCACACCACACGATCAGGTCTCCCGTCGACGCAACGAGTGACGCCCAGAGAGCGTTTCCCTTTCCGTGGCCGACGCCATGCACGGTGTGCACCTCATCGATGTGGATCACCGTGGCGCCAGCCGAGGTCGCGACCATCTCGGTTTCGTCGGTCGAACGGTCGTCGAGTACCAGCAACTCGTCGACCAGTCCGGTCGCTTCGACCAACTGCTGACGGGCGCTGGTGACGAGCGGACCAATGGTGGCCGCCTCGTCGCGGCAGGGGAAGCACAGCGTGATCGTGCGTCCCCGTTTCGCTTCGACGACGCGGCTAGCCGTCCAACCGGTCGGGTCGAAGGTCTGAACTGTTGAAGTGCTCATGCGAGTCGAGCCAAACGACGGGGTGCAAGCCGGTAGATTCGCCGGACATGCATCTGTTCGGAGTGATCAACGCCAGCCCGGATTCGTTGCATGCCGACTCGATCGTCACGACACCCGAGCAGGCCATCGAACTCGCTACCAAGCTGATCGCAGACGGCGCCGATTCGATCGATCTCGGGGGCCAAGGGTCGACCGATATCGCCGAGGTGGTCGACTGGCGAGTGGAGTGGCAGCGACTGGAATCGATCGTGCCGGCGCTGGCAGCGCTGGGGCGAGACGTGAGCGTCGACACGTGGCGTCCAGAGGTCGCCAACCTGGCGCTGAGCGCGGGGGCGACGGTACTCAACGCGGCCGACGGGATGCAGCACGAGGCGATGTGGCAGGTTGCCGCCGAGCATCAAGTGAGGGTCGTGCTGCCGTTTCTGTCCGGACCAGACCCGCGATCGATGACCCTCGTTGGAGGAGACCCTGTGGCCGCGATCGTCGAGTTCTTCGAGGCCCGGTTGGCGGATGCCGACCGATACGGGCTCCGGCATCGATGCATCCTCGATCCGGGGACCGGGTTCGCCCCATCTGCCTGGCCGTGGGAGCAGCGCTACGTGTATCAAAAAGAGGTCTACTCCCGACTCGGTGAGCTGCGCTGCTTCGGGTTGCCGTTGTACGTCGCGCTGCCTTGGAGACGCACGGCGCAGCACGACGAACTGCTCGAACTCGTCGTGCGGTACCAACCGGAGTACGGCCGCGTGCACCATCCGGACCGGGTGCGCGCCATCGAGGCGGAACTTGGTCTTGCCTGACTCGAACAACGCTGGCTCGAACAACGTCAGGACCGATCGACAGCCGACGACCCACCCGATGACCCAGTCAAGGACAACGGCCCGCGCGGGTACACCCCATCGGGCGGCAATGTTTCGTCCCACCCGGTTGGGCATCGCTCGGGTGCGACCTCAGCCAGCGGAGCGAGTACGAACCGCCGCTCGGCGTAGCGCGGATGCGGGATCGTGAGATGCGGATCGTCGATCCGGATGTCGTCGTAGAACAACACGTCGATGTCGAGCGTACGCGGGCCCCAATGGACCACTCGCTGCCGTAGGGCCTCGCCCTCGATGCTCCGGCAGCGACGTAACAGCGCATATGGATCGAGGCTTGTTTCGAGTGTCACCACCATGTTGAGATACGTGTCCTGACCGTTCGGTCCGCCAACCGGATCGGTCTCGAACACCTGCGACATGGCCTGCACACCAGGCAACGATGTGACCGCCAACCGGAGGTACCCTTCACGGTCGCCGAGACTGGAACCCAACGCGATGATCGCAAGGTGCACGGCCCGGTCAAGGTCGTTGAGCGACTCGGCCAGTTCGGGAACCCGGTCGGACGGTGAGGGCGTCATCATCCGACGAGAGTATCCGCACGGCTGCAAGGTTCGGCCCTGGGTGCGAGGTTCGGCCGGGGGGTACGACTCCGATCGGTCGAATCCTGACCGGCGCTCATAGTGTCGTCTCATGTCTTCGCCAGCAACGGTCACGATCCGGATTCAAGGTGCGGACGGCATCGGCCTTGCTGCGGATGTCGCTGGCGACCCCGCCGACCCGGTCGTGATCTTGCTGCACGGCGGAGGCCAGACGCGTCACGCCTGGGGAGGCGCGCTTGCTTCGCTGGCACGCACCGGTTGGTATGCGCTAAGCCTGGATTTGCGTGGCCATGGCGAGAGCGACTGGTCGTCCGATGGCGACTACGGTATCGACCGGTTTGCGTCCGATGTGGTGGCCGTCGCTTCGCAGTACCGGCTTCCGGTACTCGTCGGCGCCTCGCTCGGCGGCATGTCGGCGCTCACCGCGATCGGCGAGTCGCCGACCCAGTTCGCCGGCGGACTCGTGCTCGTCGATGTCGTTCCGAAGCTCGAGATGCGCGGTGTCGACCGGATTCGTGACTTCATGTCGCTTGGAGTAGAAGGGTTCGATTCGCTGGAAGCGGTTGCAGACGCTGTGGCCTCGTACCTGCCCCACCGAGAGCGGCCGAGCGATCTTTCCGGCCTGCGCAAGAACGTTCGTCAGCGAGACGACGGTAAGTGGGTATGGCACTGGGATCCGGCGTTTTTCACCCGGCTCGGTCAGCGCGATTCCTATGGCGAGCCGACAGCCGGTCAGCTGACACCTTCCGATCGTTTGGCCAGCGCAGCCCGTCGTGTGACGGTGCCAACCTTGTTGGTGCGCGGCGGCGCGAGCGACGTCGTCAGCCCGGAAGGGGCGCGGGAGCTGAAAGAGCTCATCCCGCACTCGCATACCGTCGATGTGGCGGGCGCCGGCCACATGGTGGCCGGAGATCGCAACGACAGGTTCAATAGTGCTGTGGTGGAGTTTCTCGAAACGGTCATCCGCCCGGGGCTGTGACTATGAGCGATGATGTTCACCAGGCGGCGACTACTCGGATCGACCGGTTGCAACGGCTCACTGTGCCGCCAACCACTGCGGTGCTGACGATGGAGCTGCAGGTCGGGATCGTGGGCAAGGGTGCACTACTGCCGGCGCTGCGTGACGAATGTGTCGCATCGGGTGCGACGCGCAATGCGGCCGTCGTGTGTGCTGCGGCGCGGCGTGTCGGGGCACGGGTGGTGCATTGCACCATCGAACAGCGCGCCGATGGCTCCGGCTTTGCACTCAACTCGAAGATCTCTGCCCTGGCAGCCAAGCAGCACGCGGCCGTTGGCCAATGGGCCACCGAGATCGGTACGCCGGGGGCCGAGTTGGTCCCTGAACTCGGCGCGCAGCCCGGTGATCTCGTCATGGCGCGTCTACACGGTATGAGTCCATTCATGTCGACGTCACTCGATCAAGTGCTACGCAACATGGGCGTCACCACCGTCGTCGCCACTGGTGTGTCGGTCAATGTCGGAATTTTCGGGCTCGTCGTCAACGCAGTCGACCTCGGGTACCAGGTCATCGTGGTGCGCGATGCTGTTGCGGGAGTTCCTGCGGAGTACGCCGCCGCGGTCATCGAGAACTCGCTGTCGATGCTGGCAACGATCGTGACAGCCGATGAACTTGTCGAAGTCTGGACGGCCGCGTTGTAGGGTCACGAACCCTGATCGCAGCACAGCCGCTGCGGCGGCGGAGGGGCATCCATGCAGTACATGTTGCAGTATCCCGATGCTCACGGCGTCGAAGTAGACCTGCTCGATGCAGGGCCGGTGGCCGAGCTCGCAATCGCAGCCGAACGCGCCGGTTGGGCTGGGTTGTCCTTCACAGAGCATCCTGCTCCAGGTGCACGTTGGTTGGAGGCCGGGGGGCACCAGACGCTCGACCCCTTCGTTGCCCTGGGTGCTGCGGCGGCCGTCACCACGAAGATCCGGCTACTCACCTACCTTTCAGTCATCCCGTACAGGAACCCGCTGCTGTTGGCCAAGGCTGCTGCCACCGTCGACAAACTTTCCAACGGTCGGTTCACCCTTGGAGCAGGGACCGGCTATTTGAAGGGCGAGTTCCGGGCGCTGGGCATCGACTTCGAGCAACGCAACGAACTCTTCGACGAGGCGCTCGACGTGCTGCCGCTGCACTGGAAGGGCGATTCGTTCAGCTATGCGGGTAAGCACTTCTCAGCGCGCGATGTAATCGCCCGCCCCCGGCCCGTTCAAGATCCGATCCCGATCTGGATCGGGGGCAACTCCAAGCTCACCTTGCGCAGGGTCGCCGATCGAGCACAGGGCTGGATGCCGCTACTCGGACCGCCAGACATGGCGGTCACCACCAGGACGCCGCACCTCGACTCGATCGAGTCGATCACTGCAAGGCTGGCGCTGCTGCGCGAGTTCGCCGGCGAACGCTTCACGACGATAGATATCGCCGTGCCATACCTCGGCCGACCGGATGACTCGACGGCCGCAGTCGAACAACGCCGGGAGTACTTCGGCCGCCTCGGCGACAGTGGTGTCGACTGGGTGATCGTGGCTGTGCCGTGGGCCGTCCACCCAGCGACCCTCGACTACATCGCCGGGTTCGCCTCAGTGCACATCCCCAGCATTCGGTAGCCCTCCGCTGGGCACCCGACCTCTCAATCGCCGATGAACTCAGCGGGCCGTCGCTCGATCAAGGATTGCACACCCTCTCGACGATCCTGAGTGGTCGAGATCAGCGCCTGAGCGTTACGTTCGGCCTCGAATGCCGTGGTGATATCGCTATCGAGGGAACGTCGATACAAGCGCTTGGTCATCGCCAGCGTCCGGGTCGGGCCGTCGGCCAGTCGTTCGGCGAGCGCGAGTGCCGTCTGGATGACCTCGGCGGCGGGTACACAGCGATTGATGAGTCCCCACTCGTGCAGCGTCTCGGAGGTGATCGGCTCGCTGAGCAGCGCGATTTCGTTCAGCCGATGGAACGGGATGATCCGTGGCATGAAGTACGAATCGCCGGCATGGGGGACCATTCCCCGTCGTGTGAATACGTGTGTCCAGCGCGCCCCTTGGGCTGCGACGACAAGATCGGCGAGCAGCGCCAACATCCAACCCGCCCCGGCGACGGTGCCCGTGACCGCGCTCACGATCGGTGTCTCCATCTCCCACAGTCGTTGAAAGAGGTCCTGGTAGTCGGTGGCAGCGAACCGGTAGTCGAGCGTGGTCAGCGTTGCGACCGCATCTGGTGACGTGGTCACGTCGGCGCCCGTGCAGAAGTCGCGGTCGGTGCCGGCAATGACGATGGCCCGGACGGTGCGATCGCGGTCGGCCTCGCCGAGCAGGTCGTGAAGGGCGACGCAGGTGGCGAGATCGATGGCGTTGCGACGGTCGGCGCGGTCGAGCGTGATCTGTGCCACTGCACCAACTCGCACGGTCCGCAGTGATGGCTTCGGGTCGTCAGACATGGGTTCCTTGTCCTGAGTGCTGATCTCGTTGTGGGAGTGGGTCGAGTGGGAACAGCGACAGCGGGCTGCGGCCGTCGACCATGACGCGCCGAGTTGCGAACCGCCAGCGGCCATCGATGCAGCGGTACTCGTCGACGTAGCGACCCCAGTGATCGAGGCCGACGGAGGTGAGCACTTGAAAGTAGCAGCGCCCGTTCGCGGTGTAGTGATCGATCAGGTCGATCTGGTGTGTCGCGGTCATGTGGCGTACGTAGTTGGGGGTGGTCCCGCCAGGGGTGGAAGCCAGGTTCAAGCCGTCACGCGCGCCGGTGAAGATTGTCAGGATCTCGTCGAGACCGCGTTTGACGACGTCATCGATGGTCATCACGGCGTCCGGCGCGAACAACTCGAGCACCTCGACGAACCGTCCAGAGTCACCGTTCGCGTTGTAGCGCGCGACCAGATCGCGAATCGACTCGCGTGCCGCGACCTCCCACAGCTCCATCGATCCGACTCCGATCATCGCAAACCGCCGCACAGTGGTTGGACGCATGTGCGAGCACCCGGGCCGCATCGTAGCTCGGTCTGCCTGCACCGAAACTCACCGACTCGCACAGAACGTCACCCGGTCGGACGCGCGCCGGACGCGTCCGACCGGGGATGGTGCTCCAACGCGCCAGACGGAGCGGCGGCACTGGATGTGGTCACTGCGGATAGGGAGCGGTGCGATGGGTGTTTCGTCCTCCATGCTTTGCGGAGTAGAGCGCCTGATCGGCTGCTCGAACGAGAGATTCGGGATTGGCAGCGTGGTGGGGATACGAAGCAATGCCAATGGAGACGGTCTGGGCATGACCGTCGGGCAGCGCGGGAGCGCAGGCCAGTGGAGAACCGGAGAGAAGCCGCTCGGCCAACGATACGGCACCCTTTTCGTCGCAGTTCGGGCACACGACGAGGAACTCTTCGCCGCCCCATCGCGCAACGGTGTCGAAGGCTCGTACCGATGCTGCCGCCATGGAGGCAAATGCCTTCAGCACGAGATCACCGACATCGTGGCCGTAGGTGTCGTTGACTTTTTTGAAGTTGTCGAGGTCGCACAACAGTACCGAAAACGACTCGCCCGTGCGCTCTGCCAGATTGCGCGTCGTTGCGAGTGCCCGTGACGCGACACGACGGTTGCCGAGGTGGGTCAACTCGTCCATTTCGGCCTCCTCGCGGAGGCGAATGGATTGCTCGCTCCGTTCGATGGCAGACATGAACGAGTCGAGTAGCTCCTCGACTTTCGCGGCGTGCTCCGGGGCATGATTGGCCGAGATCTGGATCCAGGCCTCCACGGGGGTGCGATCATCGATGAGGATGCTGCGCTCGATCCGCTGGCCACCGGTGGAGCCCGAGGTGACCGATACCGGCCCACCAAGCCGGGCAGCAGATATCGAGATGCCTGCAGCGCGCGCGCCGGGTAGGGCTGCAAATGCCGAGGCCACGTTGACCAGATGATCCTCGGTCCACTGGCCGTCGATCGCTGCTATCGCGGCAAACGCCTTGCCAGATGCTGCTGAGCGTCGGAGTCGTTCGAACTCCACCATCCGGCCGAGGCCCTGGGTCAATTGCAGTGCTGCTTGTTCAACGAGACCTGCTTCTTGCAGCGACGGTGGGACTCCGTGGGCATCGAGAAACCCGGTTCCGCCGTCGGTGAGTGTGAGCTGCGAGGCGGTCCCGCCCGGCGCAGGCGAGTCAGGCGACGATCCCGACATTCCAACTTCGACGTGTACTGACGGGAGATCTTGCAGCTGCAACGATAATGAGCATTGCTCGATCGGTGCGTACTGTGTGAGCACATCGACAGCAGCGGAGGCAAACTGTTCGAGGTCGATGTTCGGATCGACCAGCTTGGTCAGCTCCAACATGATCGACGTGGTGAGAAACGCGACGAGCAACTCCGAATGTTCGCCAGAGCGGAGCTGTTCCAGAGCCTTTGACTGAAGGGCTTCGAGCGTGTCGGCAATGCTCATCGCGCACCAACCAAGCGGATGAGGTTGCCAAGCACCCGGTCGATGTCGCTGCCGATGTTCTTTGCGAGCGAACGGTTGACGTCAAGGGCACGGAGTACGTCGCGTACGGCAGCGGTTGGCCGTTCATCTCCAACGCCCGATTCGGCCGCCAGCGCTCGCGCACCTGCCAGGACACGGTCGAGCGGGGCGACAAGATCGTCGATGGTGCGATGGTGGTTGCGGATGGCGGCAACGATCGTTTCCGGAAAGTTCCACTTCTCGAGTAACGCGCCGCCGATCTCGGCATGGTCCGCTTCGTGGCGATCGTCGATCAGTACGCCAAGGTTCTGCAGCAACCCCGCCGTATATGCGTGCTCCGGGTTCACGTCGGTACCTTTCGCCAGACCGGCAGCAGCGGTTGCACTCGCTACAGCGTGAGGCCAGAACCATGCGGGCGGCAGGGTGGTGTCGTCGCCGTCGAACAC
This sequence comes from Actinomycetes bacterium, assembly GCA_025359865.1. Lineage (GTDB taxonomy): Bacteria > Actinomycetota > Acidimicrobiia > Acidimicrobiales > Ilumatobacteraceae > VFMC01. The sequence continues at coordinate 28,984 of JANYDH010000058.1, read as the reverse complement.
TAGGTCGGAGGTGCGGGCGACGGCCAGCGCCGTGGCAGCATCCTGTCCGAGCAACACCATGGCTTGGCGAACGCCACCCACCCGTCGCGAAAGACCGAGATGGGTCGAGTTTGCGGCCCGCACGATCACCGCGCACAGCCCGGGATCGGCCTCGACCAATTCCGTCAAGCCCCCATCGTTGTGAATGAGCAGGCTGATCACCTTGCTCGCCACAGCGGGCTGCACCCGTAGCCGAGTAGTCGCGTGTACTGACACCATCCGTGGACCCCTTCGAACCTGTGCTGAACCGATGTGCCTGGCCGATGGTTCATCGGCAAAGATGCGGTAGTGCATTTGAATGTCCTGGCCTGGGGTGCACATGCACGGGGGTCAGACTGATACCTCCGAATCCGCCTCTCGCTGAGCCGTGCTCAACTGCGCTGGTAGTTCGGGGCTTCCTTGGTGATGGTCACGTCGTGTGGATGGCTCTCCTCGCGTCCTGCGGTGGTGACCCGCATGAACCTGGCGCCTGTGCGCAAGCTCTCGAGCGAAGTCACACCGGCATAGCCCATTCCGGACCGCAGCCCGCCGACGAGCTGGTAGGTCACGTCGCCGAGCGGACCCGCGTAGGGGACGCGGCCTTCGATACCTTCCGGAACCAATTTACGGGTTGTCGCAGCGACCTCGCTCTGCCCGCTCGCATACCGGTCGGCACCCAAACCCTGCATGGCTCCGAGCGAACCCATGCCGCGGTAGGTCTTGTAGCGGCGACCTTCGAACAGCTCCGTTTCGCCGGGGCTCTCCTCGGTACCGGCCAGCAGCGAACCAAGCATCACGGTGTCGGCACCTGCGGCGATGGCCTTGACCACATCACCGGAGTACGTGATCCCTCCATCGGCAATCACCGGAATCCCTCGTTGACGGGCGCGCCTAGTAGTGAACCAAATCGCGGAGAGCTGAGGCATGCCGGCACCACTGATCACTCGGGTCGTACAGATCGATCCGGCACCTACACCCACCTTGACGGCATCGGCTCCTGCATCGGCGAGGGCATCGACACCGTCTTCGGTGACCACATTGCCCGCAGTGATCGGCAGGTCGGGGAAGAGGCCCTTGATCCGTTGAATGGTGGTGATCACCCCGGCCGAGTGGCCGTGTGCGGTGTCGATCGTGATGGCATCGACGCCGCGCGCTACGAGTGCGCTCACCCGCTCGTCGACATCGGCGCCAACACCGACCGCCGCCGCACAGCGCAGTCGGCCGGCGGAGTCGCGCGATGCGAGCGGGAACTCGAGGCGCTTTTGGATGTCCTTTACGGTGATCAGCCCGGCGAGCCGGCCATGCTCGTCGACGAGCGGGAGCTTCTCGATGCGGTACTGCTGGAGGATGGCTTTGGCAGCGTCGAGCGTGGTGCCGACCGGGGCGGTGATGAGCCGGTCGCCCGTCATGAACTCGCTGACCGGGCGGCTGTAGTCGGCGCCTTCACAGAACCGGATGTCGCGGTTGGTGAGGATGCCGACGAGCTGCCCGTCGATATCGGTGATCGGCATACCGGAAAAGCTGAAGCGGTTCATCAGTTCCTCAGCCTCGAACAGCGTGGCAGTACGCGGGAGCGTGACCGGGTCGGTGATCATCCCGCTCTGAGAACGCTTCACTTTCTGCACTTCGGCCGCCTGGTCGGCAATCGACATGTTGCGGTGGATCACTCCGATACCACCTTGGCGCGCGATGGCGATGGCCATACGCGCCTCGGTCACCTTGTCCATCGCCGCCGAGACCAGCGGGATCGCCAACTCAATGCCGGCGGCGAACGTGCACGTCGTGTCGACCGCGTCGGGCAGCGTGTCGGAGTAGCCGGGGATGATCACGACATCATCGAAGGTGAGCGCGTCGAAACGGTCGAACAGTTCGGTGTTGTGTGGGCCGATGGTGCGCACGGTTTGCGAACTCATAGGAGGACCTCTCTTGTTCGGGAGCGGGCTGGCGCGGTCGTGTCGTGAAGTGCAGTGTCGTGGAGTGCAGTGTCGTGAAGTGAGGGGCCGGCCAGCTCGGTACACAGTTGCGCGAGGACGCTGACGAGTAGTGCGTGCTCGGCCGCGTGGACGCGAGCAGAGAGCGTGCTGAGGGTGTCGGCGGTACAGATGGGGACGGTGGCAACACCGAGCACGGGGCCGTCGTCCACCCCTTCACCCGGAACCAGGTGCACCATCACGCCGGTCGAGGTTCGTTGACCAGCGCCGAACTCATCGAACGCGCGCTCGATCGCGTGAGTACCGGGCAACTCGCCGGGCATGGCTGGGTGAATGTTCACGACGCGGCCAGGGAAGTGGTGGAGGAAGGCCATGGTCAACAGCCGCATCCATCCGGCCAGAATGACGACGTCGGGGTGGAATGCGGCGACAGCTTCGGCCAATCGGGTGTCGTAGCGAACACGACGTTCGCCGGGCACGAGACACACAGCGATGGATGTCACCCCAGCATGCGTAGCGCGCTGCAGAGCGTACGCATCGGTGTGGTTCGATACCACTGCGACTACGTCTCCATGCAGTGAGCCATCCGCACAGCCACCCAGTATCGCTTGGAGGTTCGACCCGCTTCCCGACGCCAGGACAACGAACCGGACACGTGCCTCCATGGCGAAACGGTACGCGCTGCACTGCTGGTGTCGTCGTCGTTTGAACGAAAAGTCAGCCCGTTTCCGCCCGAGAAACGTGCCACTTCCGACTACCGTCGCCAGGCAATGAAGCGACACAGGCTCGGTGTGGTCGGCGCGGGCCAACTGGGTCAGATGATGCACCAGGCTGCGGTCTCTCATGGCATCCGCATCCACTTCCTCGCCGAGCACGACGGCGACCCTGCGGTACAGGTATGTCCCTCTTATGAGTTTGGTTCGCCGCAGTCAGCCGCCGAACTCGGCCGCTTTGCTGCTGGGTGCGACGTTGTCACATTCGAGCACGAAGTAGTCGATCTCGAGTCGGTTGCTGTTCTGGAGCGTGCCGGGGTGGTGTTTCGACCCTCGTCGACCGTGATGTCTTCGGTGGCCGACAAGATTGCGATGCGCCGGGCCGTTGAGGAGGCCGGTCTGTCGGTGCCGCCATGGCGCATCGCGGCCGATCTCGGTCAGCTCGACGCGGCGCTCGGTGCGTGGCCACATGCGGTACTGAAACTCAGCCGCGGTGGCTACGATGGCCGTGGCGTATTCATGGTCCATTCCCTGTCCGAAGGGCACGCCGTCGGCGAACAACTGTTGACAGGCACGACGGTGTTGTTGGTCGAACCACTGCTCGCCTTCACACTCGAGGCGGCGGTTGTGGTGGCCAGGCGACCGAACGGCGACTGCGTCGTCTACGACCCGGTGCGGACCATGCAGATCGACGGGCAGTGTCGCCAAGTTGTGGTTCCCTCAGGAATGCCACCGGGACTTGATGAACAGGCTCGGGTGATCGCCGTCCAAGCAGCCGAGGCGCTCGACGTGGTCGGTCTGCTGGCGGTTGAGTTGTTCCTCGTCGATGGAGGTCTTGTCGTCAATGAACTTGCGGTACGGCCGCACAACACCGCGCACCACACCATCGAGGCGTGTACTACCTCACAGTTCGACAACCACGTCCGCGCTGTGCTCGACTTGCCTCTTGGCGCCACCGGGCTCACCTGCGTGGCCGCAGCGATGGTCAACGTCATCGTCGACGCCGATGGACGCGATCCTGCTGATCATCTGGATGCGGCGCTCGCACTTGATCCCGGCGCACATGTGCATTTGTATGGCAAGACGGCACGCCCGAACCGAAAAGTCGGCCACGTCACTGTGTGCGATGACGACGCGGACCGTGCCGCTGCGCGAGCGTGGCGGGTGGTGGCGGCGCTACACGGCGACGTTCCCATCGAACTAGAGATCGAACGACAGATCGAACGACAAGTCAAACGACAGGAGGGCATCGGGTGAAGGTGGCCGTGGTGATGGGCAGTGCCTCAGATTTACCGACGATGGAACCAGCGGTGACCACGCTGCGCGAGTTCGGTGTCGAGGTCGTGGCCCGGGTGGTTTCAGCGCACCGCACTCCCGAGGCGATGATCGAGTTCGGGCGCACGGCGGCCGACAACGGGTACTCGGTGTTGATCGCGGCTGCTGGCGGCGCCGCCCACCTTCCAGGAATGCTGGCGTCGGTGACACGGCTGCCGGTGATCGGGGTACCGGTGCCGATCACCGCGCTGGGTGGAATGGATGCCCTGCTCTCCATCGTCCAGATGCCGGCGGGGGTGCCGGTGGCAGCCATGGCGATCGGTGGTGCTGTCAACGCCGCGCTGATGGCGGTGCGGATTCTGGCCGTGGCCGATCCGATACTGGCACATCGCCTCGATCTGCATCGTGCACAGTTGCAGGCGAAGGCCCGAGATGGCGATGCCGAAGTGGTCGCTAAGACCAAGGCACCCTCGCTCGGTCCCGAATCCGGACCGGATCGGTGACGGCGTGGATGTAGCTGGCGTCGTCGGATTCGATGTGGTCACGGTCGAGGCATGGCTGCCGACCGTCACCGATGTCGAAGGACCCTTCACCTGGGAGCGTCTTCCCGGTGGCCACTCGAACCTGACGTACCAGGTCGTCGACGGGCGAGGGCGAGAGCTGGTGGTCAGGCGACCTCCGCAGGGCGACCTGCTCCCAAAGGCGCACGACATGTGGCGTGAGTACCAGGTCATCGCGGGCCTCTGGCCGACCGCAGTTCCGGTCGCCGAGCCCGTGGCCTTCTGCGATGACCGTGCAATCGCTGAAACCCACTTCTACGCGATGGGCAAAGTCGACGGCGAGGCGCTGTACACCGGCGTCGACGCCGGCCAGTGGCTCGACGAGCCGTCGCGACGGCGGGCAGGGCACTGCTTCATCGACGTGCTCGCCGAGCTCCACTCGATCGAACCAGGCGTGGTCGGCCTCGACCGGCTCGGCCGTCCGGATGGGTACGTCGCACGGCAACTGGCCACGTGGTACGGATCGTGGAACTCGTCGATTCGCGCCGCGGAGATCGACGACCCGAGAACGCATGAGCTGCACGCACTGCTCGCGTCGAGAACTCCAGAGCAGGGTCCTGCGCGTGTCGTCCACGGTGACTACGGCCCGCACAACTGCCTGTTCTCGCGCTCGGGCGATGTGACCGCCGTGCTCGACTGGGAGATCGCCACGCTGGGTGATCCGCTCGCCGACCTCGCCTATTCGATCAACGCCTGGGCCGAGCCCGGCGACCTACTGGTGCCCGGTGCCGACCCGCCGACGGCGCTCATCGGCTTCCCGAGCCGTAACGAGTTGATCGACCGGTACAGGTCGGCCACAGGGGCCGACCTGTCGAAACTCGGTTACTACCGCTGCTTCAACTCGTTCAAGACCGCGTGCATCATCCACGGCGTGTACGCCAGGTACCGGGCAGGGCAGAAGAGCGCTGAAGGCGTCGATCTCGACCTCCTCGTCGCCCGCATCGGGCTATCTCTCGACCTCGCCGAGATGCTGGCCGCCGGCATCGACTGACCTTTGGCGTTGGGCTGCTGTCAATGACAGCCCAACGCCAAAGGTCTGGCGGGTGTGGCGGCACCCCGTCCCGACCTCGCTGATGTGAGTGGTGTGGCGAGCTCGACACGTGTCGCCGCGATCAGCGATTCGAACTCGCCACGGCGGAGACCCGGTCCCTGGCCGACCGCCCCTCAGCCGCGCGTACCACCACCTCAGCCCGCCGACGATCACAACGCGGCACCGTGCGCGGACATATCGGGCGTGCCAACTCAAGTAGGAGCGTGGGTCGGTACTGGTGGGTGTGGCGTGCGCAGGGCTGGCGTGCCGATGTGCAGCCACGGGCGAAGTGACGAACACAACGCGCGAAATTGCCATCTCGTTCTGCACTTCGCGACTCCACGTCGCACTACCCGATCTTTGGTGTTGGGCTGCTGTCAACAGGCTGTCGCACAATGCTGTGTGGTGGTGTCGCGGGTGAGGTTGGCCGTCTGGTTGTGTTGTCGGCACGGTGTCATGGTCGTTGCTGAACTCATGGTTGTGCCGCAAAAGTCAGCTCAACGTCGGCTCAACATCGGCGACTGACAGCCCGCCTGCCGGGCCTACCCGTTGCTGCGGTGCCGAGTCGCGTCGAGTTATCGGCGCTGACGACATGAAAGTCGACGCGATCCCGCCCACTACGCCTTTCCGGGACGAGTCGCGTCGAGTTATCGGCGCTGGCGACATGAAAATCGACGCGATCCCGCCCGCACAGCCGTCGTGGTCGCTGATGCAGACTTCCACCACGCCAGCCTGTCATGCACCGAACGTTCACGCTGCAGCGCGACCGCACGGCCGGGGCCGGGGCCGGGATCGGGTACCGCCAACCCCGCCCGCATTTTGCGACAACCTGTCAATGACAGCCCAACGCCAAAGGTCGGGCGGTTTTGGCTGTCGTCGCGGCGGTTCTCAGTTGCTCATTCAAGCAGGGTCACGCCGCGCTCGCCGGGAATGAGCCGACCGATCACCCAGGTTGGTTCCGCGATCGATGCCTGCACCGCGGTGACGGCGTCGGCGGCACACACGACGACCATACCGACGCCCATGTTGAGCGTGCGGTACAGCTCGTGGGTGTCCATGCCCGCCGCCAATTCGCGGACCAGACGAAACAGCGGTGGGACCGGCCACGACGAAATGTGGATCTCTGCATGCACACCACTGGGCAGCACGCGAGGCAGGTTCTCGGGTAGCCCTCCGCCGGTGATGTGGGCGAGCGCCTTGACCCGGCCCGAGGTGATCGCCGGGTCGAGCACATGGAGGTACGAGCGGTGCGGCTCGAGGAGGGCATCGCCGAGCGGCCGGTCCATGCCCTCCGGAATCACGTCCATCGGGATCCACTGGAACAACCGGCGCAGTAGCGAATAGCCGTTGGTGTGCGGTCCGCTGGAGGCGATACCGATCAGCACGTCGCCAGCGCAGACGTCGGGGCGGGGCAACAACAACGCCTGCTCGGCGACACCGACCAACGTGCCGGCAATGTCGAACGCACCGGGGGAGTACACCCCGGGCATTTCGGCGGTCTCGCCGCCCAACAGCGTGCAACCGGCCGCCAGGCAGGCTTCGGCCATGCCGGTGACGATTTCGGCGACCATGTCTGCATCGAGCCGGGAAGCAGCGATGTAATCCAGGAAGAACAGTGGGCGCGCCGCTTGCACCAGCACGTCGTCGATGCAGTGATTGACGATGTCAATGCCCACGCCCCGCACGCGACCAAGACGCGCCGCTAGCTCGACCTTGGTGCCGACACCGTCGGTCGACGCAACGAGTACCGGGTCGTGCATCGCGGCGATCGCCTTCGCGCTGAACACGCCGCCGAAGCTGCCCACCCCGCGGATCACTTCGGCTCCGTGCGTGCGCTCGACCGCCGTTTTCATCTGTGCTACGGCTCGGTTACCTTCGTCGATGTCGACACCGGCAGCGGCGTACGAGCGCAGTGCCGCGCCGGGTGCTCGCCATGCGATGTCGCGCCGTACTTGCATCCCGGGAAACGACACGTCGGCCATCACTCGGTACGCCGCAGCACGGGCTGCGGCGAGATCGGTACCGAGTCCGGTGACGGCAAGTACCCGTCCGCCAGCGGTGCGTCCATCACGCAACGCCGATGGGAAGATCACTGCATCGTCGGCCACCGTGGAAGGTATCGCCACCACGGCTCCCGTGACGGGTGTACCGGGGTAACCGGGGGCCGCTGCGACCACAGTGCATGCCGCACCGGCGGAAATGTGCAGCGCGGTCGTGGCGAGTTGGCCGCGGGTCGCAGCGAGCGCCACCTCGACCAGATCGCTCTCCACGAGCGGGAGCACTGCCTGTGCCTCGGGGTCGCCGAACCGAACGTTGTACTCGACAAGGCGGGGACCGTCCGGGGTGAACATCAGCCCGGCATACAGCACGCCGACGTACGGCGTGCCGGCTGCGGCGAAGTGATCGAGCACCGGTTGCACGAACGTGGCAATCAGGTCGGCTGGCTCGGAAGGGATCGGTGCCGGGGCGAATGCACCCATTCCGCCGGTGTTCGGCCCGGTGTCGCCCTCTCCGATCCGCTTGTGGTCCTGCGCGAGCGGTAGCGCAAGCGCGGTATGCCCATCGCAGAGCGCAAGCAGTGAACACTCTGGACCGAGCATCCGTTCCTCGAGGATGAACGGCCCGTCGACCCCAATGATTGCGGCCTCGGTGGCGGCCGGGTCGGCGGGGATGGTGACTCCCTTGCCGCCCGCCAGCCCATCTTGCTTCACGACGACTGCGGTGCCGAGTCGGCGCCACCAGTCGAGCGCCGCAGCGTGGTCGCCGGGGGCGAAGACTGCGAAGCGCGGTCCTGGGACGCCGAGCGAGGTGGCGAGTTCGCGTGCATACGCCTTCGATGACTCGAGTCGAGCCAAGCTCGCAGTGGGGCCGAAACACGGGATGTTTCGCCGAGCGCACTCGTCGGCGACTCCGTCCACCAACGCCTGCTCAGGCCCGGGGATCACGAGGTGGGCGGTTTCGGCGGTGGCATCCGCAGGCAATTGCTCGACCATCTCGACCGTATGTCCGTGACGGGCGCAGGCCCACGCAATGGCGTGTTCGCGGCCACCGTTGCCGATCACCAACACCCGCATCAGGCGAGCACGCCTTCGAACGCAAGCTTCGGCTGTGCATCGCCGATCTCGATCGGATAGCGGCCGGTGAAGCAGGCATTGCAGTAGCCGGGGGCCTGTTCGCCCTCGCCGCCGATCGCCCGCATCATGCCGTCCAACGAGAGGAACGCCAGGCTGTCCGCGCTGATCCGCTCACGAATCTCGTCGATCGACAGACGTGCCGCGATGAGGTCGCCATCGTGGCCCATATCGACGCCGAAGTGGCATGCATGCGTGATCGGTGGGCACGTGATCCGCATGTGCACCTCGGTCGCGCCAGCATCACGGATGAGTTTCACGAGTGGTCCGGCGGTGGTGCCACGAACCAACGAGTCGTCGATCACGATCACCCGCTTGCCAGCCAGGTTCTCTCGCAGCGCGTTGAACTTCAGGGCCACCCCGCGCTCGCGGATGTCTTGCGTCGGCTCGATGAACGTGCGGCCGATGTAGCGGTTCTTGATCAGCCCGTCGTTGTAGGCGATGCCGCTGACTCTGGCGTACCCGATTGCCGCCGGGATCGAGGAATCAGGAACGGGGATGACTACATCGGCATCGATTCCGGTCTCGGTGGCCAACTCCGCACCCAGGCGTTGCCGTACGTGGTGCACGTTGCGGTCGTTCCAATTGGAGTCGGGCCGCGAGAAGTAGACGAATTCGAACGTGCAGCGAGCCGCGGTTGCCGCCGGTGCCAGTGCTTGACGGCGGTGGATCTCGGCACCCTGCAACGTGACGATCTCTCCGGGTGCGACTTCGGTGATGTCGATGCATCCGAGGGTGGCGAGAGCGCAGGTCTCGCTCGCCACGGCGTGGCCGCCATGTGGTAGCCGTCCGGTGGACAGCGGCCGGAATCCCCACGGGTCGCGTACCGCGATCACACGATCGGTTGCGAGGAGGACCAACGAATAGGCACCCTTCCATGCGGGGAGCGTCCGCTCGATGCGCTCCTCCCACGTACGGCCCCCCGAGGCGGCCAGCATCAGCGTCATCACCTCGGTGTCACTGGTGGCGGTGAGGCCGAACCCGCGTGACAACAGTTCTTCGCGCAGCCCTGGCGCATTCACGAGGTTGCCGTTGTGGGCGAGTGCCAGCGGGCCGTGCATGGTCTCGACCAGGAACGGCTGAATGTTGCGATCGGTGCTGGAACCCGTCGTGCTGTAGCGGTTGTGTCCAATCGCGTGGTACCCCGTGAGCGGGGCCAATGCCTCGGGGGTGAACACGTTTGCGACGAGACCAGGCTCTTTGTGGACGCGGGCGCGTTGGCCGTCGCTCACGGCGATGCCTGCTGCTTCCTGCCCGCGGTGCTGCAAGGCGAACAGACCGAAGAACGCCAACTGGGCGACACCTTCGCCGTGCGGCGTGGAAATGCCGATCACGCCACACTCTTCGCGCGGTCGATCGTCGGCGACGAGCGGTATGGATGTCACAGGATGCCTGCTTGCGTGAGGGAGGAATGGATGCGCTCGTCGACTGGATAGTCGCCCGGAATGAACGGCGCGCCGGTGAGGCGTTCGTACGCGTCGACGTAGCGAGACGTGGTCTGGTGCCACACCTCGTCAGCGAGTACCGGCGGGTCGCCATCGCCGCGGAAACCCGCGTCGGCAAGTGCCCGCCTGACAAGTTCCTTGTCGAGACTTTCGGGCTCGTTGCCGGCAGCAAGACGATCGTCGTAGGTCGCCGCTACCCACAGCCGTGACGAATCGGGTGTGTGGACCTCGTCGATCAGCAACAGTTCGCCACCGGGTGTCAGACCGAACTCGTACTTGGTGTCGGCCAGGATGAGGCCGGCCGCCGCCGCAACCTCCTGCCCGCGGCGGAACACCTCGAGCGCTGCTTCGAGCACGCGACCCCATAGCGGCGCCTCGACCAGCCCGCGGGCAACGACCTCGTAACACGACAGCGGTTCGTCATGGGCACCGTGATCACCCTTGGTGGTCGGGGTGACCAGAGCATTCGGCAACGCCGTGTTCTTGAGGAGTCCGTCGGGTAGCTGATGTCCGTCGATGAGGCGAGCGCCGGCCGCATAGCGTGTCCACAGCGAGGTGGAGGTGACCCCGGTGATGTGACCGCGGACGACCACCTCGACAGGGAGCGGGGTCGCGGCCCTGGCGACCAGCACGTTCGGGTCGGGCAGCGACAGCACGTGGTTCGCCACGATGTCGGCCGTGGTGCGGAACCAGAACGCAGCGAGTTGGTTGAGTACCTGCCCCTTGTACGGCACGCTGGCGATGACGCGGTCGAATGCCGAGAGACGATCGGTGGTGATGAACAGCCGACGGTCGTCGGCCAGCGCATATGAGACGCGCACCTTGCCAGCCCGCCGATCGGCCAGCGGCAAGTGGATATCGGTGAACGGGGCACTAGGGGTGACGAGTGATGCAGCCATGCTCACAGCTCCTTCGCGTGCCGAACGCCGGATTGAAAGAGCCGCAGACCGAGGTGGGCGGGTCCGCCTCCACCGCGATGGTACCGCGGGTGTTGGCGGGCCACAGCATGATCCTCGGGGTGTGGCATGAGGCCCAACACCACGCCGGTCGGGTCGCAGACGCCGGCGATGTCGGCCACGGAGCCGTTCGGATTTCCCGAGGCGTAGCGCAGGGCGACTTGCCCGTCGGCGGCAAGGCCGGCAGGATCACGGTGGACGTAGCGGCCTTCGCCATGAGCGATCGGGCAGTGGATCGTCGCCTGCCCTGAGTTGTCGTCATCGCCGTCACCGGCACCGTCACTGTCGCCAGCAACGTCAACGGCACCGAGCCCGGCGGTCCAGATGCTCCGGCTCGGAGGTGCACTGAGCTCGACCCAGCGGCATTCGAATCGGCCCTGTTCGTTGTGCCCGAGCGCACCAGGTAGCAGCCCGGCTCGGGTGAGAACCTGGAACCCGTTGCAGATGCCGAGCACCGGCCGGCCGGCATCCACGAACGACCGCAGCATCTCGCCGAGGCGACCGGTGCCTCCATGGGTCAGTTCGAGCGCGAGCATTCGTCCCGCACCAAGCGCGTCGGCGTAGCTGAACCCTCCGGCGATCACCAGCATCTGTGCGTCGTCGAGCAGTTCGGGTTCGGCAACGAGGCGGGCCGACAGGATGATTTCGGCATCGGCACCGGCCAGATCAAGGGCGCGCGCCGCAGCGGTATCGCGATTGGTTCCGGGGCCCGCTACCACAATCGCTTTCGGCCGGCTCACGAACTCTGCTCCGATCGGGTGAACGCATGGACGAGTTCGTCGACTCGGATCGGTGTGACGCCCGGCAGTTCGAGCACGTCCCGGTCGGTCACGGAGCCGAGCACGGTGATGGGCTCGGCGAGGAGCACTGTGAACGCAGCGAGGTCGCGAGGATGAACTTCGACCACCAGCCGACCGATCGACTCGGCGAACAATGAGGTGATCGGGTTCGCATCGGGCAGCGATGTCACCTCGACGCCGAGGCGTCCACCGATGCACATCTCGGCCAGGGAGACAGCGAGACCGCCTTCACTCACGTCGTGGCACGCACGAACGAGTCCAGCGCGAATCGCAGCGTGCAGCTGTCGGTAGCGGGCGGGGGCGGCGGGGTCTGGTTGTGGAGCGACGCCGGGCTCGGCCGGCTCGCCGAGGATCAGATCGAGATGCGACCCGGCGAACTCAGTTCTGGTGCCACCGACCAGCACGAGCACATCGCCAGCAGCGGCTGCGTCGGATGTGACCACCAGGTTTGCGTTGGGAACATGGGCGACGGCGGTGATGACGAGCGTGGGCGGCACGGCGTGGCGACGGCCGTCGCTTCCGATGTACTCGTTGTTGAGTGAGTCCTTGCCAGAGACGAACGGCGCGCGATGAGCAAGGGCCGCATCACAGCAGCCCTTCACTGCCGCAGCCAGTTCGCCGAGTGTGCTGGGCCGGCGCGGGTCGCCCCACGAGAAGTTGTCGAGCAATGCCACCCGCTCGGGGTCGGCACCACAGGCCACCACATTGCGGATCGCTTCGTCGACGGCCGCGTGAGCCATCGCCTCGGGGTCGTGGAGCCCGTACCATGGGTTGACGCCGATACCGATCGCGAAGCCGTGAGTATCACCAGGGTGAGCGATGACTACTCCATCGCTCGGTCCGTCGGCGGCGACACCGGTGATCGGTCGCACGATTGTGGAACCGAGGATCTCGTGATCGTATTGATGGATCACGTCGGCCTTCGATGCGATGTTGCGATGCGCCAACAGCGCGAGCAGTGTGCCACGCACATCGGCGACGACGCGCCCCGTTGGGATGGCGCGTTGGGGCGTCGGCAACTCGGCCACCATCGCGCGCTGAGGACGACCATCGTGCATGAACGCCAGATCGAGGTCGACCACGACCGCATCGTGATGACGCACGACCAGCCGCCCGTCTCCCGTGAATCTGCCGAGGTCGGTCAGTTCAACGCCATGCTCGACGCAGCGCTCAAGCAGTGCCGGGACCTGATCGGGCGGTACAGCGAGGACCATTCGCTCCTGAGCTTCGGAGAGCCAGATCTCCCACGGCTCGAGCCCGGGATACTTCAGCGGCACCAAGCCCAACTCGATGTCGGCGCCGACACATTCGGCCATCTCGCCGATGGCCGACGACAGGCCACCGGCACCGCAGTCGGTGATGGCGCGGTACAGGTCCTCGGCGCCGATGATGACGTCGATGAGCAGCTTCTCGGTGATCGGGTCGCCGATCTGCACGCTTGCCCCCGCGACCTCACCCGTGGTTGCATCCATCGTCGCACTCGAGAAGGTTGCGCCTTTGATGCCGTCGCGGCCGGTGCGGCCGCCGAGCACGACGACGCGATCGCCCGGGTGGGGTTGGGCGGGCAGCGGGCGATCGTCGCCGATGCCGATACACCCGCAGAACACTAGCGGATTGGTGGTGAAGCCGGCGTCGTACAACACGGCGCCGGCAACGGTGGGCAGCCCGATCTTGTTGCCATAGTCTGCGACGCCGGCGATCACACCATCACGGATTCGTTCAGGGTGCAGCGAGCCGGCCGGAACCTGATCCGCGGGCATGTCGGGCAGGCCGAAGCACAACACGTCGGTAGCCGCAATCGGCCGGTGCCCGGTGCCGAGCACGTCGCGGATGACGCCGCCAACGCCGGTGTTGGCTCCACCGAACGGTTCGACCGCCGATGGATGATTGTGGGTTTCGGCCTTCAGCGCCAGGGAAACCCCAGGCACGAACGAGATGATGCCCGCATTGCCCACGAACGCCGACCGTACGAACGGTGCGGCGATCTGGTCGGTACACCGGCGCAACTGCCCCATGAGCGGTGGGACGCTGCCACCGTCGGCGGTAGTGATCGCTGCCTGGAAGGTCTTGTGAGCGCAGTGCTCGCTCCACGTCTGGGCCAAGGTCTCGAGTTCGGCATCGGTGGGTTCACGCCGTGCGGCGACGAAGTGTTCTCGGATGGCTTGCAGCTCAGCGAGGTCGAGTGCCAGCCCGCGTGTCGCATTCAGCGCGGCGAGTTGATCGGCGTCGAGTGTCCGGATGGGAACGAGTTCGGCGCGGTTACTGCCGGCGTGACCATCAGCGAAGTGCGCTTCGATGGTGCCCGCGTGCCAGCGTTCGATCACTGGGTTGGCGAGCACAGTGCGGGCGAGTTCGCGCACCGGTTCGGTAACGCGGTCCGCATCGTTCGAGCTGTCGTTTGGTAGGTCGTTTGGTAGGTCGTTTGGTAGTTCGTTTGGTAGTTCGTTTGGCAGTTCGATACGGCGCCCGGCAGCGGCAGCGACGACGGGGATATGCAGCATTCGGCATGCGGTAAGTACCGCAGTGGCCGCATCGTCGGTGACGCCTGGGAGCAAGGCCACCTCGACGGCCCGTCCGGTGGGCGTGTCCCACGAACCGGTCTGGAGCAGCGGGTCGATCAACACGGCGGCGAGCTCATCGCGCTGGCCGGCGGTGAGCGACCCGTGCACGAAGACGATGTCGGCGATGCCGATCGGAACGCAATCGGGATGCGCAACGGTGACGCCAGACGTGCGAGCCGCGTTGACGAGGGCCTGCAATCGTGGGTCGGTGCCTGTGGTCCGGATGGTCAGCCGGTGCACGTCGGTCACCTCATCACCCTAGGAATGGCGTGTCGCTCGACGGCTTGCTTTGAACGAAATGTATGCCCGCTCGGACGATGGTCACACCCGGGGCGTCAGCCCTCACGAAAATCGGTCGCGAAGCAGGTTCTTGCGCACTTTCCCCATCGCATTTCGCGGCAATTCGTCGATCACATGAATCGTTTTGGGCACTTTGAACGAGGCGAGGCGGGTCTTCAAGTGGGCAATCAGCGCTGCAGTATCGATCTCCGTACCCGGTTCGATGACGAGTACCGCGGTGACCACTTCACCGAAGTCAGGGTGGGCGAGCCCGATGATGGCCGACTCGATTACCCCTGGTACCTCGTCGAGGAGCAGTTCGATCTCTTTCGGGTACACGTTGTAGCCGCCGGAGATCACGAGGTCTTTCGATCGTCCGACGAGTTCCAGGTACCCGTCGTCGTCGAACATGCCGACGTCGCCGGTCTTGAACCACCCGTCGGCCGTGAACTCCTCTGCATCTTTGTCCGGTCGTCTCCAATAGCCGCGCAACACGTTCGGTCCCCGTACCTGCACATCGCCGACCTCGCCCGTCGCGACGACCTTGCCATCGTGAGTCACCCTCACCGACACGCCCGGTAACGGCAGCCCAACGGTGCCGGCCTTGCGCTCACCATCGCAAGGATTGCTGGTGTTCATCCCCGTCTCGGTCATGCCGTAGCGCTCGAGGATGGTGTGCCCGGTGCGCGTGCTGAACTCGCGGAACGTGTCGGCCGACAGGGGCGCCGATCCGGAGATGAACAGCCGCATGGCGCCGCAGGCGGCGGTATCGAGGCTCGACTCGCCAAGTAGCCGCGTGTACATCGTCGGTACGCCCATGAGCACTGTGGCTTTGCTCAGCGAGGCAAGCACCGCAGCGGAGTCGAAGGTGCGGTGGAAGAGCATCGGGATCCCGGTGAGCATCGCCGTATGGGTGGCGATGTACAGACCATGGACGTGGAAGATCGGTAGCGCGTGGATGAGCACGTCGTTGAGATCGAATCGCCAGATCTGTTGGAGGGCCCGCCCGTTCGAGATCAGGTTGCGATGGCTGAGCATCGCGCCCTTTGACCTGCCGGTGGTGCCCGACGTGTACACGATCGTCGCCAAGTCATCTGGTGCAGTAGGAATTGGGGGTGCATCATCGTCGGCGCTCGCGATAGCGATGAGTTCGGCCCAAGACCCGTCACCGTCGCAGCCGAGATGGTGAACGTGACGCACACCCGCGTCTGCTGCCACGTTGTCGAACCAACCGCGGTCGGTTGGCCGACCGATCGCGACGGCAGGCTCGGCATCGTGGAGGAAGTAGGCGACCTCGTCCGCCCGATACGCCGGATTCAGTGGCAAGAACACTGCGCCGGCACGCACTACGCCCAGGTATGTGATCAGCGCCTCCGGCGACTTGTCCGCATGCAACGCAACACGGTCGCCCTGATCGACGCCGAGTGATCGCAGCGCGCTCGCAACCTGTGCGCTGCGCCGATCGACCTCACCGTAGGTGATGACCTCCCCGGTCGCATCGATGATGCACCGATGATCGAGTCGGTCGGCGAACCCAGCGAACAGGGCGGCGTACATGTTTGCATCGGAACGCCCAGCGGTCTGCATCCGGCGACCGTACCGCCTCTGGCCCGGCGACGGTATTGTGCGGGGATGCTCGCCGTGAACGGCATCGACGCCGCGTTGGTGCGGTCGCTCACCGAGATCGTCGGTGAGCCACACGTGTTCACCGCGCCTGACCAGCGCCGTACGTACGAGGTCGACTGGACTGGCAGGTTCGTCGGGTCAACGCGTGCCGTTGTGAGGCCCGGCTCGCTCGATGAGGTCGTCGCTGTCGTTGTTCTCTGCCGATCCGCTGGCATTGCGATCGTGGCCCAGGGCGGCAATACCGGGCTCGTCGGTGGAGGCGTACCGCTTGCCGGTGAACTGGTGGTCAGCCTGCGACGCCTCGACCGCATTGGCCCGGTCGATGCTGTTGCGCGGCAGGTCACGGCTGGTGCGGGTGTCACCGTTGCGGCGCTGCAGCAGGTAGCAGCAGCTGCTGGTCTGCGGTATGCGATCGACTTCGGCGCCCGCGATTCGGCCACGGTTGGAGGCACGATTGCCACCAACGCGGGCGGTGTCAACGTGTTGCGCTACGGCGGCACTCGTGAGCAGTTGCTCGGCGTCGAGGCAGTGCTGGGAACGGGCGATGTGGTCAGCCGGCTCGGTGGACTGGTCAAGGACAACACCGGGTACGACTTGGCGTCACTGCTGTGTGGCAGCGAGGGCACGCTCGGCCTCGTCACAGCGGCGCGGCTTCGACTGGTGACGATGCATGAGCAACGCCTGACTGCGCTGATCGGGTTCTCGTCCATCTCCGACGCGGTCGATGCCGTAGGCGTCTGGCGGTCTTCGCTGGACTGTCTCGATGCGGCTGAACTGATGCTCGATGCAGGGATGCGATTGGTCTGTGCGGCGTTCGGCCTACCGCCACCACTGCAACGTCACTGGCCGGCGTACGTGCTGATCGAGGTCGCCGCGCATGATGACCCGACTGCGCTGGTGACGGCCGCTGTCGGTGGCGTGGCGACGGTTCGCGAAGTTGCAGTCGCCATCGATTCGGTACGCCGGGCGCAATTGTGGCGCTACCGGGAGGAGCACACGCTCGCGGTCGGCACGGTTGGCGTACCGCACAAGTTCGATGTGACGGTCCCCATCAGTGAGCTTGCAGTATTCGTCCGTGACGTTCCGGGTCGCGTCGCCCGAGTGGTGCCCGACGCGACGACGTGGCAGTTCGGTCACGTCGGTGATGGCAACATCCACGTCAACGTCACGGGGACCCCGCCTTGGGCCAACGGCCGTGGCGGCTACATCGACGATGGCGGACTCGACGAGCAGATCTACCGGTACGTCAGTGAGTTGGGCGGCAGCATCAGCGCCGAGCACGGGATCGGCACCGCCAAGGCGGGGTGGCTGCATCTCAACCGTTCGGCCGCCGAGATCGCAGCGATGCGCGCGGTGAAGCGGGCGCTCGACCCCGATGGGATTATGAACCCGAACGCGCTGCTGCCGCCCGTCACCTAGCGCCGACCGGTACGTGTGGGTTGTGTGGGTTGTGTGGGTTGTGTGGGAGTTTGCGTCAATGACCGAAGCCCTACATGGTTGACCTTGGGCGTCGGGTTGTTGCCAACGGGCTGTCGCACGATGCTGTTTGGTGGTGTGGCGGGTGAGGTTGGCCGTCTGGTCGTGTTGTCGGCAACGGTGTCATGGGTGTTGCTGAACTCGTGGTTGTGCCACAGAAGTCGGCTCAACGTCGGCGACTGACAGCTCGCCCGCCGGGCCTACCCGTTGTTGCGGTGCCGAGTCGCGTCGAGTTATCGGCGCTGGCGACGTGAAAGTCGACGCGATGCTGCCCGCACAGCCGTCGTGGTCGCTGATCCAGACTTCCACCACGCCTGCCTGTCATGCAACGAACGTTCACGCTGCAGCGCGACCGCACGGCCGGGATCGGGACCGGGTACCGCCAACCTCACCCGCAATTTGCGACTACCTGCCAATGACAACCCAACGCCAACGGTCGGCGATTGGTCGTTCCGGCGGTGATCAGTTGCTCACTTTGGAGTCGCGATCCGATCAGTCGTCGATGTTGACGCGCGCCGCGTCGAGTTTCCTATCGCCACCAAAGGAAACTCGACGCGGGACATCCGGTGACGCGCCTTCTGCGGCTCAGAACCATCTCCGAATGATGGGAGTGGGTTGTGTGGCAGGCTGCGGTGATGCGCCGCTCTATCGACGACTATCCGTTTGACCCCTCGGATCTGCCCCCCGGCACCGATGACGCAGCGCTGCTGTCGTGGGCGATCGCGATCAGTGATGACTACGACGATGCGCAGCCGAGGGTGGTGCTCACGGTGGAAGAGGTGGGGCGACCGGCGGAGGGACTCGTTGCCCATCTCGCCCCAGAACCGGCCAGGAGGCTGCGAGGAGCGATCCACGACGCGCTACGCGAGATCGGCGAATCGCCCGGTCGTTGATCGGCGCGGTATGCGCGATGCTGGCGATGAGCGTGGCATCCGCCTCTAATCCTGATATTGTTGATTGAAATAGTCGGGATTAGGTCGGAGGCACCGCAGTGAACATCACCCCCATCATCGCAGCACCTCGTGACCTCGATGCCGAGCAGCACCGCGACATCGAACGGTTCGAGCGGGCGATCGCCCAGTACCAATCCGGTGAGATCGACGAAGATGTGTTTCGGGTGATGCGCCTGAACAACGGCGTCTACGGCCAGCGTCAGGGCGGCACCAACCAGATGGTGCGGATCAAACTGCCGGCCGGAACCATCACGCCCGAGCAACTCGATCTGATGGGGTACCTCAGCGAGACGTACTCACGCGGCTGGGGCCATATCACCACCCGTCAGAACGTCCAGATCCACTTCGTCGAGCTGACCAGGGTGCCCGAGGTGCTGCGCGAACTCGCGGCCGTAGGGCTCACCAGCCGCGAGTCGTGCGGCGACACGGTCCGTAACGTGATGGCCTGCCATCTCGCCGGTGCATGCCCACACGAGTTCCTCGACGTCACCCCGTGGGCCGAAGCGGCCTTCGAGCACTTCGTGCGGAACCCGCTCGGACAACGGCTGCCGAGAAAGTTCAAGATCAACTTTTCGGGCTGCTCCACCGATTGCGGCCAAGCGATGTTCAACGACGCCGGTGTCATCGCCACCTCGCGCACGTTGCCTGACGGTTCGGTCGAGACCGGATTCCGGGTGTACATCGCCGGCGGGTTAGGGGCAACCCCTCATCCGGCGCTGGCGCTCGAAGAGTTCACCGCCCGCGAGGATCTGCTGCCCACCATCGAGGCGTTGTTGCGAGTGTTCGATCAGACCGGCAACCGCGACAACAAGCTGCGCGCCCGACTGAAGTGGGTGGTCGATCAACTCGGCATCGACGAACTTCGTCGACGAGTACTGAAGGTCCGTCGTACCCTGCCGGCGTCGTCGTCATGGCCGGGAGGTATCCCTGCGATCGTCGACAAGGTCGGCGACGCTCCTGCCGGTAGAGCATCGCGAGGCGAGGTGTCCGCCGTCGGTCAAGGAGTCGCCGTGCGATTGCTCCCGTCAGACCCCTACGGTCGGTGGGCCGCAACCAGCGTGATTCGCGGTACCGCCAACGGTTCAGTCTCGGCCGTTGCCTATGCGGGCCTCGGTGACATCACCGCAGCACAGTTCCGCTCACTGGCTTCAATTCAGCGTGAGCTGGGCGCCGATGTGCGGTTGAGCAATCGCCAGAACGTCGTGTTCCGCGCGCTCAGCGAGGCCCAACTTCCGGTGCTCTACGCCCGGCTCGACGCAATCGGTATGGCGCGGCCCGGAGCGGAACTGGCGCGCGATGTCGTCGCCTGTCCGGGCTCGGACACCTGCAACATCGCGGTCACCCAGTCTCGCGGTCTGGCAAAGGCAATCGGCGAAGCGCTCGAAGCAGAAGGTCTCGCCGAAGTTGGCGGCGTGCGGATCAACATCTCGGGCTGCACCAACAGTTGCGGCCAGCATCACACCGCGGATATCGGGTTCTTCGGCGCCGAACGACGGGCACATGGCAGGTCGGCTCCCGGGTACCAGATGTTGCTCGGTGGGTACGTCGGCCAAGAGCAGATCAACTTCGGCGAGAAGGCATTGCGACTGCCGGCCAAGAATGCACCAGAAGCCGCAGTGCGTGTCGTGCGCCGATTCGCCGAGGAACGCGAAGCTGGCGAGGTGTTTCGGAGTTGGATGGATCGCGTCGGCGGTGCCGCAGAGATCACGAAGGGTCTCGTCGACCTCGATCAGTTTCCGCTGCCAGACGTGCATCCGGAGTTCTACGCGGACTATGGCGAAACCGGACCATTCGTGGCTGAGGTCGGCGACTCGGAGTGTGCGGTCTGAACGGCCGATACTCAGCTGCCGTTGCCGCAATCGATGCAGCAAACGCTGCCGACCCAACGGTGATCGGTGTGCGCGGCGAGCAGTTGGCGCTTGCATTGGCACATGGTCGATTGGCAGTCGGTTGGGTCCGCTTCCTGCGGCCTGACGCATCCGAGGAGTTGCTGTTGGCAGCGCGTGCACACCATCTGCGCCGCTGGCAGGTACCGCGCTCCAGCTACCCGGAAGGGCGCGCCGCCTACTTGCGGTGGCGGCGCGATCAGAAGTTGCGCCACGCGCAGGAGATCGAGGTGATCCTGGCCGAAGCCGGCTATCCGCCCGTGCAGATCGAGCGAGTACAGGCGCTCATCAGACGTGACGATCTGGGGAGCGACCCCGAGACAGCTGCACTCGAAGATGCGGCATGCCTGGTGTTCATCGAAACGCAACTCGCCGAGATGGCTCCTAGGTTGCCACGCGAACGTCTCGTCGATGTGATCCGCAAGACTGCCTCGAAGATGACGCCTGCTGGCCTGGCGGCAATAGCTGCGCTGCCGATCGGCGATGCTGAGCGAGAACTCCTCGCCGCTGCGCTCGGCACCTGACCTGGAGTCAGACAAGGGCTGGTGGAGTGCGGAGCGCAACGAACTCGACCATTCGTCTGGTGACGAAACCCAGGCGCTCGTACACGCGACGGGCATTGTCGTTGGGCTCGGCCACATGCAGGAACGGCTGCTCGTCCCTGTCGAGGATGCCCATCGCAACATGGCGGGTGAGCGATGCTGCGAGCCCGCGACCTCTGGCCGTGGGGTGGGTGCAGACGGCACTGATCTCGGTCCACCCTGTGAGGTGCATCCGCTCGCCTGCCATCGCAACGAGTCGGTCGGCGTCGAAGACGCCAAAGTAGCGGCCCATCCGGATGGTTTCTGGCCGGAACGGGCCAGGCTGGGTGGCTTCGGTGAGGTCGAGCATCGCGACGACGTCGTCGTCGCCGAGCTGGCGGATCTCACAAACCTGTGTTTCGCCAAGTGTGGTGGCGATCATCTGGTAACCCTGGCCGCGCGTCGAAAGGTGCCAAGCGGGGGGTGGCGCTGGTACCTGATCGCGGAACAACACGACGTGTTGGCTCGGGCCTGCGAGTTGCGCCAAATCATCCCACGACGATGCCGGGTCGTCGACCGCAGCGAAGATGTTGACCGAGTCGAAGTAGCGTCTGGCGCCTCCCGTCACCTCGGCCAGGTCAGCCTGATACGAGTTGAGCGAATGCCAGATTGCGTTATCGAGCGGGTGCTCAGCGGCCAGGTCGTGGCTCTCATAGTAACCGTCGGTCATTCAGCGGATCCATCCGCCACACGTGCCGGGACACGTAGATCAAGGTGGTCGCGTAACGTCGTGCCTGTGTAGTCGGCCCGATACGAACCGCGCTCCTGAAGCAGCGGCACCACGGTGTCGACAAAATCGTCGAGCCCGTGCGGGGTGAGATGCGGTACGAGGATGTAGCCGTCAGCGGCGTCGCTCTGGACGTACTCGTCGATGCGGTCGGCCACTTGTAGCGCAGTTCCAACGAAGGCCGTTCGGGTGGTCATCTCGATGATGAGTCCACGAATCGACAGCTGATTCGCTTCCGCGACCTCGCGCCATTTGGTCGCGACGGCGAACGGATCCTTCTCGTGGCGGACGCGCCCGCGAGTGATCGAAGCGAGGCCAGCGGCGTCGGGATCGAACGTCGGTAGTGGTCCGTCAGGATCGTGGTCCGACAGATCGCGCCCCCAGATCTGCTCGAGGAAGGCGATGGCACCCTGCGGGCTCACCTGCTGCTCGCGGAGGTGGCGGGCACGTTCGGTGGCCTCGGCTTCGGTGTCACCCAACACCACGGTGGCGGCCGGGATGATCTTCAGGTCGCTCGGAAGGCGGCCGTACTTGGCCAACCGTCCCTTCACGTCGTCGAAGAACGCCTTGCCCTCGCGCAGGCTGGCGTGACGACTGAAGATCACATCGGCATATCTGGAGGCCAGCTCGCGTCCGCCGTCGGAGTCACCTGCCTGAATCTGCACCGGTTGGCCCTGCGGGCTGCGTGGCACATCGAACTGGCCGTGGATGTCGAACTCGGCACCAGAGTGCGAGAACGGATGAATGCGGTCGTCGGGTACGAACACCCCGTGATACGCGTCGGCCAGCACGGCGTCGTCATCCCAGCTGTCCCACAACTGACGGACCGTCGCAATGAACTCGGTGGCACGTTCGTAGCGGTCGGCGGGGTCGAGGAAACCACCTCGGCGGAAGTTCTCGCCGGTGAAGGAATCGGGCGAGGTGACGGCGTTCCAGGCGGCACGTCCACCGCTGAGATGATCGAGACTGGCGAACTGCCGGGCGAGCTCGAACGGTTCGTTGAATGTGGTGTTCAGCGTTCCAGCAAGACCGAGCCGCGTTGTGAGCCCGGCGAGCGCAGCCAGCACCGTGAGCGAGTCGGGCCGACCGACGACGTCGAGGTCGAAGATCCGGCCGCGGTGTTCGCGCAGCCGCAACCCCTCGGCGAGGAAGAAGAAGTCGAACTTGCCTCGCTCAGCAGTTTGCGCAAGATGGACGAAGGACGCAAAGTCGATTTGGCTGCCCGACGCCGGGTCGCTCCACACCGTGGTGCTGTTGACACCCGGGAAGTGGGCCGCCAGGTGGATCTGCTTTCGGGATGTTGACATCGACACGGCTGCGGATCGCTCTCAGCTGCTGCCGGCGCTGGCTGTGGCATAGCGGCTGGTGGGACGAGCAAGGCCAAAGTGCTCACGCAATGTGACGCCCGTGTACTGCTTGCGGAATCCGCCGGCAGCCTGAAGTGTCGGGACGAGCTCATCGACGATCCGGCCGAGATCGGTGGCCAGCACCGCGGGTGCGAGCACGAACCCGTTGATGTCGTGCTCGGCTTGCCAGTCCATCGCGAGTTCGGCAAACGCGCAAGCCGTGCCGAGACGGCGCAGGCGGCCGGGGTGGGCCGCCCATGGCTCGTGGCGGTCGAGCACGGCAAGTCGGGCCGACGCTTCATAGCTCGTAGCCCCGAAGACCACGTCGGCTCTGACGAGAATGAACACCTCTGCCGGATCTCGGCCAGCGTCGCTCAGCGCCGTGCGAAGTGCGCTCACACGCTCGTGGGCCGCGGCACCCGTTTCGGCGTCGATCACGATCAGATCGGCCGTGGCGACGGCCAACGTGGTCGCCGCTTGTCCGCATGCGTCGACGAGCACGAGCGGTTGGCCCTGCGGTGACCGGGGCACGATCGACGGCCCACGCACGTTGAAGCGGGCTCCTTCGAAGTCGATGTAGTGCACTCGGTCACGATCGATGAAGCGACCGGTCGGCCGGTCGCGGATGATGGCGTCATCCTCCCAGCTGTCCCACAGCCTGCGGACCACCTCGACTGCGTCGGCTGCCTCTGCCCAAGCCTCCGCTTCGGACATTGGTTGGTGTCGGCCGAAGTGGTCGGCTTCTGCGGTGGAAGTAGATACCTCGACACGCCAACCACCGCGTCCGAGACTGACCCAGTCGAGCGTCGCAATGTTCTTCGACACGTTGAACGGCTCGGTGTGGGTGGTGGTGATAGTGGGAATGAGCCCGACGCCGCTGGTGAGCGGGCCGACCTTGGCGAGGGTGAGGAGTGCATCGACGCGGCCCCGAAGGCGTCCCTCGCCCCCATCTTGTACCGCCAACGCATCGTCGAGTGTGACGAAGTCGAGCAGGCCCTGTGCCGCACGCTGCGCGTGGCGTGTGGTGACGGTGCCGTCCCACAGGCCGCGCGCTGCGGCATCGTCGAGTGTGCGCCATGCGGCGGGGTGTGCGCCGTGTCCGTCGATCGCGACGCCCAGATGCAGTTGGTTGCGTGATGTGGTCACTGCCGCGCCTCTCTGCTGGTCTGCTCGTCTGCTCGTCTGCCTATCGTGGCCTCTACCTCAATGTCGATCAAACTAGTCGTGTACGGGTGACGAAGTACCGGTCGGGGCACCAGGTCCCGCCGATCGAGGCCACCGGTGTCGACCTACCCAAGTGCCGAGCCGTACATCTCGCCAAGTGGATCGCTGATCAACTCGAGTCGGGCTCCGTCAGGGTCACGGAAATACAGCGATGAACCGTCAATGTGGACGTACTCGATTCCGGCATCGTCGAGCTTCGACTTGAGATGTTGCCACCGACTCGGCTCGATCGAGATGGCGAGATGATGCAGCCCTCCGAGAACCTCGGCGTACTCGCCAAGATCGAGGCCGGGAAGGTCGAAGAACGCCAGGGCATTGCCGTGGCCGATGTCGAAGAAGAAGTGTGTCGAGCCGCGGAAGTCGCGGTTTTCGAACACCTCGATCAGCGGGAACTCGAGCAGGTCTTGATAGAAGCGGATCGTTCTCTCGACATCGGATGAGAGTAGGGCCAGGTGATGCACTCCCTGAGCCGAGCTCGGCGGCCTGTTGTCGCGATCTCGCAGGTGCAGCGCGCGGATTCGGTCGCGCTCGACGAGCAGCAGATGCAACTCATCCTCGCTGGGTGCGCTCATCTAGCGAGCATACGCTCAGCGAACTGCAACAGTCGGTGTGCGGGCCCGCCACGTCGCGGACCGGTTCAGCCGGTACGTTGCCGGGCGTGATCGGGACGATTGGTGATCTTGTCGAAGATGTCGTCGTGCGCCTGAGCGGTGCGGTCAACATAGCCACCGACACTGACGCAGTGGTTCACCGCCGACGTGGTGGCAGCGCAGCGAATGTTGCCGTCAACGTGGTGCGGGCCGGAGGGAGCGCGCGGTTCATCGGCCAAGTCGGCGACGACGCCCAGGGTCTGCACTTGGTGAAGATGCTCGCCGACGAAGGGGTCGAACCGGTCGTTCGCCACAAGGGTCGCAGCGGCACAGTGGTCGTGTTGGTCGATGTTGCAGGCGAGCGGACGATGCTCAGCGATCGCGCGGCCTGCGCTCTGCTCGACAATCCGGATCCCGCCTGGCTCGATGGCCTGGGCGCCCTCCACGTGCCGGTGTATTCGCTGGTCGGCGAACCGCTAGCCAGCACCTCGCTCACGTTGATGCAGTGGGCTCGCCAGCGCCAGATCATGATCTCGATCGATGCATCGTCCAGTGCCGTGATCGAGGCATACGGCGTCACGCGGATCCAGGCGCTCCTCACCGGTCTGGTGCCTGACGTGTTGCTGTGCAACGAGATGGAAGCCGCCACACTGGGCGGTGTGGATGGGTTGGGGGCCATTGGCGCGGTACTCACCTTCGTCAAACAAGGTGCCCAGGATTGCGTTGTGATGCAGCGTTCGCCGGCGGGCGCGCTGGTCAGCACTGCTGTGCCGGCGAACCGTCTAGAGCACGTGAGCGACACCACCGGTGCCGGGGATGCCTTCGCCGCAGGTTTGCTCGTCGCCCTCATGGCTGGTGAGCCAGCCGTGGAGGCCACCACTCGGGCACACCGGGTTGCCGCTGATGCGATCATGCGGGCCTCTGCCGATGCAGATACTGAACCCGGTGCCGGCACCGGGACAGACAACACATGACCGGCAACATGGCCGACCTTTGGCGTTGGGCTGTCATTGAGAACAACCCAACGCCAAAGCTCGGCGAGTTCTACCGGTCATCGCGACAGCGGCATTGTAGACCTGTTGGGCGGTCGGCCAGGGACCGGGTCTCCACCGTGGTGAGTTCGAATCGCTGATCGCAGCGACACGTGGAGGCACGTGTCGCTACGTAGGCACACGTGCCTCCACGTGTCGACCACGCCCCACCACTCACATCGGTGAAGTCAGGTCGGGATGCCGCCACGCCCCACCCGCAATGTGCGACAGCCTGTTGACAACAACCCAACGCCAACGGTCGGCCGTGGGGGACTGGATCGTCGAAATGTCCGCGGTCAGAGGCGTTCGGCGATCTCCACTGCGACCGAGTAGGCGCCGGCGACTTCAGCGCCGAGACCGACTGGTTCGGCATCGATGCCGAACAATTCGCGGATCCATGCGGTGACTGCGTGGCGGATGATCGGGAACGTTTGATCCACCGGTACAGCAGGTGGGAGACATCCGTCCTGGCCGAGGGTCCGAAGTTGTGGCTGGGCATCGAGCAAAGGGCCAAGGCCGGATGCATCGGCGATCCCGATGATGCCGGTGCCATTGCCGAATGTGCAGAAGTCGTCGAACCCATTGTGTCCGACGCTGTCCACCACCCACAGCCGAGTGGGTGTGATGGCGGCTTCAAACGACGGCCTGGTGACTGTCTCGACGGGCACAACTGCATCAACCTTGCCAGCCATGAACAGCGATGGCTTCTGCGGCAGGTCGGCCGCTGGAGTTGTTGTCGTGGTGCCCGTGGTTTCGTTCCCGCGTCCGAGCAAGATGCCCGACGCCAGCGATACGAAGCCGGCAACGCGGGCGTCGAGCGCGGCGCCGACCACGGTGCTGCCGCCGGCACTGTGACCGACGGCAACCACCTGAGAGTTGTCAACCCGTCCGCTGAACCGACTCGTTGCGTCGCTCCCCTCGGCAGTCACCAACTCGAGGGTCTTCAGCAGATCGTCGACCGAATCGTTGCGGTCGCCCGATGCGGTTCCGAGCAGCACGTTGGGAAGGTCTCGCGAAGGGTGGTCGGGTGCCGCGACGATGAATCCCCAACTCGCCAGGTGTGCGGTGAGGAATGATGACTGCACCCGGATGCCGGTGAATCCATGACTGAACAACACCACCGGGAAGCTTCCATTGGCCACGTCCACGTCGCGTCCGCCCGGAAAAGTGTATGTGGCAGGAATGTCGGCCGTGAGAAGGGCGCGGATCGCGTCGGGGGTGAAGTCGCGCACGTCGTACGTGACCTCTCCACTCGTACCATCGACCGCCGGGTACCAGATCTCCACCTTCGGACCCTTCGCAAGTTGCAGGGTGGTCGAGCCGATGGGGTATGGACCGAACTCGGTGTAGGCGTTGGCGAGTTCATCAATGCTGATCGTCGTGGTGGTCTCGGCCACGGTTGTCGGCGGGAGGGTTGTCGGCGGGACGGTTGTCGGTGGGAGGGTTGTCGGCGGGACGGTTGTCGGCGGGAGAGTTGTTGGCACCGTCGTTGTCTGCGTAGCGGTGGTTATGGGTGCGGCAGGCGTTGTCGTGGCCGCAGTGTCGGTCGAGTCGCTACATGCGGTCGCAACGACGGTGACGGCGCCCAGAGCAAGGAATTGTCGACGTGAGATCATGAACACCAAGGTTGGCATGGAAGCGGGCCGGAGGCATGGTCGTGGATCATCGGCGATAGCGGCGGGTGTTCTGCACCGTGGATGCGCTATCGTGCTGGCGCAGCCCGGGGTGACCCGGTGCCTGGCGACGTGGCCGAGTGGCTCAGGCAAGGGCCTGCAAAGCCCTGTACATGGGTTCGATTCCCATCGTCGCCTCAACGGAGAAAAGAGCCTCTGACCTGGTATCATTCCAGGTCAGGGGTTCTTTTTCGTTGTGGCCGAGAGCCCGTCGACGTTCGCCGAAATTCGGTGAAATACGCCAGTATTCGGTTGGCCCACCCCCCGCACACCCCCAAAGGTGGCTCTCATGGGACACATTGAGAAGCGAAGCGGCAGGTACCGGGCGCGATTCTCCGACCCCCTCGGCAAGACGACTTCGCGGACGTTCGCGCGCAAGACCGATGCTGAGCGATTCCTTCGTGAGGTCGACAACGCCGATCGGGTGCGGGGACAGTGGGTCGA
Organism: Actinomycetes bacterium; assembly: GCA_025359865.1. Lineage (GTDB taxonomy): Bacteria > Actinomycetota > Acidimicrobiia > Acidimicrobiales > Ilumatobacteraceae > VFMC01. Next base: position 728 of record JANYDH010000058.1, on the reverse strand, counting down.
TCCGCGCAACGCGGATACTCCGCTTGCTGTGTGGGCTGAGGAGTTCTTGCAGCTGTGTCGACGGTTGTCTCCGACGACGCAAGAGACGTATCGGCGCGACCTCGCGCGTTTCGTGCTGCCAAGGTTCGGTAGGTACCGTCTCGGTCAACTGCCGGTCGACGAGATCGAGAACTGGCTGAACGACGAGATCGCAGCGGGCATCGCTCCGTCGTCGGTACATCGCCATTACCGCACGCTTCGAAGGATGCTCCAAGTCGCGGTACAAACGCAGAAGGTCCTGAACAATCCGTGCGACCGGGTCGACCCGCCACGCGTACCAAGGCGGGAGATGAGCTTCCTCGGTTGGGACGATGCGATCCGTCTCGCGGAGGAACACAACGAGAGATACAGGGCCCTGATCTACGTCGCTGTCGACAGCGGGATGCGGTGGAGCGAACTGGTCGGTCTGCGTCGAGGAAAGGTCGATCTGAGGAACTGCAAGATCAGAGTGACCGAGCAGTTCATGCAACTCCAGGACCGGTCGTATCTTCGCAAGGAACCTAAGACAGCGGCGGGCGTCCGTTCGATCACGTTGTCTCGGTTCACTGCGTCGATGTTGGGTGCTCACATCGACCGGAATGCTGTGCCGGGGTTTGATGCTGTTAGCGGCCTGAGTATCTGGTGATGGGTGGGTGTTGATCGGCGGCGTTGATTGATGACGTGTGCTGGTCTGGGAGGGTTGAGGTGTT